>CAJBRT010000220.1 GCA_903958045.1 uncultured Bacteroidota bacterium | reverse complement strand
GCGATATATTAATTATAAATTTTTCTTATTTAAACTATACCCTATGAGGAAGTTTTTACTCTTTGTTTCTTTTATTGTTTTGAGTGTTTCGGTTTTTGCTCAAGTTCCTACCATTACAAGTTTTAGCCCGGTTAGCGTTTTTGCTGGTGCAAATGTAACCGTGTTGGGAACAAACTTGCCTTCTAGCCAAGCTAACTGCTCAGTTTTTATAGATGGTTTGAATGCCGAAGTTCTTTCTTCATCAGTTACTCAAGTTGTATTTAAAGCGCCAAAAGGGAAGGCATATGGAGCAATTTTAATTGTAGATAAGTCTTCAAGACTATCAGGACAATCAACTGCTACTTTAGTTATAAAAAATGGCATTTCAGGTTCTGTATCGAACAACATCTTAAGCAATACGACCTTGGCTCAAGGTCAATCGACAATTTTTTCATCAGCTATTTCATCATCTTCAGCAAGGAATTTTGATATTTCAGATCTTAACAATGACGGAAGGGTAGAGATCTTGGCCTCAAATGCACACGATCAGCTCAATGTTTTTTCAACAAACCCGGGTAATGATGCGGTATTTAATTTTACTAAACAATCCTTTGTCAATACTACTATTCGTGATGGTTTTGGTAATCAAGTTACTAAGGCCTTAGACTTCACAGGCGATGGTTATACAGACATACTTTCAAATATACCCGCTAATAGCAGTGGAGTTCTTTTTCCAAATTCTGGTAGCTCTACTATAAATTTTTTAACTCCAGTTACACTTGCAACAACCGCTACGTGGAAGTATAATGGATACAATTCAAGTTTCGGTGATCTGAATAAAGATGGAAAACCAGATTTTATAGGTGCATATTGGTTAAGTAATATTTCCATTATGGGAATAAACACCTCTACAGGGGGAGTATTTAGTCACGCTATTGGATCCAGTAATTTCAATAGTAGTTATAGTGGAAATGTTACGTTAGTAAATGGAGCTGCTAACGCAACAACAGCTTCTGATTTCGGGATAGCTGATTTTAATGGAGATGGATTTTCTGATTATATCGTTTCTTCAAGCGCTTCTACATTTGTAGTTTTGAATACCACTACAACTGTCGGTTCTTCATCAACCTCTTTTTCTCAATCTTCAGATTTTGGCTTTGGGGCAAATAATATCCGCATGGCAGATATTGACAACGACGGAGACATTGATGTTCTAGTTCAAAAAGACAACACAAATCTTAGAGTTTTAACCAATAATGGAAGTGGATCATTTACTGCCTCTACAGTATCACTAAATTCTTCAGGTGTTCAACTTGCAGATTATGATGGAGACGGGTTATTGGATATTATTTCTTATACAGGTTCTGTTTTAAATTTTCACAAAAACACATCTTCTTCATCAATAAGTTTTGATTCAAATCCTGTTACTATTATCTCAAACCAAGGAACAAGTGGTCTAACTGGAGAATTTTTAATAACCGATTTAAATAGTGATGGAAAATACGATGTTGTGACTGCCAGTGGCGGTACTTTATATGTTTTTAGTGCTTACACACCACCATCTTTATCTGTTTCTGGTACTTTGTCCGCTTTTTCTAAATGTTCAAGCAGTTCAGCATCAAATTCTCAGCAATTCAATATTTCAGGCTCCAATCTAACAGCCAATATATCTGTGGCCGCATTAACTGGATATGAATATTCAACAGATGGCAACACTTGGGCTAATACACTATCCCTTACTCAATCTAGTGGTACAGTAAGTTCTACTGTATATGTTAGAATGACGGCTGCATCAACAGGGTCTCCATCTGGAAATATAGCTTTGAGTTCTACAGGCGCAACATCTGTAAACGTTGCAGTTTCGGGCTCTGTTGGAACAAACAACGTTTTCATAGGAGCCTTATCATTTGATGGTGTTAATGATAAAGTAACAGTTGCAGATAACAATGCATTAGACTTAACAAATAACTACACAATGGAGGCATGGATTTATCCAAGAGCCTTTCCTTGGTTAGGAGGCATAATTAGTAAGTACCATTCAAATAGCTCAAATGGATATCACTTACGCTTATCTCATGCTGGAAATTCTCGTGGTCTTTCATTTGATGAAATGATTACCGCAGACAACATATTAACAGCAAATACATGGTATCATGTGGCTGCGGTTAATAATAATGGAACAAGAAAGTTATATGTAAATGGCGTTGAGGTTGCTTTAACTGGAACCCCAACTACTGTTATAGCAAATTCAGATCCATTAATTATTGGTAGAGATTTTGATGGTGGCAATGCTGGTAGATTTTTTAATGGAGATATAGATGAAGTGAGACTTTGGAATTTTGCTAAAACTCAAGCTCAGGTTGTAGCACAAAAAGATATTTCTTTAACTGGGAGTGAATCTAACCTAGTTTTGTATTATAACTTTAACCAAGGCACCCCAGGTGGTAATAATACTTCAATTACAACGGTATCTAATTTAGCATCCGGATCTTATACAGGTACTTTAAATGGATTTGATCGAACAAGCACTTCTTCAAACTTTGTTGCAAGCACCAATGCGCCTGTAATAGGAGGTGGTTCTTCATTATGCTTAGGTTCGCCATTACAATTGACACATTCGGTAAGTGGTGGAACTTGGTCAATCCCTGCAACAACAGGACTTGCAATTAGTAATAGTGGTGTATTAACAGGAACAACATCAACGACCGCAACTTCAGTAGTAGTTTCTTATTTATATACCTATAATGGTTGCGAATACACAGATACAAAAAGTATTACTATTGGACAACAACTTGCTGTAGGAACTGCAACAGGTAATCAAACGTTGTGTTCATCTGCTGCTGCATCGGCGATTACTTTGGCTGGAAATACTTCTGGTTCAACTATTCAGTGGCAATCATCACCCGATAATGCTACGTTTAGTAATATATCCAATGCTACTGCTGCAAGTTTAAGTCCAGGATCTTTAACATCAACAACATATTATAGAGCAGCTGTAACAACGGCAGCGTGTGGTACACTTTATTCTAATGTAATAACTAAAGGGTACAATAATAGTTTAAACTTTGACGGTACCGATGATTACGTTGAAGCGGGAGCGCCACTTCCTATTGCGGCAAATGATAATTTCACCTATGAAGCATGGGTGAGACCAACATTAGTGGATGCTAATTATCGTGGATTTTTAGGAACATCTGTATTAAACGTTGGACGTGCTCCATCAATGTGGGTTGGTCCAAATGGTTCATTGCATACAGATAGTTATAACGGGTCTACTCGTTATGATATGTTGGTTGATAATTTCTTTATAGCTAACACATGGGTGCATGTTGCATGGGTGAAAAATGGCACTACATATACAATATATAAAAACGGAGTACAGGCTGCAACAGCAACCGCTCCATCAAGTGTATTGCTTCCTAATGCTAATTTTACCATTGGTAAATTAGATAACTTTTTTGCTGGTACATTAGATGAAGTTCGTATCTGGAATACCGCTAGAACAGCTCAGGAAATTACTGACAACATGAGCGCAACATTAAACGGTAATGAAACAGGCCTGAGAGCTTATTATACATTTAACCAAGGCACTCCAGATGGCACAAACACCTCAATAAATACGGTTGCAAACTTAACAGCAACCGCAAATTTAAATGGAACCCTTACGGCTTTTGCAAAAACAGGAACTACTTCAAACTTTGTTGGAGGATTTAGAGCCGTAATTGCTACTCAACCTGTTGCACCAACTGCGGTTTGTTTAAATGCAAGTTCAAATACTATTAGTGTTACTGCTTATGGATCAGGCATAACTTATCAGTGGTATACAAACACTGCAAATAGCACAACAGGTGCAACTGCAATAACAAATGCTACTACTAATACCTACGAAGTTCCAACAAATGTTGCTGGAACTAAATTTTATTATGTTGTTGTGACTGGAGCTTGTAGCTCTGCTATTACAAGTAATATAGTATCTCAAGTTATTAATTCGTCAACATTTAGTACAGAGCCATCTAGTGCTGCACAAAATATCGCATATGGTGGAACAGCAACAGCTTTAACCGTTGCATCGTCAGGAGCTACTGCATATCAGTGGTATTCTACTCCAACAAAGCCATCATTAGTAAGTGGATTTAGTGGCGGAACGGGTTGGACGTCAAGTACAGGTAGTTTCCAAACATTTGCTTTGTATTCTGGAGCAAATCCTGCAATTGATACAGACGGTTATTTAAGATTTGCATATACAAGTCCAAGTTCTATTTATAGAGATTTTAATTTAGATCAAGCAGCAACAACAATTAGTTTTTCTGCGCAATATGCTTCATTAGATAATAATAATGATAGAGGTAAAATTCAATTATATTTTTATAATGTTAGCAATACGCAAGTTGGTAGCGTATCACAATCTGCAGATTTAACTGGATCAAATGCATGGCAATCTACTGCCTTAACAAATGTTGCAATCCCTGCAGGTGCCACAAAAGTTAGAGTTGTATTCTATCAAATACAAGAGTATCCTTATTGGGCAGGTAACTATGGTATCGCATTTAGAAATCCATCGGTTACAACAAACGTTGCATTAAATGGCACAGCTATAACTGGTGCTACTTCTGCAACCTATACCCCATCAACATCTACACCGGGTGCACTATATTATTATGCAGTTGCAACGGGCGGTTGTTCTACAGCAACAAGTGCATTATCAGGTTTAATTACTATTGGTAAAGCAACTCCAACAATTGCATCTATGGCTGCAATTAATAAAACATTTGGTGATGCAGCGTTTACATTAACTGCACCAACATCAAATGCAACAGGTGCATTTACCTTTGCTTCAAGTAATACTGCGGTAGCAACTATTTCTGGAACAACAGTAACAATTGTAGGCGCGGGAACCGCAACAATTACTGCAACACAAGCAACAGATGCTAATTATAATGCAGGTTCTGTAACAGCTTTGTTAACTGTTGCAAAAGCAACTCCAACAATTGGAAGTATGTCTGCAATTAGTAAAACAGTTGGTGATGCAGCATTTACTTTAAGTGCACCTTCTTCCAATAGTACTGGTGCAATTACGTATACTTCAAGTAATACATCGGTAGCAACTGTCTCTGGTTCTACGGTAACAATTGTAGGTGCTGGTACAGCAACAATTACTGCAACACAAGCCACATCTAATAATTACAATGCAGGTTCTGTAACTACGACATTAACAGTAGCTAAAGCTGCTCGTACTTTATCATCATTTGCTGATATTAATAAAACAACAACTGATGCTCCGTTTACACTAATAGCACCAGTAAGTAGTGCTGGAACAGGAGCATTTACATATTCATCTAGTAACACAGCGGTTGCAACTGTGTCTGGCTCAACTGTAACAATTGTTGGAATTGGTACAGCAACAATTACCGCTACACAAGCAGCTGATGCAAATTATTTAGGTGCAACTATTAGTGCAACATTAACTGTGGTACTTGGAGATAGTGATGGCGATGGTGTTCCTGATGATGTTGAAATTAGAGATGGAACAGATCCAAATAATCCATCTAGTGTTAAAGATAGTGATGGAGATGGTGTGCCAGACTATGTAGAAATTGGTAGCGGCACTAATCCTAATAGTCCAGCAGATGCAATTGATAGTGATGGAGATGGATTATCTGATTACTATGAAGCGCGCAATGCTGCTCCAACTAATATTATTTTATCTGCAACAACTGTTAATGAAAACAACACAGCTGGTACCGCAATTGTTGACTTAGCAGCAACAGATGTAAATATTGGTGAAGTATTCACATACACATTAGTGAGCGGAACAGGAGATGCAGAGAATACGAGCTTTACAATCAGCGGTTCATCATTAAGAGCAGTAAATGGTTTTGATTTTGAAACCAAAACAACATATAGTTTACGGTTAAAAGTTACAGACAAAGGTGGTTTATCTTTTGAGAAAGAATTTACCATTACTGTTGCAGATGTAAACGAAGCTCCAACTGCACTTGCTTTATCAAATACAAGTGTACTTGAAAACGCGGCATCAGGAACAACTGTTGGAACGCTAGCAGGGACAGATGCCGATGCAGGTGATTCACATACTTACTCATTAGTAACTGGAACAGGTTCTACAGACAATGCAAGCTTTACCATTACAGGTACAACACTCAGCACTGCTGCTGTATTTAACTTTGAAGCTAAAAATAGTTACGCTGTAAGAGTACGTGTAACAGATGCTGGTGGTTTAAGTTTTGAAAGAGCGTTTACCATTAGTGTAACGGATGTAAACGAAGCACCAACATTAACTGCCATTACAGATAGAAGAGTATACAATGTATCTACTTCTCAAGTTGTAAACCTAGCAGGAATTACTGCTGGTCCAGAAACTGCGCAATCAACTACTACATCCGTAAGCACTGATAGACCTGCAACATTTAGCAGTATCAGTGTTGTTGGAACACAAATACAATTTACACTCGCTGCCGGTATAGTAACACCACAAGACGTGGTGGTAACTGTAAGAGTAAGAGATAATGGTGGTGTGGCAAATGGTGGTGTTGATAGTGTAGTAAGAACATTTAGATTGGGCATCGATCCAATGCCAGTGGCTGCTGCTTCACCAACTTTAATTACCCTTGGTGCAACCGCGCAATTAAGTGCGACAGGTGCAAATGCGGTTAATTATACATGGGTAGCAGTAGGTGGTTCTGGTATTGTGGGTTCAGGTGCAAACATTAATGTAAGACCTAGAGGTACCACAACCTATGCGGTAGTTGTAACCAATAGTTTTGGTTACCAAGCAACTGTACCAGTACTCTTAACCGTTATTGTTGACTACAAATTAGTACCTAACAATTTAGTAACTCCAAACGGTGATGGTGTGAATGATAGATGGGTGATACCAAACATTGATATGTATCCAGAAAACGAAGTGATGGTATATGATAAAGCCGGTAGAGCAGTATTTGCTAAGCGTGGCTATAACAACGAGTGGGATGGAACAGTGAATGGTAAGTTATTAAAAGAAGATGCTTATTTCTATGTCATTAAATTTAATAAAGACGGTGCTTTACCAATTAGAGGTTATGTATCAATTGTTAGATAACCTTAACTATTAAACACGTCAAATCAGAAAAATATGAAAACATTGAATAAAATATTTGCAACCATCAGTTTAACGATTGTTAGTGCTGTTGCAGTAGCTCAAAACATTAACTCTATTAATCCTCCTGCATCCCAATTTTTTAGCAATAAGTACATTAGTAATCCAGCACAAGCAGGTGCTGGATTACTAACTGGCTTAAAATCTACGGCAAGTTATATAGGTCAAATGGAAGCGATCCCTGGATCACCTTCTACACGACTTCTTACCCTCGATTATAAGTCTAATGGTAATGTTGGATTGGGTCTACTAATTAGTAAAGAGTCGGCTGGGTTATTTAACAATACAAGGGTGATGGGTAGCTATGCCTACAAAGTAGATTTTAACGAAGAAGGAACCACTAATTTAAGATTAGGTTTATCGTTTGGATTTACCCGTCAAATGATTGATTTGGGTCAGATCAATGCGTTACCTGGTGATGCAGCGGTTATATCTTTTAATAATCGTGAAGCATTGTTAGATGCGGATATGGGTTTTGTTTACACCGATCGTAATTTTACATTAGAAGGTGCGGCTCAAAACTTACGTAGAAGCATGGAAAAATCATACACTACCGAAGCTGATTTTAATTTGTTTTATGCTGCTATGAGTTACAATATCAAGCTTAACAATGAAATCAATGTAACGCCTAAATTTGCGTATAGAGGTGTAAAGAACTATGATAACATAGCAGATTTTGGTGCCGAAATAAGTTTTAAAGAGCCATTTAAAATTATGGCTATGTACCATACCACTAAATCTACTAGCATGGGTTTTAACTACAATAGAAACAACCGCTGGCAGTTTTATGGCTTTTATACAACACCTACACGAGCACTCGTTGGCTTAAATGCTGGTGGTTTTGAAATGGGTGTCCAATTAAGAATGGGAAAATAAGACTTCATAACTTATTGATTGTCATTTGTAACATAACTATTGTTACAAATTTTAAACTTATTTTGTCATAATTATTCAACAAAATCCGGCAATCGTAAGGATATTTACGTTTATAGTTATTATCTATTAAGCGTTTTTCCTTTTATGAGTTTTTCACCTTATTTGTACTTCTCATTTGTTTTCATTACCATTTTTTCAATACTAGAGGTCACCAAAAATTTTAAGCATTCAGTATTACTTAAAATCCAATTCATTGGGCTACTAACGTTAGCTAGCATTGTAAATCTTTTTTTATTTATTGGGCATTTATCGGAACTCGAATTATCAATTGTTAGGTTACTCATTGATATCATGCCCATGTTTGTGGTCAATATTGCACTTATTTTATACGCCTATAAAATACCTTCCTGGGTATTCATTGTAGAAGGCGTTACAGCCTTACTTGGCTCAGTACTCGTATTTATATACGCTACACCCAACAATACTTATTTCTTACATACCGATACATTTCAGTTTTACGCAGTAGCATCCACTACAAATGTGTATTTAAAAATTTTTCGGGTATTACTACTTGGCGGTTACTTTTTATTTTTTAGCGGATTCATTATCAAAACCACTTTTTTTGAACAACAAAAAAATCAATTTTATACGCCACTCCGTTTTTGGACTACCCTCATGATACTTGGTTTTCTACTGTATATTTTTGAAAATACACTACCTATTCATGTCTATACCAAAGGTGTATATTCGACCCATATTCTTCCTGTGATTTTAGTTTTAGGTCTACTCTACAGGCCTCATAGCATCAATGCGCCCTGGTATCATTACGATTTAAGCGATGTCAATAAAGTAGAAATTTCAAAGGATAGTTTCGAGGTTGCTTTTTATACGTCCCACTTTTATTTAAAAGAGAAAGCAAGTATCGAAAATTTATCGGTTGATTTAGATTCAAACAAAATAATTGTTACCGCTTTTATTAAAAAGAATACCGGGCTTGGTTTTGCCGATTTGATTAATAAAAGCAGGGTTGATTATTTGGTAGAATTATTAAGAGAAGGTAAGCATGAAGAATATACGATCGAAGCATTAGCAAAAATGTCTGGCTTTGGATCCAGACAAACCATGTACAAAGCATTTGCGAAGTTCAAAAAACAATCTCCCACCGATTTTATCGATTCTCTTAAACACTAATTGTTGCGGATAATACATGAATGTTACATGTAATTATAGCTTTGCGACATAGAAAATTATTTATTTTATCATTTAAAAAATATTTTAGCCTCACTTCTTTTGTTTTGCTGCATAGCATTATCTAAAAGTTTCGTGTATGCTAAAACTTTTACTTTTTTCATTTATTTCCTTTTTCTACATTAATGCTTTTGCCCAAATTGTAATTCCTCCTGCAAGCCCCTTAATTTTAAATACAAGTGGCGGTACCGGAACGGTATCTTCCTCCTACATTATTGATTGGAGTGTAGGTGAAGCAACCCTTATCGATACTTATTTTGCTAGAAATGGATCTCCGAGTAGTCGGGTGGGTGCTTTTTGGAATGTTACAAGCGGTGTATTACAACCATTTGATAAATTATATAAGCCAAGTAGGCCTACTTGGCTACATGAAGAAGTGCTTATTTATCCCATTCCAGCAGTTGGTGTCGTTACTATTAATATTCAATCCTTTGCTGTTGGTAAATTAATGTTTCAGTTAGTTACCCAAGAAGGTAAAATTTTAGGTACCACAAGTATTGATAAAAATGGCTTTCAACTTATCGAAAAAACCGATTTAACCAGGTTAAGTGCCGGTGTGTATTATATAAAGTTGGTACTGGAAAATACAGCTGGCGAAAAAATTAAATCAGGTGCATTTAAAATCATAAAAGAAAGACAATGATAAAAAAGTATATTTTAATGCTAGGTATGTTGGTTTTGTTTGCTCCGGCGATAGCACAAATACCGCAACAATTAAATTACCAAGGAATTGCCCGAAATGCAAGTGGGGAGCCTATATCAACGCATTCTATAACAGTACGTTTATCCATTATTGATAGTGCGGCTAATGGTCTATTAACCTATCAAGAAACAAAAACAGTTGCAACCAACTATGTTGGTTTGTTTACGATTGTAATTGGGGCTCCTGGTGGTGTTAATGTTATTGGAACCATTGCTTCCATTAACTGGGCAACAGGAAAAAAGTATATTAAATTGGAAATTGATCCAAACGGTGCAAGCAATTTTACACTTGTAGGCATGAACCAATTGCAAAGTGTACCTTTTGCCTTGGCAGCAGCGCCTGTTGGTTCTGCGGCCGGCGATTTGGTTGGAAATTATCCCGCACCCTCTATTGCAAATGGTGCTGTAACCCTGTCAAAACTCAGTCCAACGGTTGTTACGACACTGAATAGTAAACTAAATGTGAGTGATACCGCTGCAATGTTACAGCCTTACGCTAAGCAAGCGGCATTAACAACTTTATTGTCAAATACAGTAAGTCCATCCGATCTTAATGGAAAAGAAAATACAGTTAATAAATCTGCGACCACAACACTTGGTACGAGTGATGTTTTATTTCCTACTCAAAACGCCGTTAAAACGTATGTAGATGCAGCCGTGGCCGGTGTTACAATAACTGGTGTGATTACAATTGCAAATGGAGGAACAGGTGCTAGTACCGTAGCCGCTGCCAAAACAAATTTGGCACTTAACAATGTAGACAATACCACTGATTTTAATAAACCCATAAGCATATTAACACAAGCTGCTTTGGATTTAAAAGAAAATACGTCCAACAAATCTGCGACTACAACACTTGGCACAAGTGATGTTTTATTTCCAACCCAAAACGCCGTTAAAACCTATGTAGATGC
>CAJBRT010000219.1 GCA_903958045.1 uncultured Bacteroidota bacterium | reverse complement strand
GGCATAGTATCAATGTCAATAATAAAACTAACGAGTTCGAGTGTATGCGCTTCTGCTAAATACCTTGCCACTTTATGCGCGTCTTTACTGTGTTCCTCCATAAATTTTAACGCCTGTATAGGTATTCGAATAAGCTCACAATCTTCCAAACATTCCACATTTACTTTTGCCCTATTCTCGTTTTTATAATTATGAATACCATAGCCCGTAATTAACATATTTTCAATCCTAAAACCATAGGTTTTAACCTCCCCATCTGACGATAAAACAAAGTTTCTGACAATCCCCTTGTCTATAAAGTAAATGGATCCTTGCTTTTCGCCAGCCTTCATGATCACTTCCCCCTTTTTAAAATACATGGGTTCGCAATATTCAATTAAAACATTAAAATCTTTTTCACTAAACCCAAAAGGGGCAATGTAAAGCTTGAATTTTTCAAATGTCTTGTCCATAGTTAGGGAATTAGCATTGTTGCATACATGCCTGCAATTTATAAGATATTATACAATCCAATAAAAATTATTTAACCTCCGCAGCAATCAATTTAGCCTGAGCGGCAACGCCAGCTTCATTTACATGAATACCGTCCTGGGTAAAAAGGCTTTTATCATTAACGGTTAAGCTAAAAAAATCGAGCACTTTTACATTTTTTTTGGCACAAAAGGCGGCTACATATTTGTTACGTTCAATAACATCTTGATGGTAAGCATCAAAGCTATCTAGATTATTGGGCACACGCCTAGCAGTGGTATTAACCCATATAATGGTAGCCAACGGATTATTTTTTTTGAGCAGTTTGTATACTTTACTAATATAAGAAGCATACTCCGCTGGTGAATACAATACCCCATGAAGCCCATTATTAAAAAAGATATAATCGAATGTAAAATTTCCTAAAAGACCCGACAGATGCGGCATAAATGTAGGATCACCCATACTTAAAGAAGTAGTTATTTTACTAACAGTGGCTTTATCTTTTAATAAATTATTTACCACCGGATAATAACGCTCGGCATGAGAATCTCCAATTACTAGTACTTGCGGTAGTGATGTATTGGACGGCTTAGCCACAATCCATGAATGATTCCATACATACATTTCATTGTTGTAAGGCTTTGTTTGCGCTCCTGCAACCTTAAAGCCTATAATTAAAAGACATGAAAAAAATATTCGTTGTAACATCCTGTAATTTAACATATTAACGATTTCGTAATGCAATGTGCATTAAATGTAGAATAAATATAATTAAAATTGTGACTTAATTAATTATGAAACTAAGGGACTCATTCAATGAAAAAACTATTTACCAGCATGCTGCTTGTTGTGGCATTACTAGGATGTAAGAAAAACGACACCGCAACACCTACACCAGTAACAACTTTTGTGCATGTGCCAGCAGCATATATTATCAAAGAAGATTTTGAAATGGGCACCAAAGCGGCCTATGCAATTGGGCCTGTAACCATCAAAACGGGCGTCTGGTCTTTTGATGATGCACTACTTGGCAAGTTAGCCACCGACATCAAAAACAACACACAATCAGTTAGACTTAGAACCGGTAAAATTGAAATGAATTTTGACATTGATAGTATTTCAATGATTAAAATCAATCACGCCAAATTTGGAAGCGATGGCAATTCAGAACTTACAGTTTGGATGTCTACAGATAAAGGTGCGAACTACACACAAATTGGAAATACACTTACTACAAATAGCAGCACATTTATTACCGATTCAATAAAAATTACTGGCAATAAACCAGCAAGATTTCAAATTAGAAAAATTGGCACTACTCGTGTAAACATTGATGATATCATTTTTATTGGAGCTGGCAAACCCGGAATTAACTTTAATGAACCCGCAGATAATACGCCTGACACAACCAATTACAGCACTCCAGCTGCAGGCAGAGGCCTTCCATCTGGAACAGGGCCCGATGTTCCACCTTCCGATGGGGATGACAGCAACATACTTTTTGGGAATCCTTCTAATGCAACAAACAGTGCTGCAGTCACAGAAAATTATTTAATCGATAAAAAGTATTACGTGAACTCCTATAGTAGCACAAGAGCTACGCCCAATTGGGTTGCATGGCACTTAGATGAATCGAACTTAGGAAGCACTCCACGACAAGATAATTTTGCTGCATTTTTAGGATTGCCTACTGGCTATTATCAAGTACAAAGCAATAGCTATAGTGGCTCGGGATTTGATAGAGGACACAACTGCCCTTCTGCAGATAGAACAAGCTCGGTAGAAGCAAACAGTAGTACTTTTTTAATGACCAATATGATTCCGCAAGCGCCACAAAACAATCAACGTGCTTGGGCCGATTTAGAAACCTATTTACGCGGAGAAGTAAAAAAAGGATATGAAGTGTATACCATCATGGGTAGCTATGGCAAGGGAGGAACTGGAAGCAACGGCTACGCCGAAACCATTAACAATGGAAAAGTAACCGTACCAAAAAGAGTATGGAAAATTGCGATTATCCTTCCCACTGGAAATAGTGACTTATTACGAACCAATGCCGATACAAGAATACTTGCCATAGATACTCCAAATGAAAATGCACTGGATACAGACTGGAAAAAATATATTACCACAGTTGATTTAATTGAAAAAGCAACAGGCTATGATTTCTTATCCAAACTAAGCACCGATTTGCAAAAAAAATTACAAGCTAAGCTATTTGTACCATAGTTATTCAACGGTAATTTCATCACAAAAAAGCCAAGCTTTACCGCCATTACCGGCGTGCCAGCTAGGGCATACACCTGTGTTGTTGGCAACTACTTTTACAAATCTTGTACGCACCTTTTTAGCTACTGTAATTTTTACAACCTCGGCGGCTTCTGAAGTTTTAGGAGCTGTAATTTTTTGCGTACTTAACAGTTGATATATTTTACCATCCATAGAAGTATATACACTAAATGATTTTGGTAAAAAGATCCACTCACTATGTCGTTTTAAAAAAGAACCAGATACTTTATTGATAGATTTTGCAGCTCCTAAATCAATAACGGCTTCTATATTTTTTTGCTCAAACCCTAACCAGTTTTTATGAAAGTTTTTAGCATCGCCGGCAATACCATCCACTAAACTTACCGGACCCATGGCGCTATACTGCGCCGCATAATTTGGCGCAAGCGTAAGCGAATGCTTTCCTTTAACAATGGTAAGTTCCGAAGTTTCACTTGGCATTTTACCAGGCACATAACTTACTGCTTTAATTAAACCACTACGTGTAACCAATATAGGCGAAGCATACACCGCAGATCCTAAATTAGGCTCAGAGCCATCGGTGGTAAAACGAATGGTTGCATTATATTCAGTGCTTGAAATAGCAACGCGTTCAGATACACCCGATACTACTTTCGATTTTAGTTTGGCTTCATCGGCGTTGCCTATTTGTGGCGCAGTCGATAGCGACTGCGGGGTACCTTCTAAATTTAAAACATACACGCTAGCACGTCCAGGATTACTTGGCGGCGCCGAAGGAAAGTAAATCACCAAGCCTTCTTCTGTTTGATGCCATTCAAGTGGTGTATGAAATCCATTAAGTATGATTTTGGTACCTGGTGCGGGTTTAATTTTTTTAAGTGTAACGGTTGTTTTAGGCCACCCATTTAAATACACGAATAGCTTGTTTTCTTTACTGGTTGCATACCTGATGTTTGCACCTTCACCAAAACTATCCCAGGTTTTTGCACCATACACAGCCGCGCCATTAATGCGCATCCACTCACCTATTTCTTTTAAACGAAGCACACTTGAATCTGGAAATAAACCCGCAGCGGTTGGCCCAATATTGAGTAGGTAATTACCACCCTTAGATGCAATGTCTACTAAATTCCAAACCAACTGATTGCTTGACTTAAAATTATTGTCATTTTTATTAAAGCCCCAATGATCATTCATGGTCATACAACTTTCCCAATCTTCGGTAGATTTTTCGGTTAATATTTCCTGCTCTGGAGTTCCAAAATCACCAGCAGCATCATTGATATTCATACCCTGCATACCATTGCGACCCTTGCTTACACGGTTATTGACTATTAAATTAGGTTTTAAGGTAAGTAGCCACTGATACAAAGAGTCGCCTTTTGGTTTGGTCCACTCATCTACCCACTCGCCATCAAACCATAAAACACCCGGATCATATTTTGTAACAAGTTCTTCTAAACAAGGACGCAAATACTCCTGATTAAATCTGTTAATGTCATTTTTATTTTCGAGTGGATGATGCCAATCCATAATTGAATGGTACATACAAAACACAACACCATATTTTTTACAAGCATCACTTAATTCTTTCATGATGTCGCGCTTAAAGGGTGTTTTATCCATTACATCATAATCCGATACCTTACTATCCCACAAACAAAAACCATCATGATGTTTTGAAGTGATGACGATGTATTTCATACCGGCATCTTTGGCCATAGCTACCCAACTATCTGCATTAAATGAAGTTGGATTAAAAGATGCTGCATACTTTTCATATTCTGGAATTGGAATATTAGCCGTATTCATGAT
>CAJBRT010000218.1 GCA_903958045.1 uncultured Bacteroidota bacterium | reverse complement strand
TCTACCAGCTTTTCGGCTGCTATTTTGGCCACTTCCAGCACCTCTTTGTCATTAACAATGTTAGCCAGCTTAAAGTTCAAAGCACCACTTTGTCTGGTACCTTCAATATCCCCAGGACCCCTTAATTCTAGGTCTTTTTCGGCAATTAAGAACCCGTCATTGGTAGCACACATTATTTTAATTCGCTCCCTGGCGTCGTTGCTCACTTTCTGACCTGTTAATAAAACGCAAAAACTTTTTTCGGAGCCCCTTCCTACCCGTCCACGCAACTGATGCAACTGAGAAAGTCCAAATTTTTCGGAGCTTTCTATAACCATAACAGAAGCATTGGGCACATTTACGCCCACTTCAATAACGGTGGTGGCTACCATAATTTGTGTATCACCATTTACAAAGCGTGCCATATTTGTTTCCTTTTGATCAGAAGGTTGTCTTCCATGTACCATGCTAATTTTGTAATTGGGTTCAGGGAAAAAACTTTTTACTTGCTCATAGCCTTGCATCAAATCTTCGTAAGAAAGTTTTTCGCTCTCTTCAATTAACGGATATATAAAATAAGCTTGTCTTCCTTTTTCAATTTCTGTTTTTACAAAATCCATGACGGTAGCACGCGCCATTTCATTTCGGTGCACCGTTGTTATGGGTTGTCTACCCGGCGGGAGTTCATCCATGACACTATAATCAAGGTCACCATACGCAGTCATGGCAAGGGTTCTAGGGATGGGCGTTGCAGTCATCACAAGCACGTGCGGTGGTATGACTGCCTTCTCCCAAAGTTTAGCACGCTGCGCAACACCAAAGCGGTGTTGTTCATCTACAACGACAAAACCTAAATTATGAAACTGCACTTTTTCTTCAATAACGGCGTGTGTACCTACTACAAAATGAAGTGATCCATCTTGCAATCCTTGCATGATTTTTTTTCTTGCAGCTGTTTTGGTACTACCCGTTAACAAAGCAAGTTCTACCCCCATATCTTTTAATAATTCACTGAGCCCTTGATAATGTTGTTGTGCTAAAATTTCGGTGGGCGCCATTAAACAACTTTGAAATCCATTGTCGGCGGCAAGGAGCATACTGAGTAGCGCAACGATGGTTTTACCGCTACCTACGTCTCCTTGTAAAAGGCGGTTCATTTGACGGCCCCTAGCCGTATCGGTTCTAATTTCTTTGAGTACTCTTTTTTGAGCGCCCGTTAATTCGAAAGGCAAATACTGGTTGTAAAAAGTATTAAAAAAGTCACCTACTTTTTCAAATATGACGCCTCTACTTGACTGATGCCTCGAAATGCGCACCAAATTAAGGCGCACTTGTGCCACAAATAATTCTTCAAATTTTAAGCGCCTCAGCGCTGCTGTATAGGCTTTCTCAGAAACCGGGAAATGAATATTTGAATAGGCCTCATACCGGTTCATGAGCTTATAATCAGCCAATATAGTAGCAGGTAAATTTTCAGGTATATCTGCGGGCTTAATCATAGAAAACAGCTGGTACGTGAGTTTTGCTAGTTGTCTTCCATTAAGCCCACGGGCTTTTAATTTTTCGGTGGCCGGATACACGGGTTCTAAATAATCTTTGCCCCCTTCTTTGGCTGGGGTAAAAATTTCAATTTCGGGATGCACCATTTGAGGCTTCCCATTAAAAAAGCCTGTTTTACCAAAAACAAGGTATTTCTGACCCGGAACCAGGTTCTTTTGCACCCAGTTAGCCCCCTGAAACCAAGCGAGTTCCAGTGTGCCGGTATCATCCGTTAACTGCGCAATGAGGCGCCTAGCACGCTTGTCGCCCATTAAGGCAGGCTGCTCTAAAATGCCTACTACCTGCACAAATTCGGTGCCGGGCGTTATGGAGCCTATCTTGTGTACCTGGGTCTTGTCAATATGTCTGTGCGGATAATGTTCCAGTAAATCCGAAAAAGTATAAATAGAAAGCTCCTTTTTCAATAATTCACCCCTTAAAGGGCCAACGCCTTTAAGGTATTCGATGGGTGAACCTAATATGTGACTGGAACCTTGAATAATGGGCAGTTTTAGGGTATTTGTATAGCAAATATCATGAAAAAGCGCCTTATCTTCGCGGCTATGGAAAAAGAGGTGGTTTTAAGTGGCATTAGGCCTACGGGATTCCTTCATTTAGGCAATTATTTTGGTGCCATGCGCAATTATGTGCGTATGCAAGATGAGTTCAATTGTTACTTTTTTGTAGCCAATTGGCATAGCCTTACTACCCACCCCGATACCAAAGAACTTCAAGCAAATGTATTAAGGGTTATTGCCGAAAATATTGCTTGCGGATTGGATCCAGAAAAAGTGGCTTTATATGTTCAAAGTGACGTTCCGCAAATTGCAGAACTGTACTTGTATTTAAATATGATGGCGTATAAAGGTGAGTTGGAAAAAACAGTAACCTTTAAAGAAAAAGTTCGTTTACAACCAGAAAATGTAAACGCTGGATTACTTACCTATCCGGTATTACAAGCCGCTGATATTTTAATTCACCGCGCTGTAAAAGTGCCTGTTGGTAAAGATCAGGAACAACACCTTGAAATGGCGCGCAATTACGCAGAACGCTTTAACCATAGATATGGCGAGGTTTTGCCGCTTCCATATGCTTTTAATTATGGTGGCGAACTTGTAAAAATTATGAGTTTAGATGGCGAAGGAAAAATGAGTAAAAGTGAAAATCAAATGAACACACTTTACTTAGCAGATGAAGATGATGTGATTCGTAAAAAAATCATGAAAGCAAAAACAGATGGTGGTCCATTAACACCAAACGCTCCTATGCCTGCTTATATCGAAAACTTATTTACCCTCATGGGTCTTGTGAGTACCGCAGATACAGTACAAAAATTTAAATCTGATTACAATAATAGTAGTGAAGGCAATTGCATTATCCGCTATGGCGATTTAAAAAAGCAACTAGCAGAAGACATGGCCGCTTTTATTAAACCGATTCGTGAAAAGGCCACGGATTTGCAAAAAGACACGGCTACCCTTCAAAAAATCATGAAACTAGGTGCCGAAAAAGCAGGCGAAAGCGCCTCTAAAACCCTAACACTTGTTAGAAGCGCCATTGGCATGAACTATTATTAAAAAAAACAAACTTTAATTATCTTTTTAAGATACTCATTTCGTATTTTCAACCCCTATGGCAAAAGCTAAGAAACCCAAACACATCGCAATCGCAGGTAATATCGGCGCAGGTAAAACAACACTTACCGAAATGCTTAGTAAGCATTACCGTTGGATACCTCAATTTGAAGACGTAGACCACAATCCATACCTGATGGATTTCTATGAAGACATGCCTAGATGGAGTTTTAATTTACAAGTGTACTTTTTAAATGGTAGACTTAACCAACTATTAGAAATCGCAAGAGGAACTGAAACCATTATTCAGGACAGAACCATTTACGAAGATGCCAATATTTTTGCGCCCAACTTACACGAAATGGGACTGATGAGTAAGCGCGATTTTGATAACTATTATGCGTTTTTTACCACGCTTAAAACTATGGTACAACCGCCGGATTTACTCATTTATTTAAAAGCATCTGTTCCTACCCTCGTATCACAAATACAAAAAAGAGGTAGAGAATATGAAGAAAATATCAGACTCGATTATTTAAAACGCCTCAACGAATATTACAACAAATGGATTGATGGTTACCAAGAAGGCCCATTACTTGTCATTGATTGTGATAAAAATAAATTTGGCGAAAACGAAGCTGACCTTGGTGATATCATTGGGAAAGTTGATAGCACTTTATTTGGCCTCTTCTAGTTTCTCTTTCTAAATACCATACCCATGGCAACTCTAACCGGCGTCGTAACTGCTTCTATTGTAGATCAGTTCAAGCAACTTATTGGAAATGATTATGTAGTAGCAGATGAAGAAAGCTTACACCGTTATGGTAAAGACGAAACCGAAAATTTGTTGTACTTGCCAGCTGTTGTTGTAAAGCCTAAAACAACAAACGAAATTGCTGCCATCGTAAAAATTTGCAACGAACATTTATTACCCGTAACACCAAGAGGAGCAGGTACTGGATTAACGGGTGGCGCACTCCCACACTTAGGTGGCGTACTATTATCTACCGAAAGACTCAATCAAATACTTGACATAGACGAACGCAATTTACAAGTAACCACCGAGCCTGGCGTGATTACAGAAGTGTTACAAAATGCAGTTAAAGAAAAAGGGCTTTTTTATCCGCCCGACCCTGCTAGCAAAGGGAGTTGTTTTATAGGGGGCAATATTTCTGAAAACTCAGGTGGCCCTAAGGCTGTAAAATATGGTGTTGTAAAAGATTATGTTTTAAACTTAGAAGTGGTACTACCTACCGGCGAAATTATTTGGACAGGCTCTAATGTTTTAAAAAATGCAACCGGATATAACCTTACCCAATTAATTGTTGGTAGCGAGGGCACGCTAGGCATTGTTACTAAAATTGTACTTCGCTTAATAC
>CAJBRT010000217.1 GCA_903958045.1 uncultured Bacteroidota bacterium | reverse complement strand
GGATAGAACCCAACTTCATGAATATTATCAGAGATAATATTGTAACAGGTAATGTGCAAGCAGCGCGTAATTTGGCAAAAAATACCAATAGTCCTGTTGCGCGTATGATTGATAAAGGAATTCAGCGCATTGGAAAGCCATTAGATGCCATCGAAAAAAGTATGGAAAATGTGGGCCGCCTCGAAATGTACAACATGGAAAAAAACCTATCTATTTTATCACTCATTTCTGGGATTGCGCCGATGTTTGGATTTTTAGGAACCATTATTGGAATGGTGCAATTATTTTATGGCATAGCATCTACTGGTGAATACACGTTAAACACCATTGCGGGCGGTATTTATACAAAAATGATTACGTCTGCAACCGGTTTAATTATTGGACTCATTGCATATGTTGGGTATAATTTTTTAAGCACCCTAATCGATAAAACTGCCAATAAAATGGAAGTAGCCAGCTCAGAGTTCATTGATATTTTACAAGAACCTACTCGTTAATTTTATACAATGAATATCAGAAAGCGTTTACGATCTCATCCAGAAGTGCACACCGGTGCCTTAAATGATATTCTATTTATCCTATTGTTGTTCTTTTTAATTGTATCAACGCTTGCCAATCCAAATGTGATTAAAGTGTCCAATCCAAAAGCGGCAAGTGATACCAAGGCCAAGCAAACGGTGGTAGTTACCGTAGACAAAGACCAGCAAATTTATATTGGTTCTAAAGCTATTGGAATCGACTCATTGGAAGCTGAACTCTCTATTTTTTTAGCGAAAGAAACGGATAAGCCTTCGGTGGTGATTAATGGCGATAGCACTTCTCATTTAGGCACTGCGATAAAAGTAATGCAGGTAATTAAAAAATTGGGCGCAACGCCTGTGATGGCAGTAGACAATAGTCAGTAGGGGCAGTCAGTTGCCAGTATTCAGTTGCCAGTAGCGCGTAGTTAGTTTTTTGTCGCTACAATCATCCGGTCATTTTCAAACAGATCTTTTTTGAGTACTGCGGTGTAATTGTTTTTTACAAAAACATCCTGCGTTTGAGGGCCGAGTGCCTGATTGATTTCTACAAATATGGCGCCGCCGCTACTTAGGTGCGTATTTCCAAAATATGCAATGGCGTTGTAAAAAATAAGTGGATTATTATTAGCAACAAATAGCGCTGTGTGCGGCTCAAAGTTTAGCACATGCGCTGCCATATTAGTTTTTTCATTTTCAGCTATGTACGGAGGGTTGGAAATAATAATATCATAACTACCTAAGTCCGGCCAGCATGTTTCGTCTAAAAAATCAATTGTTTTAAACAAGATAGGTGTATTGTATTTTGCTGCATTACTAGTTGCCACTTCAATAGCCCCAGCACTAATATCGATAGCCGTAATGATGGCAGTTGGTATTTTATTGTGCAGTGCAATTGAAATGCAGCCACTCCCTGTTCCAATTTCTAAAATTTGGATGTGCTGCTTGTTATTAAAATTTGTTGACACCCAACTTGCACATAAGTTTACAAGCTCTTCTGTTTCAGGTCTTGGAATTAGGGTATGCTCATTAACGTTTAAGCAAAGTCCTGCAAACCAGGCTTCTCCAAGTACATACTGCACGGGCTTGCCCGTTCGTAGTTCGTTGGTGTATTGTTGCAGCCGATCCAAATGATTGTCAGAAACGGTCTCACTTTTCACAAGCCAACGATCCATTTTTGATTTACCCGTAACAAATTCCATTACCATGGCTGCAATGGTAGCGGCTTCTCTATCATCATAGAGACTATCTAGTGCAGTAGTAAGGGACTGTTCGGCTAATTCAAAAGTCATGATGCAATGTTAGTATCATTTAGGTTATTTTTGCGTCAGCCCTTCAAATTTATTTATCCATGCAAAACGCAGATCATTACTTTACTATCGAAAAGCCTTCTATGGCTGAATTTAAAGATAGGGGAAGTAAATTTTTAGGGTATGCATTTCCAGTTACTTCTCCCGAAAATTTCAAGCAGCATTTACAGGATTTAAAAAAAGAACACGCTAAGGCAGTGCATCACTGTTTTGCTTATCGGTTAGGATTAACCAACAATATATTTAGAGTAAGTGACGATGGGGAACCCGCTGGAACTGCTGGTAGGCCAATATTAGGGCAGATTGATAGCAGTGGCATAACCAATGCCGCCATTGTGGTAGTACGTTATTTTGGCGGTACATTACTGGGAGTTCCTGGCTTAATTAATGCATACAAATCTGCGGCCTCCATGGCACTGCAATTAACGCCATTTGTTCAAAAAACAATTGAATGTTATTACGAGCTTTCATTTGACTATACGCAAATGGGAGAGGTGATGAATGTAGTAAAGCAATACGGCTGTTCAGTTTCGGAACAGTCCATGCAACTTTTTTGCAACCTGCGCATTGGTATACCGAGAGCAAGACTTGAAGAAGTATTGTATAAATTCAAAGACTTACACACCATAGGTGTAAAACCCTGCGCCTGATTTTACGCCTAGTTTTTTATCCGCTACCATGCTTACAAGTAATGGACAAGGGGCGTATTTTTCTTCTTTAAAACCTTCGTATAAAACTTCTAAAATGCTGAGGCATACATCTAGTCCAATAAAATCGGCGAGTTGAAGTGGCCCCATCGGATGCGCCATGCCAAGTTTCATAATGGTATCGATAGATTCTTTGGTAGCAACGCCTTGATGAAGTGCGTAAATGGCTTCATTGATCATAGGCATTAAAATCCTATTGGCAATAAAACCTGGAAAATCATTCACCACGCAAGGCACTTTTAATAAAGTGGTGCTTAGTGCAACCACCGTATGTGTAGTGGCTTCATTGGTCTCTTTTCCATTGATAATTTCTACCAGTTTCATAATAGGAACTGGGTTCATAAAATGCATGCCTATAACTTGTGCAGGTCTTTTGGTAACGCTTGCAATTTCAGAAATAGAAATGGAAGAAGTATTGCTTGCTAAAATAGCATGGGCTGGCGCTGTTGCGTCAAGTGCCTCAAAAATAGAAAGTTTGATGGCTTTGTTTTCGGTAGCCGCTTCTACCACTAAATCGGCGTTGGATACTGCGGTAGCAAGGGTTGTGCTGGTAGCGAGGTGCGCAAGTGCCGTTTCTTTTTGTGCAGCCGTAATGGTTTCTTTGGTTACCAAACGGTCTAAATTTTTATGAATCGTAGCAAGGGCTTTTTCTAATTGCGCACTACTAGTATCTAATAGGGTTACAGTAAATCCATGGGTTGCAAATACTTGTGCAATACCATTGCCCATGGTGCCTGCACCAACAACGGTAACATTTTTTATAGTTGACATAACACTATTTTTTTCGCTTATAATCGCCACGCTTCCACGACTTAATAAAGTCGGCCCAAGCCGCTGGATTTAAAATATTCATTGGTGGAATTTGTCCAGCATAATAATATTTATTGGCTTGCTGACGTAATTGATAATTTACGGCTTCTCTACCATCGGACGGTAGGGAGTTGAGTAAAATTCTATTGCGCGCTTCGTCTGTATTTTTTCTAGCCACTTCGTACATGTCATCATTTACTTTGTTGTTTACAAAGTCTCTTTCAAACTGCTCACGTGTGGGTCTTGGTCTTAAAATAGTTGCTGGTAAATAAACGGTATCACTTACCATGAGTTGAATAACACTGTACTGATTTTCTGCGAGATTGGCTGGAATATCAATGCGTCTGTCTTTAAATCCCACGCAAGAAAAAGTGATTTTATCTCCTTTTAAAACAGCAATTGAAAACACTCCATCAGGGCTGGTAATGGTACCTCTTCCTTTTCCTTCAACAATAATACTAGCAGAAGGTATACCTCTTAAACTATCGGCGGTCATCACTACCCCATACAGTTGCACAACAGAATCTCTGTAGGCTGTATTTTGGGCCTTAGCCTTATTTAGGCTACAAAAGGCAATGGCAATAAGAAGGATGCGTAGCATTTTATTCATCGGCTCAAAAATACGAATGGTTTTGACAATAAAAAGTCAATAAATGGGCTTGTTTATGGCAAAGTAAGGGCTACAGCAATTAACTTTGCACACTTCTACCTTTTTTTAACAAAAACTTGCGTGACGATGACCGAAGAAGCGATTTTAAAGGCCCTTAGTAATGTACAAGAGCCTGATTTAGGAAAAGATCTAGTAACCTTAAATATGGTGAAAGATGTGCAAATTAATGGCAATGATGTAAGTTTTACCATTGTACTTACCACGCCTGCCTGCCCCATGAAAGATATGATGCGCACGGCGAGTGAAAATGCAGTAAAACTGCTTGTCAATAAAGAAGCAAATGTTCAGGTAAACTTTACAGCCAATACCACTTCAACTAGAAAAGAAAATTTACAAATATTAAGTGGTGTTAAAAATATTATTGCGGTGGTAAGTGGTAAAGGAGGCGTTGGAAAAAGTACCGTCTCTGCAAATATTGCACTTGCCCTTGCAGAAGGTGGCGCTAGTGTAGGCCTTATGGATGCAGATATTTACGGACCAAGTGTGCCTATTATGTTTGGTGTGCGTGGTGCGCGTCCACTCATGAAAGATATTGATGGCAAAGGTTACATTGTACCCCTCGAAAAATATGGTATCAAATTAATGAGTATTGGACTTTTAGTGGACGAAAAAAATGCTGTGGTATGGAGAGGTCCGATGGCTAGTAGTGCTATCAAACAATTTGTTACAGAAGTAGATTGGGGTCCACTCGATTATTTAATTATTGATATGCCACCGGGCACTGGAGATATTCATTTGACACTCATGCAAACCGTGCCTGTTACGGGTGTGGTGATTGTTACAACGCCGCAGGCGGTAGCACTTGCCGATGCTAAAAAAGGTATTGCGATGTTTGGTCAAGCGCAAATTAATGTGCCTATTATTGGACTCGCCGAAAACATGGCTTATTTTACGCCAACCGAACTACCTGACAATAAATATTACTTGTTTGGAAAAGAGGGTGGTAAAAAATTAGCAGAAGAATATGACCTTGCATTTTTAGGTCAAATTCCACTCGTACAATCTATTAGAGAAGGCGGTGATGAAGGTGTTCCGGCGATGGTAGGAACAGATGAAATTAGTAAACAAGCTTTCAGAAATATTACTGCTCAAGCCGTTCGAAATATTGCCATCAGAAATGCGGGCGTACCTGCAACGAGGGTGATTAAAACAGAAGTGTAAGCATGAAAAAAATCATTATTACCCTAGACGGATATTCTTCATGCGGTAAAAGTACCCTTGCCAAACAAATGGCAGCGCATTTAAATTATGTGTTTATTGACAGTGGTGCGATGTACCGTGCAATCACACTTTATTTTATCAGACACAGTATTGATGTAACAA
Organism: uncultured Bacteroidota bacterium; assembly: GCA_903958045.1. Lineage (GTDB taxonomy): Bacteria > Bacteroidota > Bacteroidia > Chitinophagales > Chitinophagaceae > Sediminibacterium. Next base: position 1,370 of record CAJBRT010000217.1, on the reverse strand, counting down.
ATGTGGCTGCCGTTCATGAAGCGCTTGCACAAATTCAATTGTCATTTGTGCTGAATGTAAAAACGGGTAGGGCGGATATGTATTTGAATCATGAAAATGTGGAAGAAGAAATTAGAGGCTTAGCCGTGAGCAATCAGGTAAGTCAGGTGGCAGCCCTAGAGCCCGTGCGCATTTTTAGTGTGGCGCAGCAGCAATTAATGGGTACGCAAAAAGGCATTGTGATGGATGGAAGAGATATTGGTACGGCTGTTTTTCCGGGTGCCGAACTCAAAATATTTGTAACTGCATCTCCCGAAGTGCGCGTGGAGCGCCGCTACCAGGAGCTTGTCGCCAAAGACCCAGCTATTACAAAAGCCGAAATTCAGGCTAATTTGGAAATGCGGGATCATATCGATTCTACTAGGGAGTTTAGTCCTTTAAAAAAGGCCCATGATGCACTTGTTTTAGACAATAGTAGCTTAACTAGAGATGAACAGCTTGAACTAGCACTCTCTTGGGCAAAAGAGCGAATCGAAAGCGCTTAATTGATTATATTTGACATGCCTATGAAAAAAAATGGTCCCTCCGTGGAAACGGAACGACCTTTTTTACGATTGCTTGCCATATGAAACTTGTTGGTACAGCTTAGAACAAATTGCACCTATATTTTTAACAGGAAACCCTGTTTGTTTGCTTGCTTTGTTAGTACAAATATACAGCGTTTAAAGGCCGTTCAAAAACAACTTAATGTTAAGAATATTACGCTTAAATGTATCTTTGTAGCCGCAAAGCCTTGCTATTACTGGATTTTTTTGTAAACCCTATATGATGTCCAACCGAATTGTGGATCCTTTATTTCAGTTAATTCACTCCCTTGAAAAAGCGGAGAAAAGGCATTTTAAGCTCTATATCAAAAGAAATTCGGCCAAGGAAGACCTCAAAATCATTCAACTATTTGATGCGGTAGCGGCTTTACCAGAGTATGACGAGCGCATTTTGCTTAAAAAATTAACCTCCATCGAAAAGCCCCAGTTGGCCAATTTAAAAACGCATTTGTACAAGCAGGTGCTAGCTAGTTTGCGCCTTTTAAAAAGCAATGATAGTGTAGACCTTCAACTCCACGAGCAGTTAGACCATGCGCGTATTTTATATAGCAAGGGTTTGTACCACCAGAGTTTAAAAATTTTAGATAAAGCAAAACTGTTAGCACAACAATACCATCAAGATAGTTTTTTGATTCAAATTATTTCTCTAGAAAAAAAGATTGAAACCCTGCACATCACCAGAAGTATGAGAGACCGAGCAGGTCAGTTAACACAGGAGGCCAATCAGGTAAATGAAAAAAGAAAAGGCATAACACAGCTTTCAAATTTAGCGCTTCAACTCTATAG
>CAJBRT010000216.1 GCA_903958045.1 uncultured Bacteroidota bacterium | reverse complement strand
GACATATGAAGCCCAACAGCTAAGGATCTGGTTTTATCCGAATGATAATCGGCAATAAGTGATAAACCAGCAGGAATATACAATGCCTCACTTAAACCCATAAGCGCTCTTAAGCAATAGAGTTCATTAAATGTAGTTGCAAAACCCATTGCAAATGTTACGAGTGACCACACAAATAAGCTACCAATGATCAGCCCTTTTCGGTTAACCCTATCTGCAATCATTCCAGAAAACGAACTCATAGAACCGTACACCCATAAAAACACAGCCATTAAATACCCATAGTTGGTAGCCTGCTGAAGCTCTGTAATATCGAGCTGCATAGATGGGCGCATGGTTGCAATCATTTGACGGTCCATATAATTTAATAGTGCCACTACCCATAAAAGGCCCACTACAATCCAAGGATATTTTTTTGATTCAGTCATGCTTATTTTTTTATGGCACCAACCCAAATTTTAGGACTTCTGATTCCAGGTTTTATTTCACCAGCAGGTACATATATTTTATTGTTATTGATAAATGCATGTGTTGTAACAGGAGCAGTAAAACTTAATTGCGCATAGGACTGCCAAGTATTTGAAACTCTATTATACTTTAATACATCTTTACTAAATCCAGGATGTGTTTTTTGTAAATTATTTTTGATAGCAGTTAGTTCCTTTTTTATAGTAGTATCCGAAGCGGCAGCAATTTTTGCAGCCAACAATTCTACTTCACTAAAAACAACTGATTTATCACCGCCAATAAACAAAATACTACTATCATTTATTGTAACAGCAGTTGCAGCTGAAACCGCCTCTGGTAATTTTGCTTTTTCATGCCAGGTATTGTTTTCGATATCCCATGCAAATACCTGGTTGTAAATTTTACTAATACCATCGGCACCTTTACAGCGACCACCCATTATATATACTTGACCCTGCAATAAAGAAGCTGCTGCAAAAGTTGTGGGTTGTGGCATGTCAGAAACATTTTTCCAACCTGCTGTTAATTTATCAAAATAGAGTGCCCATACTTTACTAGAAATACCTTTACCATTAGCACCACCAAAAACATATAGGGCACTATTTGTTGCAACGGCTACTGCATTTGTGAGGGCTTCAGGTAAATCGGGCCATGTAATTACATCAAAGCCAGTTGCTCCTTTACTTTTTTGAATACAATATACCTGACTAACTGGCCCATTTTCATTTTCACCACCTGCATTCATAATTTTATCCGGTGTTTGAGCAATCGCAGCATAAGCAATACTTGAAGGAAGCTTGAACGAACCTGTATGAATGATGGTGTCGTTTTTTATCCCATACACAAATACATCATTATAGTATTTTTTTGTTCCTCCTTCCCATGGTAGGCCAGCAGGAAAATTATTACCACCTCCAATTAATAATTGACCCCCAATAATACCAGTAATAATTCCAGATAAACCAATATTTGGTTGCTCATTATTTATAGTTGGCAACATACCCGCCTCGCGCCATACAATTGGCTGCTGGTATTTAGTTTGCGCCATACCCTCCATCCAAAAGCTTACACCTAGAAATAATAGAAAATATTTACAATATTTATTCACGTTATTACTTTGGAATTTTTGAAGCGTATGCACTAAAACCCAATGCATCTACATCAGCACTAAAAAGTTCAAATTGCGAATCCGACATGTTTGAAATAGGCAGTCTAAATTCGCCACAATCCAATCCAATTTTTTTCATGTAAGCTTTTCCCGTTGCGATACCTCCATATTTACCTAAAAGCCTAATCATATCAATCGATTGCTGTTGAAGCGCGCGCGCAGCTTCCAAATTGTTATGATTATACGCGTCTATCAATGACAAATAAAGCGGGGCAGCATAGTTATAAGTACTCCCTACCGCTCCTTTCGCGCCTAGCACTAGCGCAGATAACATATTTTCATCTCTACCCCACAACATATCGTACTTGCCATTTGCAAAACGCATACAAGACAAATAATCCATAAAATCTTCGTGGGTATACTTAATGCCCGCAAAATTATCTAGTTTACCATGCACTGCTTGTAGTAATTCATACATGGTTATATGCACACCCGTTAAAACTGGAATATGATAATAGTAAAATGCTACATCAGGGACTGCTTCTCCAATTTCGATACATGCTTTTGCGAGCACATTTGCATTTGCAGGCTTAAAATAAAATGGCGTTGTAAAAGCAACAGCCCCTAGTCCAATTGTTTTGGCATAGAGCGCTAAATCTTTGCAATCCGCAATACATGTACCACCTAAAAATGGAATCACTGTAAAATTTGGATTGTCGCCAACTACATTAGCCCAAGCCTTCATCACTAATTTTTTTTCTTCGAGCGTCAATGAAACCCCTTCTCCGGTTGAACCACAAATAAATGCACCAGCAACCTTATTATTTTGCAGCATTTGATAGTAAGTGGGAATTAGTTCAAGATGCAAAGATCCGTCTTTATGAAATGGGGTAAACGGAGCAGCAATTAATCCTTCTAAATGTTTCATGTATCTATTTTTGTTTCCAATGATCAACTAATAATTTCATAAAATACCCACCAACTACACTACGCGCTTGCATACCCACTTGTTTACCAGTAAGGGTTTCATGCCAGTCGCTGATTGGAACCCTAGATGATGTTTCTGTTGCATATAAATAAATAGGGTACATTAAAGCGTTAAAGTCTTTTTGATTAGCAGCCATGCTAGCTGTCCAAATTACCCAATCACTTTTGGTATATGTTTTTCTACTATCTAGTGGAAGTCCATATTTATTTTGAATGGTTAAATAATAAGCAATCTCTTTTTTATACACTTCTTCCGAAAATAATCGAAGGTCTAATAATTTATCCCACACTAAATTATATTTCTGACTCCAGGTATTGCCTTTGTCAAAAGTTAAAGCATAGTGATCACCCACTGATGCCAGGCTTAACCATTTATTTGCATAGTCTTTCGCAATCGCGCTATACTCTGCTGCGACAGCAGGCATGCCCATTTTTTTTGCCATTTGAGCATAGGCACCAATACCTACAATGGCTTTAATTGAGAGGTTTGCATTACGAGACAAATGGCCGGCAAAATCGTCGGTACAGAGTTGATTGACAGGATCAAGACCATCGTTGACTAAAAAATTTACCCACTCCGATAATACCTTCCAGTGAGGTTTTGCAAACAAAATATTGTTTTCTGCTTTACATATAGCAGCAGTTAGTAAAATCATATTGCCAGCTTCTTCTACTGGCATATCGGCAGGATAGGTTTGTCCATTTGCTAGCGGATACGTACCTAAATCGTGCGCAGGAAATGGTTTTTTCCACTTACCCGTTTCGGAATATTCAATTAGTGGGGCTACCATCCCTTTTAATAAATCTGGATTATATAATAAACTAAGCGGTGCTGATGGGTAGGTTACATCTACTGTCCAAATGGAACCGTTGCTATAGTTTTCTTTTTGAGGAAATAAAAGTTGATCCTTTGGCCCTCTAATAGTATTGTGTGCAGCTAATGATTGCCTATATGCTGTTACACACAAAGCGGCATACGCTACTCCGCCGCTCTTTACAGCAGTACTATATAAATTTTTGTCAAATACATCACATAAAGCTACTACCCTCGTATAATCTTTGGCAGCAAAACTTATAAGTTGCTCCATGCTTTTATATTTCTTTTTCCACCAAGGATCCAGGTTTTCACCAAAGTATTGAACCGATTTTATTTCGTCATAAGAAAGCATAACCCTGTCACTTGTAGTGCCAGTTGGACCAATCTTTTGATGTAATTGAACTGTCAGATAATTATCTGCTACTTTATTGTTTTCTGAGACACCTGCAATTTCTAGTAGCAAATCATTACTGCTTCTATTTAATAAAATAGCCGTTGTGCTTGCAGTAGACAAATAAGCATAACCCCAATCGATACGTACATCATCGCCAGGTTTTGCCAATATTTTTTGATCCACAACACCCGTTTTTAAATATTTAATATTATTGAAAGCACCAGCAGAAGTTTTCTCAATTTGGGAAGACCTGTCTTTTGCTACCGAGGTACTTACACCAAACAAAATTTGAATATCATGCTTTTTATTGTCAGAAGCGCTAGATGTAAAACTGATATAAGACAAGGGCCTAGAAAGTATATCGATATTACTCGCTAACAGTGGCGATAAAAAATCTATATTAATATTAACAGCCCCACAAAGCATACGGTAGCTGGTTTTCGTTGCAGTTACCGTAACATCTTGCTGTTTTGCTTGCTGTATGTTTGTAAATTTTTTTTGTGCATAAAGTCCGGCATCCAACCACGCATAACCCTGCGTATTTATGCAATGCATGGCAATTGTATTTTCACCTTTGTGCAAATATTTTTTAACAGCTTCTTCTAAGGGATAGGTTTTAACAGAAGTAACATAACAGTTGCCACAATTATAAATTTTATTTCCGTTGAGGTATATTTCTACATCCTCGTCGTACCTGAGTTTAGCAAGTAAGTAGTCAATATTTGCACCATCATAATTAAAGGTTCTACGCACCCAAATTTCTTTGGTATCCCATGCTGTTGCAAAATCATTGTCCCAACCTTTCCCAAATGGAAGCTTACCCGTTTTCCAATTGGTTGTTTCAAATTTTTCTTGATTCCAGCCGGCGCCCGGTGTTTCAAAAGTATACAAGCAGTTAACTGGACCTTCTTCACCAACTGCAGCAATAGGCGTACTTGGAAGTTGCATGTCACCTAAAATTTTATATTGTACCCCATCCACTTTTGCATATGCAATTAAGCCCTGATCATACCCTGTCCAGTGCCTAGTAGTTGATTTTTGAACTTCATCCGAAAAAGACCAAATACTAAAATAGGGATTGTGCGTAACCAAAGGATACGCTGGCATTTTGTGAATTTGTGCCATACTTGCACAAAACAAAAACATACTTCCAAAGACGGTTAACTGCTTTTTCATAATGGGTTTATTCTATCCCCCAATGTAAAAAACAATGCGTACATAAACAATCTTAAAATGTAATGAAACGTTGGTTTTTTAGGGGTTTAAGCATAATCACGACAGTCATAGCCATTTATACTAATAATTGTTAGTATTCATGAAAAGGGGTAATTTTGATATTGACTTCATCAATCAAATTAAATCAATGATTTATAAACTTGTAACAGACGCCGCAGCTGCTGTAGCTGACATAACTGATGGCAGCACCCTTATGTTAGGCGGCTTTGGCCTTTGCGGTATTCCTGAAAATTGTATCCAAGCCATTTTAGAAAAAGGAACAACCAATTTAACCTGCATTTCAAACAATGCGGGTGTTGATGATTTTGGGATAGGACTTCTACTACAACAAAAACGAGTTAAAAAAATGATTTCGTCGTATGTTGGCGAAAATGAAGAGTTTGAAAGACAATTACTTTCTGGCGAATTAGAAGTTGAATTGATTCCGCAAGGAACCTTAGCGTTTAGATGCATGGCTGCTGGTTATGGCATGCCAGCTATTTATACGCCAGCGGGTGTTGGTACAGAAGTGGCGGCCGGTAAAGAATCCAGAATTTTTGATGGTAAAGAATATTTATTGGAAACTGCCTTTAACGCAGATTTTGCCATAGTAAAAGCATGGAAAGGCGACACCGATGGAAACTTAATTTTTAAAAGTACGGCGCGCAATTTTAATCCACTCATGGCAATGGCTGGTAAAATTACCATTGCAGAAGTAGAAGAGCTTGTAGAACCAGGCATGCTAGATCCCGATCAAATTCATACACCCGGCATTTATGTGCACCGAATTTTTGAAGGAAAAAATTATGAGAAAAGAATTGAAAAACGCACCACCAGTAAATAAAATTTTATGTTAGATAAAGAAGGCATCGCAAAAAGAATTGCTAAAGAAGTAAAAAACAATACCTATGTTAATTTAGGGATTGGCATACCCACTCTTGTAGCCAATTATTTACATGAAGGCATCAACGTTTGTTTTCAGAGCGAAAATGGCTTACTCGGCGTTGGACCTTTTCCAAAAGAGTATGCAGTAGACCCTGATGTGATCAATGCAGGTAAGCAAACCATTACGGCGCTTCCAGGTGCTAGCTCTTTTGATTCTGCGATGAGCTTTGGTATGATTCATTCCAAAAAAATTGACTTAACCATACTTGGCGCTATGGAAGTTTCTGAAAACGGAGACATTGCCAACTGGAAAATTCCGGGCAAAATGGTAAAAGGCATGGGCGGTGCGATGGACCTTGTAGCTTCTGCAAAACATATTATTGTAGCTATGCAACATGTAAATAAAGCAGGCGAAAGCAAGCTACTTACAAAATGCGATTTACCCCTCACTGGAAAAAACTGCGTAAAAAGAATTGTAACAGAATTAGCCGTTATTGATATTGCACCAGAAGGTGGATTTGTGCTAATCGAAAGAGCACCGGGTGTATCGATAGAGCAAATAAAAAATGCCACTGCTGGAAAGCTCCTTATTAATGGAGACATTCCAGAAATGGCATTGTAAAAATTATTGAACTCGAAGCCTAGAGATTCCCTCTTAATTCCTGCTCTCTTTCGAGGGCTTCAAATAATGCTTTAAAGTTTCCAGCCCCAAATGATTTGGCACCTTTGCGCTGAATGATTTCAAAAAATAAGGTAGGTCTATCTTCTACCGGCTTAGTAAATATTTGAAGTAGATATCCTTCATCATCACGATCTACAAGTATACCTAGTTTTCTTAACGGCGCTAAGTCTTCATCGATAGGACCAATACGGTCTAACAACTGATCGTAATAGGTATTAGGCACTTTTAAAAACTCTACCCCTCTATCACTAAGTGCAGAAACGGTAGTAATAATATCCTGTGTGGCAATCGCGATGTGTTGCACACCTGCATCCTTATAAAAATCGAGGTATTCTTCTACCTGAGATTTTTTCTTGCCTTCCGCTGGTTCGTTAATTGGAAATTTTACAAAACCATTTCCGTTACTCATTACTTTACTCATGAGTGCGGAGTACTCGGTAGAAATTTGCTTGTCATCAAAAGTCAAAATATTTATAAAGCCCATCACGTCTTCATAAAATGAAACCCAGGTATTCATTTGATTCCAACCCACATTACCAACGCAATGATCAATGTATTGAAGCCCAACATCCG
>CAJBRT010000215.1 GCA_903958045.1 uncultured Bacteroidota bacterium | reverse complement strand
GCAGCTTTTAATGTATTTTGTCAAGAACGCTTAAATCAATAACATGGCAAGTCCACTTCAACAGTCACCCTACATATTATATTCAGACGGCGAAGGAAATATTTACGAAGACACAAGTTTGTATGTGGTTGGACGTGCCGGTTGGGATGCCATGCCCATAGATCCTGCCGATTGGATTGAACTTCCAGAAGGGGGCAATTTGTATGAATTACCTGGTAGACGTGGCATTGGACTAGATGTTGAAACAGGAGAAATGCGATTATGTGACAAAGGTTGGGCCGTAGCAGCATTTATTCCACCCGCACATACCGGTTTATATATTGCCGCTTACGAAACAGAAGCCGAAGCTCCTACACTTCCCTTGTTTTGCTACACAGCAGCAGGTTGGTTAGACAATAAAACCTATGTGCCCGCGGTAAGAATTGAACAGGATATCAGACAAGAGTGTGCCGGTTATGACGATGCAATAATTACTTCTGGTACCGAGGTATTATTAGCGAATTATCCGCACAATAGACTCGTAAAACATTTGATGGAAAACTGCTGCATGACCTACAACTGTCCTGCTGCGCGCAATTTTTCAATGTCTAGATGGGAATGTCCCGTACCAACTTCTCCAGCTTGTAATGCCAATTGTATTGGATGTATTTCTTTTCAACCCTCCGATGAAACCATTGTTTCTACACAAGACCGTTTAACGTTTAAACCTACCGCCGAAGAAATTGTAGAGTTTACAGTGCCGCATTTAAAAAATGCGCCTTTCCCACTCATTAGTTTTGGACAAGGTTGTGAAGGTGAGCCACTCCTCATGTGGGAAACGATTAGAGAATCCATTATTGAAATTAGAAAACACACCGACAAAGGCAGTATCAATATCAATACCAATGGCTCTAAACCAGACGCCGTAAAAGCCTTGTGTGAAGTGGGTTTAAACAGTATTCGGGTAAGTACCAATTCTGCGCGTAAACATATTTATGAGCCTTATTACAGACCCAATAATTATCAATTTGAAGATATCATTGAGAGTTTAAAAGTAATGCGCAGTTATGGTGGATGGGCAAGTATTAATTACTTTGTTTTTCCGGGCATGACAGACAGTGTAGAAGAATATGAAGCGCTTCGTAAACTTATTATTGATACTGATTTGACTATGATTCAGTGGCGTAATTTTAATATCGATCCGGACTGGTACATGGGTAAAATTGGCGTCAACGAAACCGGCGAAATGTTGGGTGTTAAACAACTCATGAGCCTTATTGCTGACGAATTTCCAAAAGTAAAATTTGGATATTTTAATCCGCCAATAGAACGCATTAAAGGCAATTACGAAATGGATTTTGCCGGTGGACGCCCGTAAAAATAGATATCTAGGTATGCTACTCGCAACTGTGGCAGCCATTATTTGGGCTGGTAATTTTGTAATTGCCAGAGGGGTGAACCAGCAAATACCTCCTATTACACTTGCGTTTTGCAGATGGTCTTTAGCTACGGTATTAATGATTCCCATTGCTTATGCCGCATTTAAAAAAGAGTGGCATATTTTAACAAAACACAAAGCCTATTTATTTTGGGTATCGCTGAGTGGTATTGCATTATTTAATACTTGTTTGTACATATCTGGGCATTATACCACTGCCATTAATATGGCGCTTATCAGCACCACGTCTTCTCCCATTTTTGCCACTACATTTGCGATTATATTTATTGGCGAACGCATCAATGCATTTAGACTTACTGGCATGCTGGTTTGTTTGTCTGGGGTATTGTTACTGATTTCCAAAGGCAGCTTACAAACACTACTATCTTTTACTTTTTCGATAGGTGATTTGTGGGCGCTGGCTGGTGCCATTGCATTTGCAGTATACAATGTACTCGTCCGAAAAAAGCCAGCTACTATTTCTGCAACTACTTTTTTATTAGCCATTTTTGGACTGGGCACTTTATTAATACTACCTGGTTTTTTAATGGAACAAGTAAACGCCACTCCTATTGTTTGGAACAATTCACTTGTAGTATCCCTCATCTATTTGGGTGCCGGAACATCGGTGGTTTCTTTTTTATGTTGGAATGCAGCGATCAAAAGAATTGGCGCAGGCACCACTGTTTTATTTGGTAACCTCATCCCTATTATTAGCACCATCGAAGCCGTTTTATTTTTAAATGAGCCTTTCCAAAAAATACACATGATTAGTGCGGGTATTGTTATTTTTGGACTGATCCTAGCCAATTCAGGTCAACACAAAAAACAGTCACAACATGTTTGATCAAATAGATTCGATTACTTTACTCTTTTTATGCATCGCTGCATTTGGTGCAGGTTTTGTAGACGCCATTGTAGGTGGCGGTGGGCTTATTCAAACGCCTACTGCGCTTATATTAATGCCTAATTTACCCGTAGCTACTGTAATAGGCTCTTTAAAAATCCCTGCATTTAGTGGTACTTTTTTTGCGGCTAAACAATACATAAAAAAAGTAAACATTGATTGGAAACAAATGGCCCTCATGTGCACCGTTGCCTTTTCATTTGCATTTTTAGGCTCCGAGCTATTAAGCAAAATGGGTAACACGCATATGAAACCTATTTTATTTTGCGTTCTCATTGTTGTGGCGATATACACGTATACCAAAAAAAGTTTTGGTCAAGCGCAATCAAAACAGCTTTCCAATAAAGCGCTTTTACTTCGCAGTTTACTGTTAAGTGCCACTGTTGGATTTTATGATGGATTTATTGGACCTGGTACTGGAAGTTTTTTAGTACTCGGCTTTATTGCCATACTAGGTTATGATTTTTTGCATGCCAGCGCCAATGCCAAGCTGGTAAATTTGTCTACCAATTTTGGATCTATTCTGCTATTTATTTTAAAGGGAACTATCATTTGGGGTGTTGCCATTCCCATGGCTATTTGCAACGCTGTTGGGGGGCTATTGGGTGCAAAACTGGCTATTGCAAAGGGTAACCAATTTATCCGCGTGTTCTTTTTACTCGTTATTTGTGCGACTATTTTAAGATTTGGCTACGACGTATTTTTCAAATAAGGGTTCTTAACTTTTTTTTAGGCCATAAAGGTGGATTACTCCCCCTAATAAGCGTTAATTTTCAACATTCATTTGAATTGACGCCTTAACCCGTAGCTTTATAAGCATTAATACCTATTTACATGACCATTGGGTTTGAAAAAGAAAAAAATATTAAAGCAGGACTTATAACAGCCGTTATTTGTTTGTTGCTTTTTTGCATTTTCTTTTTTCTAACATGGGAACTACCTCAAATACCAACACCCACTTTTGGCGAAGGCATTGAAGTAAATTTAGGTAATTCAGAAACTGGCTTGGGTACCGAACCCCCTCAAATACCGGGAGAAGCAGCCACAGAAACAGACAATTCCAAAACAACACCACCGGCACAAGTTGAAGCAAGTAAGCCCATACAAACTGATGCCAACGAAACAAATGAGGCAGCAGCAGTAGCTACAAAAACAGTAAAAAAAGAAACGGTAACAACGCCACCTGTTCCTACCCCACCAAAACCAAAAGCAGTATTTGGTGGCGGTTCAAGCTCTACTACCAGTGGCAACAACGCCGATAGCTATAACGGAAAAACGGACCAAGGCATTGCGGGCGGAAAGGGCGATCAAGGAAAACCAAATGGCAACCCTAATTCAGATAGCTACACTGGTAATGGAGGCAATGGCACAGGCGGCCCTGCTGGTGCGGGCGGTGGCGTAAATATCAGAAGTGGACTGGATGGAAGACGCATTACAAAACTTCCAAGTTTTGAAGATGATTTTAATGAAAATGCAAAAGTAGCAGTAGACATTGTGGTAAATGAGAATGGACAAGTGATGAGTGCTGCCGTAAACCCACGCGGAACAACCACCACAAATGCAACTATCCGAAATATTGCTATCAAAAAAGCGAAAATGCTCCGCTTAAATGCAGGCAATGATCCCGAACAAAAAGGAACGATTGTATTTAGTTTTAAGATTCACGAGTAAATGAATTACGACCAAACAACTGAGTATTTATTTACACAACTTCCTATGTTTAGTCGTGTGGGAGCTGCTGCTTACAAAGCCGATTTAACCAATACCATTGCACTTTGTGAGGCATTAGGTAATCCGCAGCACCAATTTAAATCTATTCATATTGCTGGTACCAATGGAAAGGGTTCTACCAGTCATATGCTCGCTTCCATTTTACAAACTGCTGGATATAAAACGGGGCTTTATACATCCCCCCACTTAGTAGATTTTAGAGAAAGAATTAAAATTGATGGCAACTATTGTTCCAAAGATTTTGTTGTTGATTTTACAGAAAAAATAAAGCCACTTATTGAGGCCATTCAGCCTTCGTTTTTTGAAATAACCGTTGCCATGGCATTCAGTTATTTTGCGGCGCAAAAAGTGGACATTGCTGTTATTGAAGTAGGCCTTGGCGGTCGTTTAGACAGCACGAATATTATTACACCCGAAGTTTCTATCATTACCAATATTGGACTTGACCATACTCAGTTTTTAGGAGATACCATACCACTAATTGCAGGTGAAAAAGCAGGTATCATTAAAAAAGATGTGCCTTGTGTTATTAGTGAATACACTCCTGATACTAGGCCCGTTTTTGATGCGGCCGCTAGCAATACGGCCATCACTTATGCACCGGGTTTATATAGCATACAGGGCACCAAATATGAACACGATTTTTTACATGTGGATGTTGCAAATAATGTAACCGGCGCAACCAATACGTATCAACTTGATTTAAATGGAAGCTATCAAGCAAAAAATGTTTTAGGCGTATTAACTGCTGTGGGTATTTTACAATCAAAAGGTTGGGAAATAGCGAATGAAAATATTGCAACGGGCCTTAGCCATGTAAAAATAAATACCGGACTCTATGGAAGGTGGCAAGTAATTGGAAATAATCCCACTACCGTGGTAGATGTGGCGCACAATGTAGCAGGTATTCAAACACTGCTCGCACAAATAGCACTGATACAAAACACACATTTACACTTAGTTTTTGGCATGGTAAAAGACAAAGACATTGATAGTGTGCTTGCGTTATTACCAACGCACGCTACCTATTATTTTACAAAGGCACAAATAGAAAGAGCCATTGATGCGCATGAGCTGCAAGAAAAAGCAACAGCGCATGGTTTGACTGGAAATGTTTACGCCCATGTTAATGAAGCCATTAGTGCCGCTCAAAAACAGGCATCCGCCACTGATTTAATTGTGGTATGTGGAAGCGTATTTTTAGTGGGAGAAATAAAAGGCATTATTCCATCAACTGTATTGTAGCCAACCAAGTTGAATAAGGGCTTCATAAATGGGTCCTAACTGAACGCCATGCATGATTTTATTTTGCTGGAGTAGTTCAATAAAATCCTTTTTACTATACAACACCACTTCAATGTCTTCATAAAAATCTGGATTGATATGTTTAGTAGGCACTGCATTTTCAATTAAATAAAAATAAGCAGTGTTGTCATTGATGGCTGGATTGGGTGCTAGCTTACAAATGAGTCGAATACTATCCGATGTATAACCCGTTTCTTCAATAGTTTCTCTAAGTGCTGCTAACGAGGGGTCTTCGCCTTCATTAATAACACCCCCAGGAAGTTCTAGGGTTAGAGCATCTACAGGATAACGGTATTGTTTTACTAAAACAATTTCATTGTTAGGTGTCACCACCACTGCATTTGCCCAATCAGGAAGTTCAACAACATAATACGGATCAATTATTCTTCCATCCGGAAATTGACAAGCGTCGGCCCTAGCTTTAAACCACTTGTCTTCAAATACTTTTTTAGATGAAATTTTTTTCCAGCGCTGCTCTCTCATGCATTACAAATAAAGTTTACCAGCCTTTGTTTTCTTTTAATGTTTTGATATGCGCTACATGGTGTTTACCGTGCCATGCATAAATACCGAGCATGTCCCATAGTGTTATTTGACCTCTGCGTTGTGGATTAAACAATGTTTTTTCAAAATCGGAATCCGACATATTTTGAAGTAGTGTTAACCAGCGTTTGTGCAGCGCATAGAGTAAAGTAATAGAAACATTGATAGGCTCTTTAACAACATCAGCCGTTTCTGACCAAGCGTTTTCTTCGTATGGTTTTATAGTAGGGTTGTCTTCTGTTAAAGCAAGTTTAAACCTAATAAAAGAATTCATATGACTATCCGCCAAATGATGCACGAGTTGGTGCACTGTCCACCCCCCATCTCTATACGGGGTATGTAGTTGCGCTTCGTCTAAGTTTTCGATAGACTGTTCTAGTTCATTTGGTAAAAACTGAATATCAGCAAGCCATATTTTCTTTTGTGCTGCTGAAAAAGGCCGCGCTTCGTATTTTCCAATTGGATATTTAGGATCTTTTTCCATGGTATAATTTTATGCTTCTCTTAGAGCGTGACCTGTTAAATGAATAAACACGTCTTCTAAATTAGCCTGCTTTACTTCTTTTGGTTTTTCAAAACCACCTGCTACTAAATCATCAATCAATTGATCGGGGGTGTCAATGGCTATAAGCTTTCCGCTATCTACAATGGCCACCCTATCACATAAAATTTCAGCCTCATCCATATAGTGCGTGGTAATAACAACGGTTGTACCACTATCTCTAATGGATCTGATGAGGTCCCATAAATTTCGGCGCGCCTGAGGATCTAGTCCAGTAGTGGGTTCGTCTAAAAAAATTAAAAGGGGTTTATTAATTAAAGTGGTGGCAATTGAAAAACGTTGTTTTTGCCCCCCACTCAATTCTTTAAATTTAGCTTTTGCTTTATCTCTTAGGTTTACGCTATCAAGTATGGCTAAGGGGTCTATTTCCTCGTTGTAAAGTCCGGCAAATAAATCTAGTAACTCTATTAAATTAAGACCTGGATAAAAACCCGCTGTTTGTAACTGAACGCCAATGATTTTTTTTACGGATGCAGGATCTTTTTCAATATTTATGCCGTTCACGATTACTGTCCCACTGGTTTTTTCGCGAAGCGTTTCAATAATTTCAAGTGTGGTAGATTTTCCGGCGCCATTAGGGCCTAAGAGACCAAATATTTCACCCGGATATACTTCAAAACTGAGCCCTTTAACGGCTTCAAAATCACCGTACTTTTTAGTGAGGTTTTCTACTTTGATAATGGGATCCAACATAGCTTCGCTTTAATGGCATAAAGATAGTGCTTACGCGTAAGTTATTGTAACTTTGCGCCAATTAGCGCTTATGCAATTACAATGGATCCCTGCTCAACAAACGCAGTCAAAAGAAGCCTTTTTAAATATCGTTGCTGCCCATAATGTGGGAGGAACCTGCTATGTAGTGGAAACCCCTGCCCTTATCGAGTCCGCCCTATCGGAAGTGTCCAGCGCTTTTTTCGATGGAAACAAAGACATTGCCTTACAATTATTTGAGGCAGTAAAAAAGAACGTTTTTAACAATGCAGGTGCTTTGTTGGTGGACCAAAAAGAGGCTTGTATTTCCCGTTTAGGTGATTTGTTTACAGAAATTGAGTGGCTGCTACACGACAAACCCGTTCGCTCTTTTCTTTATTACAAAGATCAAATTGTATGTACCGGCGCCGTTCTTGGCTCCGCCCTCCTTCACCATTTTTTATTAGAAGAGGGTATTGACAATGAATTTTTAGATGTGCGTGATTGCATGGTAGCATCCGACGAATTTGGCGGGGCAAGTGTTATAGAAGATATTTCGCTCAAAAGGTTACAACAAACGATACACGCGGGTAGTACTATTGTAACGCAGGCGGGTATTGGCGCCACCGATCAAAATGAAAATGCGAGGTTAACGGAGGCGGGTACAATTTGGTTGCAGAGGACCCTTAGGGGTTTATAAACCTGCCGGCGCCTCTAAAGGCTTTTGCAAAATATTTTTCCGACAAATCATTAATGGTAACGCCTTTGGAGGTAGATGCGTGTAAAAATTTATTGTTACATACATACACACCCACGTGCGTGATAATCATAGACGCCGAAACGGTATTAAAAAATACAAGGTCGCCTTCTTTTAAATTTTCTACTTCTATTTTGGTAGACGCATCAAATTGCTGTTGCGAATTTCTTGGAATTTTTACATTGTATACATCACGCAGGATCACTTGTGTAAACGAAGAGCAATCGATACAAGAATCGGTGCTGCCCCCAAAACAATACTGTGTACCAAACCATTTTTCCATTTGGCTTAAAAGAAGCGTATTGTTTAATTCAGTGGGTGCAACGCCTAGTAGGTTCGCATATTTATTGGGGAGTGAAAGCGCGGCGTCATACAATAACGTTTGGGTATTTGCCGGCGCCACAGGTGGCGCCGTAACTTTTACCCCAGCAAGCTTTACTTCTCCGGGTAAAACGGCCAAATTATCCAAAAAACCGCGCGGCATAGACGAGCTGCTTCCTTGCACTTTGGTGGCGCTGGACTGGTCTTTGGAAGTGAGCTTACCCAGGGATTTACAACCTGAAAGCACTAAAAGTCCAAAAACAGATAATATATATACTTTTTGACGCATAAATATGGAACAAGTATAGGCCTAAAAACGAGTAAAAAGGGCCCTTGCGCATAACTTTTTAACAATCTGTTCCCCTCACCTGCCATTGTGGATAACTGCACCCCAAAAGGTTGCGTATGAGTCAGGATATTTGGGCCATGCCAACTTTTTCACACTTACACGTTCACACCCAATATTCCTTGCTTGATGGGGCGGCTTCGGTAGAAAAATTATACGATAAAGCCATCGAAAATAACATGCCAGCCCTTGCCATTACGGATCATGGAAATATGTTTGGCGCATTTGAATTTGTAAGTCAGGCTTGGAAAAAAACAAAGATTGTTGGCAAGGATGAATTTGGCAAAGACATTTTGGAACCCATTGTTAAACCCGTGGTGGGTTGCGAATTTTATGTGGTAGAAGACATGCACATAAAAACCTTTACCAAAGAATTAAAAGACAAAAGATACCACCAGGTTTTACTCGCAAAAAATAAAAAGGGATACGAGAATTTAGTAAAGCTTACATCGCTAGGATTTATTGAAGGGATGTATAGCAAGTACCCCCGTATCGATAAAAAATTAATTGAACAGTACCACGAAGGTATTATTGCTACTACTTGTTGCATAGGTGCGTATGTGCCACAAGCCATTTTAAATGAAGGGCCCGAAAAAGCAGAAAAAGAATTTAAGTGGTGGCTAGATTTATTTGGCGAAGATTATTTTATAGAAATTCAGCGCCATAATATTAAGGAGCAGGAAGTCATTAATAATACCTTATTACAATTTTCGAAAAAGTTTAACGTACCTGTTATTGCTACCAATGATAGCCACTATGTAGATCAAGACGATGCCAATGCACACGATATTTTACTTTGTATCAATACCGGCGAAAAACAAAGCACGCCTGGTTTTGATGATTTTGTAAATGATGACGCACAAATAAAAAATAGACGTTTTAAATTTCCCAACGATCAGTTTTATTTTAAAACGCAGGAGGAAATGGGTAAGCTTTTTAGCGATATCCCAGCATCACTCGACAACACTAACATAATTGTTGACCGTGTAGAAGTCCTCAATTTAAAAAAGGATATTCTACTACCGGCTTTCCCTATTCCAAAAGAATTTCAGATACACAAAGACGCCAACCTAAACCAGTGGGAGTATCTTCAACACATAACGCGCGAAGGCGCTAAAATGCGGTACAATGATGTAACTCCTGAAATTCAAGAACGCCTCGACTTTGAATTATTTACCATTAAAACCATGGGCTTTGCGGGTTACTTCTTAATTGTAAGTGACTTTATTAAAGCGGGTAGAGAAATGGGCGTTTTTGTGGGACCAGGTCGTGGATCCGCGGCAGGCTCAGTAGTGGCCTACTGTATTGGTATCACCAATATTGATCCTATTAAGTATAACTTACTATTTGAGCGTTTCTTAAATCCAGACCGTAAGAGCATGCCCGATATCGATACGGACTTTGACGATGAAGGTCGTCAAAAAGTAATCGATTATGTAGTTGATAAATACGGCAAAAATCAGGTGGCACAAATTATTACGTACGGTACCATGGCTGCAAAAATGAGTATCAAAGACGTAGCCCGCGTTCTTGATTTGCCACTCGCCGAAAGTAACGTACTTGCAAAATTAGTGCCCGATAAACCTGGCACCGAGCTGGGTAGAGTTTTACACGCTCCTCTTACCATTAAAGAAGGCGCAAAATCGTTAGAGGAAAAAGAAGGTTACCAACAAGAAGACATCGACAATGTAAAAAAGCTTCGAGAAATATATAGAGGGAGTGATATTCGTGCACAGGTTTTAAAAGAGGCAGAAAGATTAGAAGGCTCCGTTAGAAATACGGGCATCCACGCTGCCGGTATTATCATTGCACCACAAGATTTAACCACCTTAATTCCGGTAGCAACAGCAAAAGATTCTGATTTGTGGGTCACACAAATTGAAGGCAGTATTATTGAAGATGCCGGCGTTATTAAAATGGACTTTTTGGGGCTTAAAACCCTTTCTATTTTAAAAATGGCACTTGCGCTAATCAAACAAAATCATGGCGTTGTCATTGATTTAGATACCATTCCATTAGACGACGAAAAAACATTCAAGCTTTACCAACAAGGAGAAACCAATGCCACTTTCCAATTTGAAAGTGTGGGCATGCAAAAATATTTACGCGAATTAAAGCCCGATAAATTTGACGACTTAATTGCCATGAACGCCCTTTACAGACCAGGGCCTATTGCGTACATCCCCAATTTCATTGACCGTAAACATGGCCGTGAAGCCATCAGTTATGACCTCGATGAAATGAAAGAAATATTGTCTGAAACCTATGGTATTACGGTATACCAAGAACAGGTAATGTTACTCAGTCAAAAAATTGGCGGCTTTACAAAAGGCGACGCCGATGTACTGCGTAAAGCCATGGGTAAAAAACAAAAATCGGTGCTGGATAAAATGAAAGCACAGTTTGTGGAAGGCGCTACTAGTAAAGGTCATGACGCACAAGTACTCGAAAAAATTTGGACCGACTGGGAAGCCTTTGCACAGTATGCATTTAACAAATCACACTCTACCTGCTATGCGTATGTAGCCTACGAAACTGCCTATTTAAAAGCGCATTACCCTGGAGAATATATGTCGGCGGTTTTAAATAACCAAGGCAGCATTGATAAAATCACCTTCTTTATGGAAGAGTGTAAACGCATGGGCATTAAAGTACTGGGGCCGGATATTAATGAATCACTCAACGGTTTTGCCGTTAACCAAAAAGGAGAAATCAGATTTGGATTAGGGGGTTTAAAAGGTGTAGGTGAAGCTGCTATTGAAACCATTATTAAAGAAAGAGAAAAAGGTGGCTCCTTTGCAAGCATTTTTGATTTTATCAAAAGAGTGATTAGCAGAAGTGTCAATAAAAGATCATTGGAAAGTTTAGCCTACTCTGGTGCATTTGATTGCTTTACAGATTTTCATAGAGCGCAGTATTTTAAAATACCAGATGGTGAGCGCGTTTCAGGCCTCGAAAAAATTATCAATTACGGTCAAGCACTTCAAAGCCTAAGTGCAGGATCTACCAATACCCTTTTTGGAGATCTTTCATCGGCCATGCAAGTGCCTGTTCCAAAACTTACCAAAACAGAACCTTGGACCCTCACCGAATTACTCGAACATGAAAAAGAAGTGACGGGTATGTTTATGAGTGGACACCCATTAGATCATTTCAAATTTGAACTGCGCTATTATGGCATCACCAATATTGCAGATTTTAATGAAATAAAAGAAACCTTACAATTACAACCCAACCCAGGGCGCGCCATAAAAGTGGCCGGACTTATTATTGATGTGCAACACCGCGTTACTAAAACAGGTAAAAACTTTGGTTCTTTTGCGATCGAAGATTTTAGTGGTAAAACAGAATTTGTTTTGTGGAGTGAAGACTATATCAAATTTCAAAATTATTTAGAAAAAGGACAAAATATTTTACTCAACGGATTTTTTAGACCGCGTTACAACCGCCCCAACGAATTTGATTTCAAAGTAAGTTCCATGAATTTATTAGAGTCTGTTAAACAACATTTAACTAGAAGTATAGATATCAAAATTCATGCTGCTTCACTGACGCCGGAGTTTGTTTCATTTATTGAAACCAACGTAAAAAAATACCCAGGCAAGTCTAGCCTCCGATTTAATGTTTTGGAACCCAAAGAAAACTTGTTGGTAAGTTTATACAGTTTTGACAAAGGATTTGAAATGAATGAGGAAATGGCAGGCTTTTTACTCGATAATCCAGATGTGGAGGTACAAGTAGGACTTGTTGGCTAATGTGGAAAAGTCAATGTGGCAGTTGCAGGGTTTGGATTTAAATTTGACACTTCTTTATTATTAAACTTTACTTACAATTTTAAATAAAAAATGATGGCTTTAGAATTAACAGATGCCAATTTTCAGGCAACAGTATTAGACAGCGACAAATTAACCTTAGTGGATTTTTGGGCAGAATGGTGTGGACCATGTAGAGCTATTGGACCCGTTATTGAAGAACTCGCAAAAGAATATGATGGCAAAGTAAATATTGGAAAAGTAAACGTAGACAACAACCCTAATTTGAGTGTTAACTACGGTATCACTTCTATCCCTGCTATCTTATTTATTAAAGGTGGTCAAATTGTAGACAAACAAATTGGCGCAGTACCTAAATCGGTACTTGACAAAAAGATACAATCTTTAATGTAAGACTGGTATCTTACTACCCTAACCCTGCCTAAATAAATAGCATGGACAAATTTCACGGTGTACTAGGTATTATCCTAATTCTAGGTATTGCCTTTTTGTTTTCAAACAATAAAAGAAGGATCAATTACAGACTAGTCGTGAGTGGCATGCTATTACAAGTAGTGATTGCAGTGCTTGTATTAAAAGTTCCACCCGTAACCTGGTTTTTTCAAAAACTAGGCCACGGTATGGAAAAAATTGAACGTTTTGCTAGAGAAGGTGTTGCCTTTGTATACAGAGGTGTTATGGTAAATGCACCAGACGGAGTTAAAGACTTTGGACAAGGTGGTTTTGTATTTGCATTTAGCGTTACCGCTACCATTATATTGGTGTGCGTGTTGGTGGCTATTTTATATCACTTTGGTGTGATGCAATTTATTGTTTCGATGATTGCCAAAGCCATGAACTTTATCATGCGCGTAAGTGGTGCCGAAGCATTAAGCAACGTAGCCAGTGCCTTTGTGGGTCAGGTTGAAGCACAGGTAATGATCCGTCCGTATTTAAATGGTATGACAAAAAGTGAGCTACTTGCGAGTATGAGTGGTAGTCTTGCTTGTATTGCGGGTGGTATCTTAATTGTATACGCTAATATGGGTGCCAAGGCTGAGTACTTGTTAACGGCTAGTTTAATGGCTGCCCCTGGCGCACTCGTTATTTCTAAAATTGTTTTTCCTGAAACTGAGGAATCAGAAACCATGGGAAAAGTAAAACTAGAAGTAAAAAGCCCGTACAGCAATATTATTGATGCCATTTCTCATGGCGCTAGCGATGGAATGAAAATTGCCGTGAACGTAATTGCCATGCTTATTGGTTTTATTGCCTTAATTGCTTTTTTAAATTACATACTAGGTCTTGTTTACCCTGGTTTATCATTAGATTTTATTTTTAGTAAAATATTTTATCCAATGGCATGGGCCATGGGTGTTCCTGGTCAAGACGTAGCGAATGCTGCTACCCTACTGGGGCAAAAATTAACCATCAACGAGTTTGTTGCGTTTAACAATTTGACCACAAAAGCCGTTCCAATCGTATCAGAAAAAGGACTCTTGATTGTAAGTATCGCTATTTGCGGTTTTGCAAACTTTAGCAGCGTTGGTATGCAAATTGGCGGTATTGGAGAACTAGCCCCAGGTCG
This sequence comes from uncultured Bacteroidota bacterium, assembly GCA_903958045.1. Taxonomy (GTDB): domain Bacteria; phylum Bacteroidota; class Bacteroidia; order Chitinophagales; family Chitinophagaceae; genus Sediminibacterium. The sequence goes on along the minus strand of CAJBRT010000215.1, from coordinate 40,665 downwards.
TAGAGCCGACCTTGCCAAGCTTGGTTTAAAAGCCTTATTGTGCGGTACTTTGGCCTCTTATTTATCGGCTAGTATTGCCGGTATTTTAATGGGTTAGTCTTAAAGTTGTTGTAACTTTGCAGCCTAAATAAATGACTGCGAGATGGGTACCAATAAAGCTGCCATTGTTTCTTTAATCGAAGCAACCAAAGACAAAGAACTCCAACAAATAGCCAATAAAATAATCAACAAAGAGCGCATTTCTTTTGACGATGGCGTTATGCTATTTGAAAAAGGTTCTTTATCGTGGCTTGGTACACTTGCCAATTATGTGCGCGAACAAAAGCACGGCGACAAAACGTATTTCAATAAAAATTTTCATATCGAGCCAACCAATGTTTGCGTGTTCTCTTGCAAATTTTGTTCTTATTCAAAACTATATGCCAACAGAGAAGAAGGTTGGGAATTAAGCATCGAGCAAATGATGCACATTGTAAAAAGTTACGACGGCAAGCCTGTTACCGAAGTGCATATTGTAGGAGGCGTTCATCCAAAAATGAACCTCAACTTTTTTCTTGAATTATTACAAGCCATCAAAGCGCACCGTCCTGATTTACATATCAAAGGCTTTACACCCGTTGAGCTAGATTACATGTTTAAAAAAGCAAAAGTTACCACAGAGGAAGGCATGAAACTTGCACACGAGGCAGGACTTGATTCACTACCTGGTGGTGGTGCCGAAATTTTTCATCCAGAAATTAGACAACAAATTTGTGAAGACAAAGTAGACGCGGATGGCTGGTTGCATATTCATAAAGTAGCACACAATTTAGGTATGCATAGTAATGCTACATTACTCTATGGACACATCGAAAAATACTGGCACCGCATAGACCATATGGAGCGCTTACGTCAACTGCAAGATCAAACAGGTGGCTTTAATACGTTTATTCCTTTAAAGTTCCGTAACCAAGATAATGATATGAGTCATGTAACAGAATCCACTACGATAGAGGATATGCGCATGTACGCAGTGTCTCGCCTCTACATGGATAATTTTGCGCACATCAAAGCCTACTGGCCAATGCTTGGCAGACAAAATGCGCAGCTCACTTTATCATTTGGTGTGAATGATATAGATGGCACCATAGATGACTCTACCAAAATTTATGCAATGGCTGGTAGTGAAGAACAAACACCCACTATGAGCACCGCCGAACTGGTTAGACTCATCAAACAAGTAAAAAGAGAACCGATTGAGCGTGGCACACTTTACAATGAGATAAAAAATTATGCGTTGGTGCCTGATGAAGAATTAGTGTAAGTTAGGTACATGAATGCTGGTTCGTTTAACCAATAACTTAACACTCTGACAAACTAATGGGCACATGCACCGCTAGTCCACCATCCGCAGTTTCTTTGTATTTGCTATTCATGTCTTGTGCGGTATCCCACATGGTTTGAATCACTTTATCCAAACTAACAATGGCAAAATCAGGCGTTCCCTGAAGTGCAAGTTGTGATGCGGTAATTGCTTTTACGGCGCCCATAGTATTTCGCTCAATACAGGGTATTTGAACGAGGCCTCCAATAGGATCACATGTAAGTCCTAAATGATGTTCCATCGCAATTTCGGAAGCCATGAGCACTTGACGCTGCGACCCACCCATTAATGCAGTTAAGCCCGCAGCTGCCATTGCTGATGATACCCCAATTTCTGCTTGACAACCACCCATCGCAGCAGAAATAGTGGCACCTTTTTTAAACAAACTTCCTATTTCTGATGCGGTTAATAAAAACGTAATAATGTTTTCTTCCAATTCTTTTGCTGATTGTCCATGCGCACAAAAACAAATATAATATTGGAGTACTGCTGGAATGACACCAGCTGCACCATTGGTAGGCGCTGTTACCACCCTACCAAATGAAGCATTTTCTTCATTGACAGCAAGTGCAAATACACTTACAAAATCTAGGATATAACTAAAATCATTACCGCCTTTTTGTATGCGTGATGTCCAAGTATCGTAGCCCTCATAAACAGCTTCTTTTAACAAACGCTTATTCATAGAAGCTGCCCTGCGCTTCACTTCTAGGCCACCAGGCAGCATGCCTCCTTGATGTACACCACGGTAGATACAATCACGCATGGCATACCAAATGTTGAGTACCCCTTCTTTTATTTCAGCTTCACTATGTTTAGTAAGTTCATTTTCAAAAACAATATCACGAATGGTGAGTCCCGTTTTCATACACCAGTGTAATAAATCATTGGCATGACCTATTGTAAATGGAACTTCAACCAATTCTTTTTTATCAAGCTCTTTTCCTTCTTGCACAATAAATCCACCTCCTACCGAAAAATAAGTTTCGGCTATTTTATTTCCATCCTTTAATTCAATTAAAAACGTTAACCCGTTAGGATGAAATGGTAGTGATTCTGATTTTAAAAACTGAATATGCTGTGCCGGATCAAAAAATAGTTGCGCCTGATTTTTTAAAACCAATTGCTGCGCCGATGATACATTCGTGATGAGTTCATCCATTATACCAACATCTATGGTTTCGGGGTCGTATCCCATTAACCCCAGCATCACTGCAATATCTGTACCATGCCCTTTACCCGTTTTGGCAAGTGACCCATAAAGTAAAACAGTGATGGAATGGATGGGAGCCGATTTTGGGGAAGCCTCCAACTTACGCATCACATCAAGTGCTGCGCGCCAAGGGCCAAGGGTATGAGAACTAGAAGGACCCACACCAATTTTAAACATATCAAATACCGAAATAAAATCATGCTCCGCCATCATACAATCGTTGTTCTTACAAAACTAACGAAAGTTAGCAAAAATTGGACGTTTTTAAACCGAGCCTAACTTATCCCCATTAAGCGTTCCCCTGCTTTTGATGGCGGTATGGTATGCCAAGATTCACGAACTTTGCTTCGCAATCGAACCCATTTAACATAATTTAATAAAAGTAAGCATGCAACTTTCTACACTCCTTGACCGTTTCGCAGAACCAGAAACCCTCAAAATGGCCAAATTAGGTCGTGAATTAAGGGCAAAAGGTATTGATGTTATTGACCTTAGTTTAGGAGAACCTGATTTTGATACCCCCCAGCACATTAAAGATGCTGCCATAAAAGCCATCAACGATAACTGGAGCCACTACACCCCTGTTGCTGGATTTGCTGATTTAAGAGAAGCGGTTTGTACCAAATTAAAAAGAGATAACAATTTAGATTACCTCCCTGAAAATATTGTGACATCAACTGGTGCCAAGCAAAGTTTAGCAAATGCTATTTTAGCGCTTGTTGATGATGGTGATGAAGTGGTGATTCCAACACCTTACTGGGTTACGTATTCGGAACTTGTAAAAATTGCGCGTGGTAAAGTGGTTGAAATTAGAACAACGGTGGCCAACCAGTTTAAAACCACTGCCGCCGAATTAGAAGCAGCAATAACACCCAAAACAAAAGTGTTTATGTTTTCGTCGCCATGTAATCCTTCTGGCGCCGTATATACTTTACAAGAATTAACAGCGCTTGTAGAAGTGTTTAAAAAACACCCTAACATTATTATTTTATCGGACGAAATTTACGAATATATCAACTTTGAAGGCAAGCACGAAAGCATTGCGCAATTTGCTGACATCAAAGACCGCGTTGTTGTCATCAATGGTTTGAGTAAAGGTTTTGCAATGACCGGTTGGAGACTTGGTTATACCGCTTCAAACACCACCATTGCAAAAGCCATGGAAAAATTACAAGGTCAGTTTACAAGTGGTACTTGTTCAATTACGCAAAAAGCTGCCGTTGCTGCACTTACTGGCGATTTAAGACCTTCTCAAGAAATGACGGAAGAGTTTACACGCAGAAGAACAAGAACCCTTGAGCTTGTGAAAGCAATGCCAGGTTTTATTTGCTTTGAACCACAAGGTGCTTTTTATGTATTCCCTGATGTAAGTGCCTATTATGGAAAATCTGTAAACGGTGAAACCATTAAAAACGCCGCAGATTTTAGCATGTACTTGTTAAATACAGCGCATGTTTCTAGTGTAATGGGTGATGCATTTGGAGAGCCTAATTGTGTTCGTTTCTCTTTTGCAAATAGCATGCAAAATATTGAAAAAGCATGGGCGCGCATCAAAGACGCACTCGCGGCTTTACAATAATCGATGGAAGAAGAAATAGAAAAAAAACAAGGATTACCGCTAGCCCAAAAGCTAGAAATGTTTAGCAATAGACTTACCAAAGTGTTTAAGCACCGCAGTAAAATTGCTAGGCGCACCGGTGTGGGCTGCTACCGCATATACGAGCATGACCTTCCCGAATTTCCATTTTGCATAGAAGCCTACGAAAATAAAATTTATGTTTCAGAATATGTAAGAAGGCATGGCATGACCGATGAAGAGCATGATGCCTGGCTTCAACCCTCTCTTGACATTATTAGCGAAGTAACCGGCACGCCGCTTACTAGTATTTACAAGCGTGAAAGAAAAAAAATGTCTCATAGAGACGAGCAGTACGAGAAAGTAGATACCAAGCAGGAATTTTTTACGGTGCTTGAAAACGATTTAAAATTTCAAGTAAACCTAACCGACTATTTAGATACCGGCTTGTTTTTAGACCACCGCATCACGCGTGAAATGGTGCGCAAAGAAGCAAAAGACAAAAGGTTCCTTAATTTATTTTGTTACACGGGATCTTTTTCGGTGTATGCGGCAGCTGGTGAAGCAGCCACGGTAACGTCGGTGGATTTATCCAAAACCTATTTGAGTTGGGCCGAAACCAATATGGCAATTAATTTATTAAAAGACCCTAGCAAATATTTTTATATCCACGCCGATGTTAAACAGTATTTGAAAACCCTAGCACCAAATAGTTTTGATTTGATTGTAATGGACCCTCCTACGTTTAGTAATAGTAAGCGTATGAAAGATTTTTTAGACATTCAAAGGGACCACGTAGAACTGATCAATGATATGCTTGCAGCAACAACAACCGGTGGCACGCTTTATTTTAGCACGAACTATACAAAATTTATTTTAGACGAAGCGGGCATTAAAGCAACCAGTATTAAAGATATTACTAAATCCACTACTGGTTTTGATTTTGAAGGAAAACTAAAACGCTGGTGCTACCGCATTATTAAATAACAAAATTGTATACATAAAAAAGTCCCCTGTGAAAACACAGGGGACTTTTTTTATTCATCCTATGTAAAACCTATTTCACTTCTTCAAACTGCGCGTCTTCTACATTATCATTTTGTGGTTGTGCACCACCTGCGTCAGCACCGGCAGCACCCGCTTCTGGGCCAGCAGCTTGTTGCGCCTTGTAGATTTCTTCAGAAGCAGCCGTCCAAGCAGTATTCATTTCGGCCATAGCAGCGTCGATAGCTGGAATGTCCTGATTTTTATGCGCTTCTTTTAATTTTGTAAGCGCTGCTTCGATGGGCTCTTTTTTATCGGCAGAAATTTTATCACCAAACTCTTTGAACTGCTTTTCCGTTTGGAAAATTAAGCTATCGGCTTGGTTTAATTTTTCTACTTTTTCACGAGCTTCTTTATCAGTTGCTTCGTTGGCTTTAGCTTCGGCTTTCATTTTTTCAATTTCTTCCTTGCTTAAACCACTACCCGCTTCAATTCTAATTTTTTGTTCTTTACCAGTACCCTTATCTTTTGCGTGTACACTTAAAATACCATTTGCATCGATATCAAAAGTTACTTCGATTTGAGGAACACCTCTTGGTGCTGGCGGAATACCATCTAAATTAAAGATACCTAAGCTCTTATTTTGATTGGCCATTGGACGCTCTCCTTGTAATACATGGATTTGAACACCCGGTTGGTTATCGCTCGCTGTAGAATATACTTCTGTTTTTTTAGTTGGAATGGTTGTGTTAGAAGGAATCATGGTTGTCATTACGCTACCCATGGTTTCGATACCTAGGCCAAGTGGTGTAACGTCTAATAACAATACATCTTTTACTTCTCCGGTTAATACTGCACCCTGAATCGCTGCACCGAGTGCAACAACCTCATCTGGGTTAACACCGCGGTTTGGTTTTTTACCAAAGAATTTTTCTACAATCTCTTGCACCTTAGGAATACGCGTAGAACCCCCTACTAAAATAATTTCATCAATATCGGAAGTGCTGTAACCAGCATCTTTTAATGCCGCTTCACAAGGCTTCAAACAACGTGCAAATAAACTATCCGCAAGAGATTCAAATTTTGCTCTTGTTAATTTTACCACTAAGTGCTTAGGCACACCATCAACCGCTGTGATGTAGGGTAAGTTAATTTCTGTTTCGGCAGAAGAACTTAATTCTACTTTTGCTTTTTCGGCAGCTTCTTTTAAACGTTGAAGTGCCATAGGGTCTTTACGTAAATCAATGGCTTCTTGATTTTTAAATTCGTCGGCTAAAAAGTCCATGATAACTTTATCAAAGTCGTCACCCCCTAAGTGTGTATCACCATTGGTAGATTTTACTTCAAATACGCCATCGCCTAAATCAAGTACCGATACGTCAAACGTACCACCACCTAAGTCAAACACCGCAATTTTTTGTTCTGCATTTTTTTTGTCTAAGCCATAAGCAAGTGCAGCAGCTGTTGGTTCGTTTACAATACGACGAACGTTTAAGCCTGCAATTTCACCAGCTTCTTTGGTAGCCTGACGCTGTGCATCGTTAAAGTAGGCAGGCACTGTAATTACAGCATCTGTTACTTCGTGGCCTAAATAATCTTCGGCGGTTTTTTTCATTTTTTGTAAAACCATCGCAGAAATTTCTTGTGGTGTGTACATACGATCATCTATCGCTACACGAACGGTGTTGTTATCACCCTTTGCAACGTTATAACTCCAATGACTAATTTCTTCGGTTACTTCATCAAAACGACGACCCATAAAACGCTTAACGCTGGTAATGGTGTTTTGAGGATTTGTGATGGCCTGACGCTTAGCAGGATCCCCTACTTTACGCTCGCCATTTTTTAAAAAGGCAACTACAGAAGGCGTAGTTCTACGTCCTTCATCATTTGCAATTACAACTGGTTCATTACCTTCCATTACGGCTACGCAACTGTTTGTGGTACCGAGGTCAATGCCTATTATTTTTCCCATATAAATTGAATTTCAGATGAATAATCAAGGGTATATACCCAATCTTTATGCCATCTAGCCAAAAAGTGCAAAAATGTCAGCCTTTTTTAGCCAAAATAGGTAGTTTTAAGCATGAGAAGCTTTGTTTTACTCCTCTTGGTTATTGCTGCCACCACCCTAAATGTCAGGCTTGAAGCCCAAAAAGCAACCATTCCGTCAGTTGGGTTGCACATTAAAAAGACCATTTTGGTGGCACCCGGTCATTATTCCCTCCCCACAACAGATACCAATGCCATTCAAAAACAGGGTGGTGTGATTATTATAGAAGGCAAAAACATAGTGCTTGATTTAGCCGGCGTGGTACTAGATGGGGCTGGCAATAAGCCCTCTTATGCACCCAACCAGTTTACAGGAATTGCCATCGAAATTAAACCAGGGTCTAGTCATATCACCATCAAAAACGCCACTATTAAAGGCTATAAAATTGGCATTAAAGCAGATAGTGTGGAAGCGCTTACCATCGACAATTGTGACCTAAGCTACAATTATAGAGACGCCCTAAAAAGTAATTTTGAAAAAGAAAATGAAGATGACTGGATGAGTTTTCACCAAAACGAAAAAGACGAATGGATGCGTTATGGTGCGGGTATTTATATCAAAAATTCTAAGGGTGCAACCATTACAAATAATACAGTGACCAACGGACAGTGCGGGCTCATGCTTACCAGTTGTAATGATGCACTTGTTTCGGATAATAATTTTTCGTTTAACTCAGGCATAGGCATTGGCCTTTATAAAAGCTCCTATAATAATATCAACCACAATACGCTTGATTTTAATGTGCGCGGCTATCATTATAAAAAATACAGAAGAGGACAAGACAGCGCTGCGATACTGGTGTTTGAACAGTGCAACCACAATATTTTTGCTTTTAATTCTGCTACACACTCTGGTGATGGATTTTTTTTATGGGCTGGCCAAACCACTATGGATACTGGGCTTGGCGGCTGTAACGATAATTTTATTTATGGTAACGATTTTTCGTATGCACCCACCAATGGCGTAGAAGTTACGTTTAGCAGCAACCTCATTATGAAAAACACCATTACACATTGTGACCATGGCGTATGGGGTGGTTATAGTTTTGAAACAGATATTACAGACAATATTTTTTCAGACAATAGAATTGCCATTGCGATAGAGCATGGACAAAATATCAACATTGCACTCAATAGTTTTAAAGGAGATAAAACCGGCATTAAATTATGGTCGCGCGAAACGCAACCTGCTGACTGGAAATATCCTCAACTAAAAAATACAGACAGTAAAAACTACTATATCGCTACCAATAGTTTTGACAACAACAATACGGTATATGATATTATGGGTACCGATAGTATTTATTTGAGTGGCAATACCAAAACCAATACCGGACAGCGCTACAAATTAGGAGCACGTATTCATGAAATGGATTCCACCAAAGAAAATGAAGAAGTAGGGCTCGATTATGCAGTAGACAACCGCTTACAAAAAGTAAAAGCAACCAGTACCCCACTCTCCACTTTTAGGCATGGTTTAGAAGAAATGCGCATTACAAATTGGGGCCCGTATAATTTTGAGTATCCGCTTACATGGCTTACAAACATTGACAGCACTGGACGCTATCATTTTGAAGTACTGGGTAACGAGTCGGCTAGCTGGCGCTTACATAGCATCAGCGGCTTTACCATAACAGATAGTTTAACGGGCGTTTTTCCTGCTGTGTTTACAGCATTGCCAACAAAAAATGCAGGCGGTGTTATGGCAAACAAAAGCATTGTGCTAGAATACACCGGACCAGATTACAAAAATGCATTTGGGGTGACTGAAAAAACGGGGAGCCTTTTTAAATACGTTCAAAAACCTTGATGCAGTTTTAATCCGCTCCTGCCTCAACCGCTTTAAACGTAAAGTATTTTTGCATGTAATAACTAAAGGCAACCACAAAAACGGTGGTGGCTAATTTTGATGGTGTAGGATACCAGCCAAACACTTCTACAAAGAGTTTTAGAAAAATATAGTTCAAGATAAGACTACCAAGTACAACCATAAAATAACGAAACAATTGCACTTTTTTGGCTACCGATGATTCTTGAAAAACCACGTATCTGCTTAGGTAAAACCCAATTGGAAACGTTACCAAAAAGGCAGATAAAAAAGAGGCAATATGTGGGCTAATGGTAAGCGGGCCAATATGCTGGGGCTCTTTAAGGAACAAATAATTGTAGCTCACAAAAAATAAACTTAAATCCAAAACGGTATTAAAGCCACCACAAGCCGCATACCTAAAGGTTTGATGGGGCATGATGCGCCTAAAAAGCGGATAAAACAAATCTACTAGCTGTAAGATCCCTCCGCGGATATGTTCGTGCAGCTTTTGCATACTAGTGGACGAAGGTAGCCCTTAATTAATTACTTTTGCAACGGCCAAACAAATAGATATTCATGCATCTTGTAGATCAACTCAAAAAAGCAGCGTCAGAAGCCCTTTTTAGCTTATACCAGGTATCGGTACCTCCTAGTGCCATTTTAGTAAATGCCACAAAGCCAGAATTTGAAGGCAATTATACCGTTGTATTATTTGCTTTTGTAAAAGAATTAAAATTATCTCCAGATGCACTTGGCGAAGCGCTGGGTAATCATTTAGTACATTCACACCCTCATTTATTTACCGCACACAATACCATTAAAGGATTTTTAAATATTACCATTTCAGATGCTTTTTGGCATGGGTTTATACATAACGAAACCGCTGGTCAAACAAACGCAGCTGCTACTGGTAAAACGGTGATGGTAGAATACTCTTCACCTAATACCAACAAACCACTTCACCTTGGGCATTTACGCAACAACTTTTTAGGTTGGAGTATTGCAGCTATTTTGGAAGCGGCCGGCAATAAAGTCGTTAAAACTTGTATCGTAAATGATAGAGGTATTCATATTTGTAAAAGTATGATTGCTTGGCAACTTTTTTCGAATGGTGCAACGCCAAATTCGACAGGAAAAAAGGGCGATCATTTTGTGGGCGATTATTATGTAAAATTTAATGACGCATATAAAGCAGAGGTTGCTGGTTTAGTTGCGGGTGGCATGACTTCTGAGCTTGCAGAAAAGGAAGCGCCCATTATGAAAGCAACCCAAAAAATGCTACTGGACTGGGAAGCCGGAGACCCCGCTGTAATTGAGTTGTGGCGTAATATGAACGGATGGGTATACGAAGGATTTGACGTAACCTATAAAAGTATTGGAAGCGATTTTGATAAAACATATTATGAAAGTGAAACCTATTTACTTGGTAAAGACCTGGTAGAATATGGCCTCACTAAAAACGTATTTTACAAAAAAGAAGATGGTAGTGTTTGGATTGATTTAACCACCGATGGCCTTGATGAAAAATTAGTGCAACGAAAAGATGGCACATCCGTGTATATCACACAAGACATTGGACTTGCGCAAACCAAGCAAAAAGAGTTTAATGCCAACCAAAGTATTTATGTAGTAGGCGACGAACAAAATTATCACTTTAAAGTGCTCAAATTAATTTGTCAAAAACTGGCTTTACCTGCTGCCGATGGTATTTATCATTTAAGTTATGGCATGGTGGAATTACCTACCGGCAAAATGAAAAGTAGAGAAGGCACCGTTGTAGACGCCGATGATTTAGTGGCCGCCATGATTGATATTGCCAAACAAAAAACAGAAGAGCTTGGTAAGGTTAAAGATTTTACAGCAGCAGAATTAGAAACGCTCTACCATACAATTGGACTTGGTGCGCTTAAATTTTTCTTATTAAGAGTTGATCCTAAAAAGAAAATGATCTTTAATCCAGAAGAGAGTATCGATTTTCATGGATTTACCGGACCGTTTATTCAGTACACACACGCAAGGATAAAAAGTATTTTAAGAAAAGCGGAAAGCGCCACTAAGGTTGAGCATTCAGGAACCGCTACCCCACTATTACCGCTCGAAAAAGAAGTGACCATACAGTTGGAGCAGTTTACCAGCATGCTTGAAGACGCCGCTACTGCAATGGACCCTTCTAAAGTGGCGATATTTATATTTAACCTAGCCAAAACATTTAACGCATTGTACGCAGAGCATTCTATCACCAATGCGGAAACCGAAGAAAAGAAAATACTCAGGTTGCAGCTCGCAGCACTAACCGCCAAAACCCTTAAAACGGGTATGGGTGTATTAGGTATCCCTGTACCGGAAAGAATGTAAATACCCTTGCAACTGTAAATTTTAGTACGAAATTTTGCGCTTTTACTATACATTTGCATCCCCAAAAAGCCTGCGGAGGTGGCGAAATTGGTAGACGCACTACCTTGAGGTGGTAGCGCCTTTTACCGGGCGTGGGAGTTCGAATCTCCTCTTCCGCACAAACCCAGACATGTTCTGGGTTTTTTGTTTCAGTAAAGTAATATTATTTGCTACACACCCAAACCAAACAAATAGCATCTAGTACCTTGTAATGTAACACAAGCGGATGCTCGGTGCCATTTTTTTCTATAAACTTTGCCGGCAAAATTCCGTTTTGTGCTACTGGCATTTGATCCAATATCATTTGCTCGCTAAAATCAATGTTGCCAGTTCCCCACCATTTAAACATAGCTTCTTTTGCAGACCAAATAATAGTGAGCTGCGCCGTAAGCGTAAGTACCTCAGAAGCGTTTTTTCCCAACATTTCATGCTCCGATGCATGTAAAAATTTGTGCCTGATCCGGTGCACTCTTTCTGTAATGGTTTCGATATCGATACCAACCCGCTGGGTGCTACTGACCAGGGCCGCCGCAAACTGGGTGCAATGGGAAATAGAAAACTGAAAAGAGCCGTCAGGTAAAAAAGGCTTTTTAGACGCCGCAATAGCAATGGCTGCCATATCAAAATTTGGAAACAAAAAAGACAGCAAATAGCGTCCACCAAGGTGTTGTAGCCTTTTTTGTGGGTGCACAATCTCTGTAAATCCCCCAAAAAAAGCTTCCTCTTCCTGCAAATCCCATATGGCAAGGCGGGTGCTGTCGTTAATATTTTGTTGATAAAAGAGTGGCATCTTACAATAATAGCGGTTTAGTTTGCAGATTTAAGATTTATTTGCATTCCAACCATAAATAAACACAAAAATGATTCTGACAGACAAGCGTATTTTAGAAGAAATGGAGAAAGGAACGATCAAGGTTGTACCTTATGACAGGGCTGATTTAGGTAGTAATAGTTATGACGTTCACCTAGGAAGTACCATGGCGCTTTATGTAGATGAAGTACTTGACGCAAAAAAGCACAACACCATCGAATATTTTGAAATTCCGGATGAAGGTATCGTGCTAGAACCTAGTAAATTTTATTTAGGCGTAACACTTGAATACACAGAAACACATGCACACGTTCCGTTTTTAGAAGGTAAATCTTCTACGGGTCGTTTGGGCATAGACATCCACGCAACGGCCGGTAAAGGTGACGTAGGATTTTGTGGTAACTGGACACTAGAAATTTCTTGTAAGCAACCCGTGCGTGTCTACAAGGGCATGCCTATCGGGCAACTCATTTATTTCCCGGTGGATGGCGAAATTGAAGTGAAGTACAACCAAAAGTCTAACGCTAAATACTCAGGTCAACCCAACAAGCCAATTGAGAGCATGATGTGGAAGAACAAGTTTTAATGCAGGTTTTGCGCAACAATTGCGTGTTTAATTTATTATTTGTTCAGCCACCAGATCGCAGCATTTAATAGTGTTGCAAAACTCACCCAACTAATATAAGGGACGAGTAACCACGACGCCGTTTTTGAAAATGGAGCGAATAGGAAAATTGTGCGCAGTATAGCGGTCCACATAAGTACTATCACTACAAGAGCTGCACCAAGTTGATGCAGCGCAAAAAATACTGGCGTCCAGGCGCAGTTCAGTGCAAACTGAACCAAAAAAGCGCGTAGCGCTTTTTTGCGCGCCGCCGAAGGCGGCGTGCGCCACACCAAATAAAACGATACACCCATCATAATATACAGCGCCGTCCATACCGGACCAAAAAGCCAATTGGGTGGATTAAAACTAGGCTTTTGAAGTGTGGCATACCAGCCTGGTATTTCGTTGATGGTGATGAGTCCTCCACTAGATCCAAGCACAAAACATAGAGAAATAGAGAGCACTGCTTTTAGCGTATTGTTCATATTTATTTTTTTTCTCGTTTCATATCGATGAGCCAACCAATTACTTCGTCATAACTTTTGAGTCCTGCATTTTGTTTGTTTAAAAACAAATACTGTTCATACACACTAGACATAATGGGCGCCACGCTGCTGCGGTGTCTATTAAAAAACCTGCGCACCGCTTTACGGTCCTGCTTTACCAGGGTGTCAAGGCGTGCTCTATTGTGCGCCACCGCCCCCATAAACCCTACCGAATCTTTTCCCTGCGCCATCATGCCCAACTGCTCCCGCTGGGCGTAGGTAAATATTTCGTTGTAAGCACTATACCGCACATACGGGTTACTGCTTTTAGTAGCGACCAAATAGCCAATAAGGTTGGCTTCCGACTCACTGGCAAAGCCTAGCATATGCGCCGTTTCGTGACAGGCCACAAAAGGCAACTCTAATCCGGGCATATCGGTGCGAACCTGACCTTCTGCGGTAAATGGGTTAAAATATCCTGTAAACCCCACATAATCTGCGAGCGGGTTAAAAAGGGTTGCTTTTACCCTTGGGGCATTAACCGGCAAAAAAGAATAGCTGGTTTTTGCTGTTTGGTAGGCCTCCAGTGCCCAGCTAAAATAAGGCGCTGGGTTACCCACGGGGAGGGTATCTACTTGTATTTTTGCCTCAGATAGTTGTTTTCTGGTGCTATTAAGGCTATCAATCAGCTCGTTTACGAGGCTAGTTACCGCTGCACCCGAATACGCTTTTTGCTCAATTTGGAGCAGATGCCCCGCACCCAAGCGGTCATAATTTAGCCCCCATAATAGTTTAAACGATATCCAAACAAGTAGGATGATGGCGCTGGCGCGCCATAGCTTCTCTCTTTTTACACCTTCTTTTTTAATTGTAATTAAACCTCCTATTAACTTATAAATCAAGTATATAAACACAATTATATAAAGTAAATCTCCAATGCTAAAGGGCACCCGGGCCGTTAGCCAAAGCCGCAGGGTTAGCAGCACTGGATATAGCTGCCCGCTATACCACCCCTCTACCTGGGCCGGGAAATAGCCAAAGCCCATGAGTAGCAATGTCAAAGCCCCGCAAATAAAAAATATTTTCATGTCTACAAATATCCCATTTTCCTTTGGGACTTCCGTCATTTTGACCTAACTTTGCCAACCCTTAAAAATCGGTTATGAGTCATCGGCGGGAATACGAGATAGCATTTGTGGGATTGAAGCCGGGGAATCATTTGTTTGAATACCAAATTAAGGACCAGTTCTTTGTACCTTATGGAGCACAAGATTTTAAAAATTGTGCCGCTACTGTCAAATTAAACCTTGAAAAAAACAATGGTTTTATGCTTCTCAAATTTGACGTTGATGGCCAATTGGAATCTTCTTGTGATAGGTGTGGCGACGACCTTCCTTTGCAGTTATGGGACGAGTTTAAAATCATAGTTAAACTTGTAGATGAACCAGATACCCTTAACGAGCAAGAAGAAGATCCTGATGTTTTTTACATCAGCAGAACCGAAAGCCACCTGCATGTAAGTGATTGGATTTTTGAGTTTATCAACCTCAGTATTCCACTTCAAAAAAAATGCAAAGACCTACCCAACGGAACCACCGGATGCAATCCTAGCGTGTTAGAAAAGCTGGAGCAAATGAAAAGGAACGCAAACGCAGATACACATACCACGGTATGGAAGGGTCTCGACCAATTTAAAAACTTGGGAAAAGACGCAAACAAAAAAGATTAAAAAAAGTAAACGAATAAACAACATAGATTAATACTCAAAATTTCGAGATATGCCGAATCCTAAACGCAGACATTCGCAACAACGTAGCGCAAAAAGAAGAACACACTATGTAGCGCAAGAAGTTACTTTAAGTAAAGACAGCACTACTGGTGAAACACATGTGCGTCACCGCGCTCACGTAAGTGAAGGTAAATTGTTCTACAAAGGAAAGTTAGTTGCTGAAAAAGCACCACTTAAAGCCTAGTTCCATAACTAAGCCTTACTTTTAGTTCAATTCACGAACTTAAAATATTGCGCATGAATATTGGTATAGACATGATGGGTGGAGACTTTGCACCGCTCGAAGCGGTTAAAGGAGTCAAATCTTATTTAGCTATACACAATACAAATGTCAACCTATACTGCATAGGTGATGAAGCTTTGGTAAAGCCTCTTTTAGAGGAACACCAGGTTACATCACCTAATTTGCATTTAGTACATGCCTCACAAAATATTGGCTACAACGAGCATCCAGCCAAAGCACTCAAAGAAAAACCTCAGTCTTCAATTGCCATCGGTTTTCAGTTATTAGCTGAAGGTAAAATTGACGCGTTTATGAGTGCGGGTAATACCGGCGCTATGCTAGTGGGTGCTATGTTTACCATCAAAGCAATCCCTGGTGTTTTACGCCCAACTATTGGTGCTACCATGCCTAAATCGGATGGATCAACGGGTATTTTAGTAGACGTAGGACTCAATGCCGATTGTAAACCTGAACAGCTCAATCAATTTGCTATTTTAGGAAGCTTGTATGCAAGCATTATGATGGGCGTTAAAAATCCAACCGTTGGACTTTTAAATATTGGTGAAGAAGAAGGCAAAGGCAACGCGCTGGCACAAGCCACTTACCCACTGCTTCAACAAAACAAGCAAATACATTTTATTGGCAACATCGAAGGACGTGATATTTTAACACCCAAAGCAAACGTTACGGTATGCGATGGATTC
This sequence comes from uncultured Bacteroidota bacterium, assembly GCA_903958045.1. Classification (GTDB taxonomy): domain Bacteria; phylum Bacteroidota; class Bacteroidia; order Chitinophagales; family Chitinophagaceae; genus Sediminibacterium. Next base: position 24,654 of record CAJBRT010000215.1, on the reverse strand, counting down.
ACAGGAAATATTGCGCTTAAATTAGCCGAATCATTACATACCATTGCCGCAGAGCGTGGCCACGGAGAAGACGCGTATTTTAAACGCCTTCATTTCGAAAACTACGGTGGCCTTCCAGTACTTGGCGTTGCGAGGCCCGTTATCATTAGCCACGGTATAAGTACCGCTACTGCGTTTCATAACAGCATTGCGCTTGCCGTTCAAATGCTAGAAACGGGTTTTTGCAATAAAATTGCCGAAAACTTTACGGCATAAGCCCCTATTCATTAACCACTCCTTTCCTTTATCTTTGTAAGCAAACAAATGTTAGCATTGTATGTGGCTGAATAATGTATTAGAAACCATTGGTAACACCCCTATTATCAAGCTCAATAAAATAACCAAAGGCTGGCCAGGCACCATACTAGCCAAAGTAGATTATTTTAATCCGGGCAATTCTATCAAAGACCGTATGGCGCTTAAAATGGTAGAAGTTGCAGAAGCCGAAGGAAAATTAAAACCAGGTGGTACGATTATTGAAGGCACCAGTGGCAACACCGGTATGGGCCTTGCACTAGCAGCATGCGTTAAAGGTTACAAATGCATTTTTGTAACCACCGATAAACAGTCTAAAGAAAAAGCAGATATTTTAAAAGCCGTAGGCGCCGAAGTAATCGTTTGCCCTACCAATGTTTTGCCAGAAGATCCACGCAGTTATTATAGTGTTGCAAAAAGACTCGGGCAAGAAATACCCAATTCGATGTACATGAATCAGTACGATAATTTGGCCAACAGACAAGCGCATTACGAATCTACGGGTCCAGAAATTTGGGAACAAACAGAAGGTAAAATTACACACTTAATTTGTACGGCCGGAACGGGCGGAACCATTACGGGCACAGCCATGTATCTGAAAGAAAAAAATCCAAATATTAAAATATGGGCAGTTGATGTATACGGTTCTTTACTTACAAAATATTACAACACGGGTGAGATAGACATGAACGAAGTACATCCGTATATTTCAGAAGGTTTTGGGGAAGACTTTGTGCCTCAAAACTATGACATGAGCGTGATTGATAAGTTTATTCAAGTAACCGATAAAGACGGCGCTGTAATGGCCCGCCGCATTGCAAAAGAAGAAGGACTCTTTTGTGGATATAGTGCAGGTAGTTGTTTGCAAGGTTTACAACTACTGAAAACCGAATTAAAACCTACCGATGTTGTGGTGTGTATTTTTCATGACCACGGTAGCAGATATGTAGGAAAAATTTACAACGATGAGTGGATGATGGAGCGTGGATTTTTAGACGTGAAAACATTTAAAGACATCGTGAGTGGTAGAGCTGGGCAAAAATTAATTACCGTTTCTCCAGATCATTTAATTGCAGAAGCTGTTGCACTCATGAAAAAATATGACATCGAACATATCCCTGTAATGGATGCACATAACATTGTGGGATCCCTCAGTGAAAATGGACTCTTTCAACAAATATTTACCAACCCAGATATCAAAAATCAATCGGTACAAAGTGTTATGGAACCGTCCTACCCGGTTGTCGATTTTTTAACGCCGGTAGAAAAACTAGGCACGTTAATCAACCAAAAAAACGGGGCTGTAATTGCAAAGGACGAAAAGGGTGATTTCCACATCGTTACCAAGTATGATGTGATTCAAAGCCTTACGAAATAAAAGGTCAAATACGCCTTTTTATGGAGCAGTTTTAGGGGATAAAAGCTAACAGGTGTTTGGGGGCAATAAAGTATCTTGCACCCTCATATTTATAAGAAACATTATAGAATTAATACACATGAAAAAGTACAGAGCTGGCGTCTTATTTGGAGAAGAATTAGAAAACTTATACAACGACGCAAAAAACAATCAATTTGCACTTCCTGCCGTAAATACTATTGGCACCAATAATATCAATGCAACCCTCGAAACGGCTGCTAAAGTTAACTCACCTGTTATCATTCAGTTTTCAAATGGTGGCGCGCAATTTATTGCGGGTAAGGGTATGCCAAACGATCAGTTACAAGCCAATATTGCTGGTGCTGTTTCTGGCGCTTTACACATTCATAACGTAGCCAAACATTATGGCGTACCTGTGGTACTTCACACCGATCATGCTTCTAAAAAATGGCTTCCATGGATTAGTGGTTTGTTAGATGCTGGTGAAGCTTTTCACAAAGAAAAAGGTCAACCCCTTTTTAGTTCACACATGCTTGATTTATCTGAAGAATCACTAGAAGAAAATATTGAAACCTCAGTTGCATTTTACAAACGCATGGCGCCACTTGGCATGAGCATCGAAATAGAACTTGGTGTTACCGGTGGTGAAGAAGACGGCGTAGACAATAGCGGTGTAGAAAACGATAAATTATATACGCAACCAGAACACGTTGCATACTCATATAAAGAACTTAGCAAAGTGGGTAACCTCTTTACCGTGGCTGCTGCTTTTGGTAACGTACACGGCGTATATAGCCCAGGTAACGTAGAACTTCGTCCTGACATTTTACACAATAGCCAAATCCATATTCAAAAAGAATTCAACACCGCAGAAAAACCTGTATACTTTGTATTCCATGGTGGTAGTGGTTCTCCGCAGCATCAAATCAGAGAAGCGATTGGATATGGTGCCATCAAAATGAATATTGACACCGATTTACAATGGGCTTTCTGGGAAGGTATCAACGAATTCTACAAGAAAAACGAACCTTACCTTCAAGCACAATTAGGTAATCCAGAAGGGGCCGATAAACCCAACAAAAAATATTACGACCCAAGAGTTTGGTTACGTAAAGGCGAAGAAAGCTTTAGCAAACGCTTAGAACTTGCCTTCGAAGATTTAAACTGTATCAACAGAAACGCTTAGTCTATTTCACTTCATATGTAAAGGTTGCCCCTATGAAAAAAGAACGAGAAGAAGATTTTGAGGCCAATTTAACCGGCGAAGAATTGCAAGAGCAAGAAAATGCTAAACCACGTTGGTTTAAGCGTATTCGCAAAGGTATTTTAACCTCCACCGCAGATAAAAAAGAAACTCCCGAAGGGCTTTGGAACAAATGTCCGGAGTGTAATCATATTTCAACCACCAACGAGCTTGCAGAAAACTTGTATGTGTGCAGTAACTGTAACCACCACCACCGCATTGGTAGTCAAGAATATTTTGACATCTTATTTGATGATGGTAAGTACACTGAGCTTTTTGACAATATCAAAAGTAAAGACGCCCTTGGCTTTACCGATTTAAAGCCTTACCAAAAAAGACTCGACGATATTCATGCCGCCACAGATCTAAAAGATTCTATGCGCGTAGCAACCGGCACCTTAGTGGGCGAAGGGTACGTGATTGCATGTATGGATTTTGAATTTATTGGAGGCTCGTTAGGTAGTGTGATGGGTGAAAAATTTAGCCGTGCAGTAGACTATTGCATCGAGCACAAACTACCCTATTTAGTCATTAGTAAAAGTGGCGGTGCCCGCATGATGGAAAGTGCTTACAGCTTAATGCAACTTGCAAAAACAAGCGGTAAACTTTCTCAACTATCGGACGCTGGCTTACCATTTATTTCCCTTCTTACAGATCCTACTTTTGGTGGTATCTCTGCAAGCTTTGGTATGCTTGGTGATTTAAATATCGCTGAACCAGGCGCACTGATTGGTTTTGCAGGACCTAGGGTTATTAAAGAAACGATCAAAAAAGACTTACCACCCGGATTCCAAAGAAGTGAATTCTTATTGGAGCACGGCTTTTTAGACTTCATTGTAGAGCGAAAAAATTTAAAAGAAAAACTAGCTCAATTAGCGGTGTTGTTTAAGGGGTAACATATATCCCATGGCAAACGAAATGAACAACCGGCAGGCTTACTTTAACTACCACATCGAAGATAAATATGTGGCCGGTATTGTTTTGCTAGGTACCGAAGTAAAATCGATTAGGGATGGTAAGCTTAGTTTCAACGACGCCTTTTGCTTGTTTGATGATGGTGAGCTTTGGATGCGCGGACTTTTTATTGCCTCATACTCCCACGGCACTGCCAACAACCATATCGCCGTTCATGACCGCAAACTATTACTCAACAAAAAGGAATTAAAAAAAATTGAGGGTCGTTTAAAAGAAAAAGGATATACCATTATACCGCTCCGCGTTTTTTTTACCGATAAAAATTTAGTGAAAGTAGAAATAGGACTTGGAAAAGGTAAAAAACTACACGATAAAAGAGAAACGATTAAAGCGCGCGATGTAGAAAAAGAAATCAAAAGGTTTTTAAAATAAAAAAAAGACGTTGAAAATTCAACGTCTTTTTTTTATGCTGTTATACTTAGTTATTATCCAAGTTTCACTTTCAAGTTTTGATCGAGTGCATCTAAAAACTCTTCGGTGTATAAATAATGTTCGCCGTGGTTTACTTTATTACCATGGATACAAACCGCTAAATCTTTGGTCATTTTGCCACTCTCTACTGTTTCTACGCAAACCGCTTCTAGTGCATGACAAAATTTAATAAGCTCTTGGTTGTTATCGAGCATTCCTCTAAATTCTAAACCTCTTGTCCATGCAAAGATAGATGCAATAGGGTTTGTAGACGTTGGCTTACCTTTTTGGTGCTCTCTGTAGTGACGCGTAACAGTACCGTGTGCTGCTTCTGCTTCCATTACTTTACCATCCGGTGTAACAAGCGTAGAAGTCATTAATCCAAGTGATCCAAAACCTTGCGCTACTGTATCTGATTGTACATCACCATCATAGTTTTTACAAGCCCATACAAAATTACCGTTCCACTTTAAAGCACTCGCTACCATGTCATCAATTAAGCGGTGTTCGTAAGTGATACCAGCTTCGGCGTACTTCGCTTTAAACTCATTTTGGTATACTTCTTCAAAAATATCTTTAAAGCGACCATCATATTTTTTAAGGATGGTATTTTTTGTAGATAAATACAAAGGCCATTTTTTAACAAGCGCTTGGTTAAAACAAGCTCTTGCAAAACCAAAAATACTTTCGTCAGTATTGTACATGGCCATGGCAACGCCATCCCCTTTAAAGTTAAACACTTCAAATTCTTGAACGGTACCATCTTCCCCTTCAAACTTCACGGTTAATTTACCTTTACCCTTCGTTACAAAATCTGTAGCACGGTACTGATCACCAAATGCGTGACGACCAATACAAATAGGTGCTGTCCAGTTTGGAACAAGACGTGGCACGTTGCTACAAACGATTGGCTCACGAAACACAGTACCATCTAAAATGTTACGGATGGTTCCGTTCGGGCTCTTCCACATTTGCTTTAACTTAAACTCTTCCACTCTTTGCTCGTCTGGAGTAATCGTAGCACATTTAATACCTACACCATACTGCTTGATGGCATTTGCTGCATCAATGGTAACCTGGTCGTTGGTTTCATCTCTATATTCCATACCTAAATCGTAATACTTAATATCGATTTCTAGGTAGGGTAAAATTAATTTGTCTTTGATAAATTTCCAGATGATACGTGTCATCTCATCACCATCCAATTCAACAACTGGATTAGCCACTTTAATTTTTTGCGCCATGGTTTACAATTTTGATTTTTAAGGCCACAAAGGTAGTGATTTCTAGGGCATTAAACGTTCACAATTAGTACCGGAATGCTCAATTGATGCCTTACTGATTCGATGGTTTCGCCAAAAATATAGTCTTTGATGCCCTTATGACCGTGGGCCCCCATTACCAGCATATCCACTTTATTATCGGCCACAATTTTAACAATGGCCGCTGTCCTATTTTTAAAGCCCAGGGCCGTGGTCACTTGATACCCTTTTTGCTCCAATTGACGCTGATATTCCGATAGTCTTTCTTGATCCAACCTCGTTTCTTCATCATCACTAGCAGCACCCAAATAATGCGCTGATACCGATTCCACCACATGAATTAAAATGTAGTTACTACCCTGCTGCCCTTGCGCCAGTGCATGCGCAATTAATTTTTCGTCGGCGAGGGTAAAATCGAGTGCAATACCAATTTTTTGTGTAGGCTTTACGGTTAAATTATCTAACGCTACAATATCGCCATGCATATTTGATACAGGAATCTGTTTCTTTTTAAAGACCGGATAAAAAGTCATGATTAAAAAGAGTACCACAAACCCGGTTAATAAAAGTCCTACCGCAAACTTAGCCACAAGTGTTGCATCACTATTCATAAAATCGAGGGCAGCGTGTAAAACCAGTCTTCCATTAAGTGCCACTAAAATTAGTGCCACCAACCATGCTGCTATTTGCACCCATTTTTTGATCACGTAATCACCCATCTTTTCTTTATCACTTACAAAATGAATAAGTGGTATCACTGCAAATCCAAGTTGCACGCTTAATAGTACCTGACTAAACACAAGTAAATCATCTACTTTCCCTTCACCATAAATACCAATAATAAATACAGCAGGCCCAATGGCAATAAGGCGTGTAAGTAGGCGGCGTAACCATGGGTTTAAACGAATTTGCAAATAGCCTTCCATTACAATTTGTCCAGCAAGCGTACCTGTTACTGTAGAACTTTGCCCAGCAGCAATCAGCGCTACTGCAAATAATATCGGTGCTAAATGTGTGCCCAGCAAAGGTTGTAATAAACGGTGCGCATCTTCAATACGGGCTACCTCTGTATTACCCGTTTTAAAAAAAACAGTAGCCGCTAAAACCAGTATTGCCGCATTAACAAAAAACGCAGCGTTAAGCGCAACCAAACTGTCAATAAAATTATACTTAAGTGCGCGTTTAATACTTTTATGATCGGCACCAATTTTTCTTGTTTGCACCAGCGCCGAATGCAAATACAAATTATGCGGCATTACAGTAGCACCAATAATACCAACGGCTATATATAAAGAGGCATCTGTTAATGGTGTTGGAATAAATCCGGTAGCTACTTCCGCCAAATTAGGATCTGCAATTAAAATTTCAATAAAAAAAGAAACGCCAATAGTAGCAACAAGTGCTAAAATAAAGGCTTCCATTTTTCTAATGCCATAACGCTGTAATAGTAAAAATAAAAAGGTATCGACAACGGTAATTACAACACCCCATATGAGCGGAAGCCCCGTTAACAAATGAAGTCCAATAGCCATACCTACTACTTCAGCCAAGTCGGTGGCGGCAATGGCTATTTCAGCTAAAATATACAAGCAAAAATTAACGGCAGCTGGATAGGTTTCTCTATTGGCCTGAGCCAAATCGCGTCTGCGCACAATACCCAAACGAGCACTCAAGCTTTGTAATAAAAGTGCCATGATATTACTGAGTAACAAAACCCAAATAAGTTGGTATCCAAACTGTGCACCCCCTTGTAAATCGGTGGCCCAATTTCCTGGATCCATATAACCTACACTCACCAAATAAGCTGGGCCAAAATAGGCCAATATACGGCGCCATCCTTTGCGGGGAAGCGTGGTGTCTATCGACTCATGTACTTCGCTTAGAGAAGGGTTTTGCGGGACCATATATCTTTTGGTTTATGGACGGTTTCAAAACAAATTTATGCAATAGTTGGTTCTTAATTACAAAGTATTAAACCTACCTGTACATTAAGCCGTTATTTTATATAATTTTATAGGTATGAAGAAGTTGTTGACCATTTGCCTCCTCTCCCTTTTATGGGGTTGTTCTAATAAAGCCATCGACCTTTCTGGTGAAACAACCATTAAACCAGACGATTATGTAAAAGCCTTTACCCCTATTAAAGGAAACTACACCACGTCGGATACCAATTTTGTAAAAAAAGCAGATACCGTAAAAATTGGGGTAAAAGCACTACTTCAATTTATACCTGATTCGGCGGTGCAACAAATGGTCACAAACGAAAAAAAGGAAACCATTTATCCGGTGGGTGTGATCGAAAAAGAAACAGAAAAATATTTTTTGATTCTTGTGAAAAGTAAAAAAACGGCGAGGCTTTTTGTATACGTTACCGATCAAAAATTAAAATATTTAGGCAACAAAGAATTACTCAATAACGAAAACAAAGACGCGTATGCTCGCTCTGTATCGATCAATAAAGAACCCACTTTTGTAATTAGTAAAGAAACCTATTCAAAAGACAAGGAACTTAAATTTTCTAGATCGGGATGGATATTTAATGCAGGTGCAGGATTTATGATTGTGGTAAATGATAGCAACGAAACACCACAAAATAACGAGATCATCAATCCACTGGATACATTACCAAGTCTTGCTAAACTAAGTGGTGATTATAAAAGAAATGAAAAAAACTTTATCTCCATTAGAGATGGTAAAGACGCCAAAACCTATTTGTTTTTTATTCATTTTGAAAAAAACAACGCCGATTGTATTGGAGAATTAAAAGGGACACTCACCCTTTCTTCACCTACTGCTGGTCAATTCACGCAAAATGGAGACCCTTGTATCATTGATTTTTCTTTTTCTGGAAATACCGTTCGGGTTAAAGAGCAAGGAACCTGTGGTAACCACCGGGGTATAAAGTGCTTTTTTGACGACAGTTTTACCCGAAAAAAGCCTTCAAAAAGCAAAAAAAAGCAGAAATAAGGCTGTTTACCCACAATTTAATGTGTACAAAGTACATTTTAAATATTTCCCCTATATTGCGACCCTATTTAAGCACTTAAACTGCCTTTATGTCTTTTACGAATTTTCAATTGCCGTACCAACCTGCCGAAGAATACAGCAAAAAAGCGGCCTATTTTTCAATGGAATTTGCCATTCACCAACCGCTTAAAATTTACAGTGGTGGACTTGGCTTTTTAGCAGGCTCGCACCTTCGCAGTGCGTACGAACTTCGTCAAAACATGATTGGTGTAGGTATATTATGGAAATACGGCTACTACGATCAAGCGCGTAACCAAGACCAAACCTTGCAGGTAACTTTCATGGAAAAGATGTACAGTTTTTTAGAAGACACTGGCATTAAATTTCAAATTCTAATTCATGAACATCCAGTTTGGGTTAAAGCCTACTATCTCAACCCAGAAACATTTAAAAGTGCGCCCCTATTTTTATTAAGTACTGATTTACCTGAAAACGATTATATCTCTCAAACCATTACACACCGCCTCTATGATGCAAACGTTGCTACAAAAGTGGCACAGTTTATTTTGCTAGGCGTGGGTGGTGCTAAATTAATTGATGAATTAGGATTTAATCCTGACGTGTATCATTTAAATGAAGCGCACGGCATTTCTTCTGCTTTTTATTTACTCAATAAATATAAGAGCGTAGAAAAAGTAAGAGAGAAACTAGTATTTACAACCCATACCCCAGAAGAAGCAGGTAACGAAAAACATGACATGTACCTGTGTCATAGAATGAGTTATTTCTGCGGCCTTAGCATCGACGAAGTGCGCAAATTAACGGGTATCACTGATGATTTATTCAACCATTCACTAGCCGCATTAAAATTTGCAAGAAAAGCAAATGGCGTATCTGCATTACATGGTCACGTAAGTAGAGAAATGTGGAAACACTACGAAGGCATTTGTCCAATTATATCAATCACCAACGCGCAAAACTGGCAATACTGGGCCGACAAGCAGCTCTATAAAGCTATGGATGCAAACGATGATTTTATTTTTGATGACCGCAAAAAGCACCTCAAAAAAAGAGCATTTGAAATTGTTGCCGATCAAACAGGTAAAAAGTTTGACCCAAATGTTTTAACCATTGTTTGGGCGCGCAGGTTTGCCGGATACAAACGCGCTAGCATGCTCACTTACGACATGGAGCGTTTTGAAAAATTATTATCGAATAGCAAGTACCCCATTCAAATTATTTGGGCGGGTAAACCTTACCCAGTAGACTACCCTGCTATTTCAGAATTTAACGATCTTGTTCAAATTAGCAAGAACTATAAAAATGTAGCGGTATTAATTGGCTACGAATTAGGATTAAGTAAGCGCCTTAAACAGGCTTCTGATATTTGGCTCAACAATCCGCGCGTTCCGCGCGAAGCATCCGGCACGAGTGGTATGACTGCTGCTATGAATGGTGCGGTTAACTTTTCGACAGATGATGGATGGATCCCAGAATTCATCAACCATGGTAACAATGGTTTTGTGGTGCCTAAGGCCGATTACGAAAACATGCACCAGCACGAGCAGGACGATTACGACCTAAACAAGCTCTACGAAATTCTGGAAGAGCAAATTATCCCTATGTATTACGATAACTATGACACTTGGCGCCAAGTGATTCAAAATGGTATGCGTGATGTACAGGTGCAGTTTGACGCCAACCGTATGGCCAAAGAGTACTACGAGCTCATGTACAAATAAGTTTAACTTTTTAGGCCTACTTTTGTTATAGTACAAAAGATGCCCATGCAACACAAAATTGTCATTGCAATTACTGGAGCCAGCGGTTCTATTTATGCCAAGGTTTTATTGGATAAATTAGCTGCTTTAAACACCCAAGTTGCACAGGTGGGCATTGTCATGAGCAAGAACGCCAAAGAAGTTTGGGAAACGGAACTAGGGAACACAGACTTTAACAACTACCCTTTTAATTACTACGAAAAGTTTGACTTTAACGCCCCCTTTGCCTCTGGATCGGCGGGTTACAACACTATGATTGTTGCACCCTGCAGTATGGGCACCTTGGGCCGAATTGCAGCAGGCATTAGCGACGATTTAATTACCCGCGCCGCTGATGTAGTTTTAAAAGAAAGAAGAAAACTTATTTTAATGGTGCGCGAAACGCCATATAACCTTATTCATATCAAAAACATGGAAACGGTAACGCTAGCAGGCGGTATTATTTGCCCAGCTACCCCATCGTTTTATAGTAAACCCACTACGATTGAGCAAGCAGCGGCTACCGTGGTAGACCGTGTAATTGATTTAGCTGGACTCAAGCAGGACAGTTACAGATGGGGAGAATAATCCCCCCATCTATTACAAATATCTACTCTACTTTAGCGCTTTCGTCTTCAGTTACTTTTTTACGAAAAGTAAATATAATTTTTCCCGCTTCTTTATCGAGGTCTGCAACGAGGGTGTCGCCAGCGGTGATGGTAAAGTTTAAAATTTCTTCGGCTAGTGGATCTTCCAAATACTTTTGAATGGCTCTGTGTAATGGTCTTGCACCATACTGCACATCGTATCCTTTATCTGCAATAAAATCTTTGGCAGCTTCTGTCAATTCTAAACTAAATCCTAAGTTTTGCAAACGTTTTTCTACACCCTTCATTAAAATATCTATGATGTTGAAAATGTTTTCTTTGGTTAAAGAATTAAACACCACCACATCATCAATACGGTTTAAAAACTCTGGAGAGAACGTACGCTTTAATGCTTTTTCAATAACTGCTTTATTATTTTCTTCGGCGTTTTGAATACGCGTAGCCGTAGCAAAACCTACCCCATCACCAAACTCCTTTAATTGACGTACGCCAATATTAGAAGTCATAATGATAAGTGTGTTTTTGAAATCAATTTTTCTACCAAGGCCATCCGTTAATTGACCATCATCTAATACCTGCAATAAAATATTGTAAATATCTGGATGCGCTTTTTCAATTTCGTCTAGTAAAATAACACAGTATGGTTTGCGTCTAACTTTTTCTGTTAACTGTCCACCCTCTTCATATCCTACATAGCCCGGAGGTGCACCAATTAAACGGCTCACGGTAAATTTTTCCATGTACTCACTCATATCAATACGAATCAGTGCATCGTCAGACTCAAACATATTGCGGGCTAGTGCGCGCGCCAATTCAGTTTTACCCACACCAGTAGGTCCTAAAAATATAAAGGTCCCAATTGGTTTTTTCGGATCTTTTAATCCTACTCTATTCCGCTGAATAGCTTTTACAACTTTTAAAATAGCCTCATCCTGTCCCACAACCATGCCTTTCATTTCTTCGTTCATACGGCGCAGCTTGTCTGTTTCTGCTTGTACCATACGCTTAACAGGTATACCTGTCATCATACTCACCACTTCGGCTATGTTTTCTTCAGAAATTGGATAACGCTTGTTTTTGCTCTCTTCTTCCCAAGCAGACTTTGCTTGCTCCAAAGATTCGCCTAATTTTTTTTCTGTATCTCTAAGCGCAGCCGCTTCTTCGAAACGCTGACTTTTTACAACTTTATTTTTTTCGTTTTTAACAGCTTCAATTTCTTTTTCAAGTTCCACAATGGTTTCAGGAACATTGATATTTTTTAAGTGCACCCTGGCACCTACTTCATCTAAAACATCAATAGCTTTGTCCGGAAGTAAACGGTCCGTCATATAGCGGTCGCTTAATTTCACACAAGCCTCAATAGCATCATCGCCATAGGTAACGTTATGGAAATCTTCGTATTTAGATTTGATATTGTTTAAGATAACAATGGTATCATCCACACTTGGTGGTTCAATCAATACTTTTTGGAAACGTCTATCGAGTGCACCATCTTTTTCGATGTGCATGCGGTATTCGTCAAGTGTAGAAGCACCAATACATTGTAGCTCACCTCTTGCAAGTGCAGGCTTTACAATGTTAGAAGCATCAAGTGATCCACTCGCGCCACCAGCACCAACAATGGTATGTATTTCATCAATAAATAAAATAACGTCTCTGTTTTTTTCAAGCTCATTCATAATGGCTTTCATGCGCTCCTCAAATTGACCACGGTATTTGGTACCCGCTACAAGTGCTGCTAGGTCTAATGATACAACACGTTTATCAAATAAAACACGACTTACTTTGCGCTGCACAATTCGAAGCGCGAGGCCTTCTACAATGGCCGTTTTACCCACACCCGGCTCACCAATTAAAATAGGATTGTTTTTTTTGCGGCGACTTAAAATTTGGCTCACACGCTCAATTTCTGCCTCACGACCAACAATAGGATCTAAATTACCTACCTCTGCTAATTTGGTAATGTCTCTACCAAAATTATCTAGTACAGGTGTTTTGCTTTTTGCACCAGCCGGAGATTTTGCAGCCTTGGGCTGACTAAACCCGCCGCCTCTTTTTTCTTCATCAAAATCATCGTCATTGTCATTGTCTTCGGGGAACTCATTTTGAGGGCTTGAACTACCCACCATGCCTAGCTCTGTTCTAAACAAATCGTAATCAATATCAAATTGACCCAGTATTTGAGTGGCAATATTTTCTTTGTTTTTGAGAATACTTAGCATTAAGTGCTCCGTCTCTACCAGCGGGCTTTTGAGGGCCTTGGCTTCCAAAACGGTAACACGTATTACTTTTTCGGCCTGTTTGGTTAAAGGCAAACTATTGATATTGGCAATGTTTTTGCCCGTCTTATCCTTAACAGCGAGTTCTATCTCCTTGCGAAGCTCATACAAGTCTACATTAAGCTGCTTTAACACCTTAATGGCTGTATTTTCCTCATCCCTTATAAGACCAAGCAGTAAATGCTCTGTTCCTATAAAGTCATTACCTAACCTTAAAGCCTCCTCCCTACTATAGGAAATGATCTCTTTTACTTGTGCCGAAAAATTATTATCCATAACGAAAATTGGATTTATACAATTATAACGAATATTTTTGAGCGAAGTTGTGTGTGGATTATCCACATTTACTAACTTCACGCATATCCTATGGAGCTCAAAATTGATACCAAAGAAAAATACCAGCTTTTAACCCCCGCTGGAACCTCAATTACTGCCATTATAGCAGCAGAAATCGAGACTATTTGCAATAAATGTCTAGAATCGCCATTAAAAAACATGGTCCTCAACCTAGAAAACGTCACAGATATTGACCCAAATGCTTGTCAAATCTTAACAGATTTGCAACAGGCATTTTATGATAAAAGCGCCTCATTTGTCATTTGCTGCCTCTCCCCAAAACTTGAAAACGCATTTGATGAACTAGGCTTTTTAGAAGTACTTAACCTTACCCCTACTGTAAGTGAAGCTTCCGACATTGTAATGATGGAAGAAATTGAACGGGAACTACTCGATAGCGACGATTTTGAATTTGACAAGGAAGCAGAATAAGCGGTCGATTACTGAATTATTTTTTCTACACGGGTTAATTTACCGGAAGCATTCATACCTTCTACTACAATTCTAAACTTGGTGGTAACATCGTTATTGTAGAAATCTAATTTAACCAACTTGGTTTTTTTATCTGTAAGCACATAAGGATTCCAATAAAGTGTAGTTCTTACGTCAGGCACTTTAGTAGGTGCTGTCAAATAATTAGGACTATAAAATTCTTTGTAATGGGTATACCCAGTTAAAATGGCGTTACTCAACCCTTTTAAACTTTCATTTTTTAAATCGGCTGGCTTTTTTGTGTAAATAGCAATGGCACCTGAGGGACCAGATCCAGACGATCCCATAAAAGGAGGACGAAAAACTTTGATGTACGCAATGTCACTCATTTGAATACCCATGGTTTGCTCCGCATCCGATATTACTTCATTTAAGAAAATATCAGGGGTTCCGTCGCGCCAATTTAAACCGGGAACATTGTTGCTATTCGCATCTTCTGCACCATTGGCACCAAGTATTGGAATTGACATAGTCATGCCCGGAATTAAATTTTGCAAGTACTGAAACACATTGGTAGCACCGGTTGCATGGCCATCGTTTTGTACATCAAATGCATAACTATCTCTAGAAGAAAATAATCCGGTTGTATATTTTTCATCCAGTACATCAATGGCAGACTTTGCTTTTGATTGGACGACCACCTCTTTTAACACAACTACCGAGTCAAATGTTTTTTTAATTTTTTTAGCCTGTGCTTCCATATACATTAGATAAGAAAGCCCCGTTGTATCAGGTTTTGCAAAATGATACAATTGAATTTGTGTAGGATACATAACAGTGGGCAAGCTATAGGTAAAATTAGCCACCGTACTAGGCGCTATTTTTTTATCTCCATTGATTTTATAAAAAACACGCACTGTATCAAAAAATATAATGCCGCGCTGACTAAAACTAGCATCAGGGTTAATGGGTGCAAAAAAATACTGCTTGCTGCTATCTTTAGATTGGAGCACCATAGTAATACTTTTCACGAGTTTGTTATCAAAGCTTGCACCATTATATACCGCACCTCTAATTTGTAAATAATCACTATCCATTTGGTATTTTAAATTGGGTAGCTTTCCTTTAATCATTTCTTCCCAGTTGTATTTACGCCAACCATGTGTAAGCATTACTAGGTCTAGCTTTGCAGGTATATCTGGGTCTGTACTCGAAAAATACTGAGCAGCATTTGGAATATTACCTTTAATGTCTCCTTGTAAAAGCAGGTTAGAAAAAATAGTATTGGAATTATCTTGCACTGCATTGATATCCGTCACAGATACGGACAAATTACTAAGCAGTGTATCTTCTACTACAATATCGATGGTGTTTTTAGCACGCTTACTTAAACGTGGTGTAAACATTTTTACGGAAGGATAAAATGTATGCAGGTTATTATTGATAAATAAAACCCGCTCTGCTACTGGCACCCAGGCTGCATCAAAAACGGTAATTTGTAAAACACCGGTAGGCAAACTATCGGTTCGCATAGCAAGTGCCGCCGATTTTTTTGTTTGCAACTGAATAGTAGAGGTATACACCATGCGCTGATTCATAGAGGCCACCACATGAAGTTGCTGAAAATTTTGAGCAGTTATAGCCGGGCGCTGAATAACAATTTTAGCCTTATCGTCTTGTAATAACGCCTGCATCACTATGCCATCTGGTTTTGCGGCAGGAACTGCTGTAGTGTGCACAGCACCGGAGGCATCTACCCATATGCAGTTATACGTTTCGTCTTTTTCTGGCACAAAACTAAAAACACCCATCCCATCATGTACCGACTGGATAGAATCCATGAGCAGCATTTTACTATTAAAAATGGCTCCTTTTATGGGTGCCGGATCACCGTTTTGATTTACCGATAAAAAACCTACCTGCGTTTGTAAACCTGTAATGAGTTGTCCGCCTTCTGGAAAAAATTGGAGTTTATAAATAGGATCTACTTTTTTTGAATTGGACATTGAATCGACCCCTTGTACATTAATGTCTTTGGTAAAAATAAAGGCAGCATCAAAATTAAGCATCCATCTAGTGTATGCTTTTACACGAATGCGGGTGCCTTTATAATTTTGCGGAATTTCAAATTGAAGTTTTGCAGAAGATTCAAAAATGGGGTGAACGGTATGCTTAATAAGTTGTCCTGCGTCATCGTACCAATCTGCGTAAAAATTTCTACTATAATCGGATAAGCCCTCACCTGCTAAAATATATGCTTTACCCCAAATGGTTTCGCCTTTTGCATACAGCCCTTTGTCAAAATGTATATGCACTTTTTCTTGCTGATAATTTTCTTTGTAGATGGCCATCATAGAATCAAGTGCCTGTGAAGACACTAGAAATGGCGCAAAAAATAAGAGCCCAACTATCAACAAATATTTAGCCTTCATGACTACAAATTTACAAAACTATTGACGCAAACTTTGTTAAAAAAATAGGGCGAAAAATATAATTTTTCGCCCTATTTAAAAGTATGATAACTGACTATTTGTTTCTATCAAGCGTTAAAGCCAAATAAGGTAGTCTTGCTCCTGTGGCAGCTGAGTAGCCCATGCTAAATCCAGTAAGCGCAACACCACTTTGTAGTCCATTGGCACTAGCATAACTTACTAGTGCTGCAGATGTAGAAGTTGCTCCTGCTGCACGAATAGCCCATGTTGTAGTTGTACCTGAAACAAAGCCAGGTGCATTAATACCAACCGGAATATCTATAGCGCCTGAATTTCCTAAATAAGGAATATTCGCCTTCATTAAAATACCATTAAGGTATAAATCTACGGCAGGAACATTTGGCATTAAGTGTACAAAATTGAATCTGCACATACCATCTGCAATACCAACGATATTGTTTTTAACAAGTACCGACTTCATATTAGCAGCGGTATCTGTTAAATGAAGTGTTTGCGGCGTATTGTCTGTAATGTTTACGTTGGTGCTAAACAATACCACAGAGTCTGTATTGGTATTTACTTTAGGCATAACAATAGAAACTGCATTGCTTCCTAAAGGCACACTCATGTAAAGTGCAAAGTTACTACCACGGGTATTGTAACCACCACCCGGAAAAGGTGTACGTGATTGCAATAAATTACTAACGTAAGCGCCATTTAATTTGATACGCAAGTTTGCGTAATCAACTGCATAAGCAAACGCTAGGTTTACTTTTAATTGACCCTTGTTGGCTGGCGTGCCATAAGTATCATAAGGCTGATTGGTAACGCCTGTATTTTTTTTGCAAGAAGCAAATACAAATAAGGCAACCAAAGCCATTGTATAATTAATTATTTTTTTCATCTCTTACTTTTTTTGCGTTAAGATTATGGTTGCATGAACCACTGTTCTTTGGTATGGTAATCAGATGCCAATGCACCAATTTTTTGCAATGCAGGAATATTGTATAAATATTCTGAGTTGTAACGTGGACGACATCTGTAAGGAAGTTTACCAGCATTGTA
Source organism: uncultured Bacteroidota bacterium (assembly GCA_903958045.1). Classification (GTDB taxonomy): domain Bacteria; phylum Bacteroidota; class Bacteroidia; order Chitinophagales; family Chitinophagaceae; genus Sediminibacterium. Next base: position 7,212 of record CAJBRT010000215.1, on the reverse strand, counting down.
AATATTCAGTGTTGTTGGCAATGTAAATCCTGCATATACTTTTTTTCCAGTAGCCGGATCTAAATCGATATACCTAAACCTACGCATATCAGTCCAAGTTTCGCTAAATCCATAACCATAAAGTGCAATGTACTTTTGAAGCATTATGTGCGAAAGTGTTAAACCATTTGCATCGGCAGGCATCACTTTAGGATTGGTTAAATACGCAGCCTGAGATGCTGGCGTAATTAAACTTGCCCAAGGAATACGAGATTGATACTGCGTAATTAGCATTTCAAAATTCAATTCAATTGCTCGTTTATACGTAGACAATGCTAACGCTTTATCTCCTTTACGTAAAGCAGCTTCTGCTTTTGTAAATAATACTTCCGAAGCTGTTAAAAGCGGGAATGGTGCTAGGTTGTTAAAAATGTAGCGACCAGAATCGGCAGTAACACTTGTGGAAGAATAGAGTGCGCGCCAGTAGTTTCTTGGCTGATCTGCGGTACCGAGTCCAGTAGCTCCCTGACCTGGCAGAACACCTTTAAATGTACCATTCGGATTTTCATTGATCAAATACGGCGTACGTGGATCAAAAACCCCTGTAAATGGAGATTCTGTATTTACTCCAGTTAATAAATTTGCAATAAATGAAGACTGACGAAGTGTAGCTATGTTGTTACGATATGGACCAAAGAAGTTATTGGTACCACTAAAATTACCACCAACCCATTTTTGAACTGCATTATCTGCATTGGTTACAACAGACATGTCAGAATATTTGATAACAGAATCTGCATAGTTTTTGCTGGCATAAATAGCTTTGTTGCTTAAGTGAGCAAAGGTTTTAGCCTTTACCGCATACACAAACTTTTTCCATTTGTTTACGTCACCGCCGTAAAAATAGTTATCACCATATTTAAGGTTGGTAGCGCTTACTGCACCATCAGTTCTATTTAACAATGCAATGGCGTTATCGCACATCACTCTAACAGAATCATATACATCTGCTTGGCTATCATAATCAAACTGTTGGCGCTCGGTATCAAATGCTTGACGCATAATTACCTCACCATACTGCTCTGTGGTAACCAACCAGCTCCATGCAAAAATGGCTGTAGCAACACCTACATAATCCCATTTTTTTTGCTCAGTACCTCTAGAAATGATGTATTTAGCATTTGGGCCAATTCCATAATAATGCATCGCCCAAACGTTACCCGTAACGTCTGAGGCAGTTGCGAAAACACCACCTAGCTGATCATAGGAATTACTTGCACTGTTGGTATGCCACCACTGAATGTATTTTGCTAAGTTTACTGCGTCAGTAACTGGACCATAAGATCCACCACCACCACCCGTTGGGGGTGCTGCAGTTGATGTCATTTGATTAATAACGTTGGGTAATATGGCTTCTATAGCCCCTTCAACAGGGTTGTTAGGGTTTAAGTAAGCATCGTCTAATTTTTTACTGCATGACTGTAAATTAGCTATACCAACTAATGCCAGTGTTACTGCAATAAAATAATGTATGTGCTTTTTATTTTTCATAATCATTTTTTTTACAAGTTAAAATCCTACTCTAATTCCAGCATTGAAGCTAAGTGGAGCAGCAATGTTTCCATAATCGAAACCAACTGCACCAACACCTCTAAGTGAAGCGTTACCACCGTTCGCAGCAGGATCAGCACCAGAATAGTTTGTAAATAAGAATAAATCATTCATGGTTACAAACAAACTAAGTGATTTGAAATTTACATAATCAAGTAAGCCAGGATATTCCATGTTTTTTCCAGCATTGTTTACAAGTGCTTTAGAAGGAATGGTATAACTTAAAGAGATGTCACGTAAGCGGAATGCTTTGATATTGCGCTCCATGTAATCTTCTTCAGGCATGTTACTAGAACTGTAATACAAGTTATTATAATATGGTGTTACTAAAATAGTGTTACGCGTTGGTGTAGCTGTATTTTCTAAACCATCTTGTAAAATACCAGACACGACTCTTGGCGTCATACGATCTGCTGATTTAGCAGATTTACCAAGCGTAGTTAAGTACATACCTGTTGCATTAAAGATATCACCACCAAGTCTCAAATCCCATAAAAATGATAAGCTTAAGTTCTTGTAACGAATACGGTTGATTGTACCTACTGTTAAACCAACAGTACGGTCACCTCTTACTCTGAAAACACCATCATTGATTGGTAAACCAGTTGTTGGAGAAATTAAAACTTCACCATCATTTTTTGATAAACCGTTAGGGCCAGGAGCAGATAAATCTTGTCTTCTGTAACCAAAGCTTGTGATGGTGCCTGTAGAGTAACCAGGTCTTAAACCACCTCTTGCATTCGAATATAACCAAGTAGATGCATCGTAGTAATCGGCACCAGCAATATCAATAGGCATTGGGATTGCAAGTACTTTGTTCCACATGTGGTTTACGTTGAATTGGATATTCCAATCAAAGTCTTTCTTACGAATTAATTTAACACCAATTGAAAGTTCCACACCTTGGTTACGAACGCTAGAGTTGTTAGCAGTATTTAGTACAAATCCTGTACCGTATGATGCTCTAAAGCCTTGCGCAATTTGATCAAGTGCTAATGTATTATAATAAGCCGCATCAACGGTTAACACATCACCAAACATTCTGAACTCAGTACCTACCTCGTAAGTTTGCTGACGCTCTGGACGTAAGTAAGGGTTAGCGTTATAAAACGAATATTGTAAAGGCACGTTGATAAGTCCACTAGGGCTTGTTGGCGGTGTTAAAGCACTCGTCATTGTTGGCACAAAGTTAGACTGGTTGGCATATGCGTTTGGAAGCCTTGCTGTTTGTGCTAGTGAACTTCTGATTTTCCAATAGCTTAGCAATCCTCCTTTTAATTTAGGGAAGATGTCACTCATGATGATACTGATGTTTCCACCAGGGTAAGAGTAATTTCTATTTGCTTTTGGTAATACTGAAGAAGATTCAAACGCCATTGAACCTGTTAAGAAAACAAGGTTGTTATAACTAATAGTAGCTTCAGTAAAACCAGCTATTTGCATAGTTCTAATTTCGTTCCACTGATTGTTACCATATAAAGTGGTTCTACTCAAACGAGATCTAGTAGCAACACCTGTTGCAGAGCTATCAAAACTTCTGATACTATCTTGTGTTCCAGAAATACCAAATCTTTCTGATTTGGTTTCAGCCCATCTTGTACCAACTGTTACACGCGCATTAAATTTGCCAAAAGTTTTTTTAGCAGTAGCGGTGATTGTATGGTTGTAGTTACCAGCTTTAACCCAGTAGTTATCTAATTGACCTTTGTTAGCCATTGAAGATTGCGAAGCAGATTCTGGATCACGGTATTGGAAACCAGAGGTTTCATAATAATTGTAACCAAAACGACCAGCAATTGACAACCACTTTAAAGGATTGTAGTTGATAGATAAATTAGCCGTGTAGTTATCTGTTTTATCTTGTGATTCATTTCTGTTAACAGCAAAAAACGGATTGTCCGTTTCAGCAACTGTACCTAAATATGCATCTTCAGCTGTATTGTTGTTAGCAATCAAATAACGCTTATTACCATTTGGCAATAAATAATTTACAGCATTGTCTGTAACAGGCCACATAAATAAATTCAGCAAATAACCACCCGCACCTTTCATTGCTTTGTCATTGATACTATTACTGTATGCAATAGATGGTGTTACTTCTAAATTTTTGGTAATCTTAGTGGTATTGGTAAGTCTTAAGTTGGTTCTAGTTAATCTTGTGTTTGGCACTACCCCAGTTTGATCATAAAAAGATCCACTTGCACGGTAGCTAGATTTAGCAGTTCCAAAATCAGCACTTAAGTTGTGTGTAGTACCTGCAGAATTGTTGAAGAAATTTCCTATGTTATCATAAACAGGAATATCTGCAGTCATTGCAGGACCAAATGCAGAAAAAGTTCCCGCACTAGCTATACCATTAGACCCTTGTTGGAATCCAGTATAAATAGAAGGTACATTGCCAAGCGATTGAAAACGGAAACTATTATCGTAGCTAACATTTAATTTTTTACCAGCAGTAATCTTTGCTTTTTTAGTAGTAATGATGATCGCACCATTACTTGCAGAACTACCATATAGTACGGTTGCTTCTGGCCCTTTAAGAACGGTAACACTTTCGATATCGTTCGGGTTTAAATCCGCAATACGGTTTGTAAAGTCATTAGATGTGTTGTTTTGACCAGCAGCACCCGGAACGGTTTCTACCGCGTTGATTGCATCATTTTCAATAATGATACCATCCACCACAAATAACGGTTGGTTGTTCAAAGACATAGAGTTAAAACCTCTTAATACGATGGTAGAAGATGCACCTGGTACACCAGATGTTGCAGTGATTGTTGCACCCGCAATTCTACCTTGCAATCCATTTAAAAAGTTTTCACGTTGTGTTTCTTTTACTTCATCACCTTTTACAGTTTGCGCAGAGTAACCAAGGTCTCTTGGTTTTTTCTTAATGTCCATCGCAACAGTAACTTCTTCAAGTTCTGATACAGATGAGCGCATAGAAATAGATACTGTTGCACCATTTACAGTTACACGCTGGCCATCATAACCAATGTAACTCACAAGTAAGGTTTGACCCTTATTTGCTTTAATGGTGAACTCACCTTTTTCATTTGACTGTGTGGTAGATGTAGTACCTAACACTTTTACAGTTACACCTTGTAGTGGTGTTTTTTTGTCGGCATCTAAAACTTTACCAGAGACATTTTGACTCTGCGCCATAGATGGTAACGAGAAAATGAGAAGTAGTAACGTAACTACTTTCATCAAAGAAGCAATTTTTCTCATACAGGTTTTTGGTTTCTATGAACAATGATTGATTATCAAGGCGTTTAATTTTCATGTAAATGCCGAAATAACCAACGCAATGTTAAAATTTCTTGGGCATATTTCAAGAACTATTTAGGTGAAAAACCTAGTTATGCACAGGCATTCGGGATAAAATAGTATCATTTTGGGTTATTATTCGGTAAATGGGCGTTTTTTAAGGTTTATACCTTTTTCATATAATAAATATTTATAATGCAAAATGTATATTTGTCGCGTATTTCTTTGTTTCTATTAACTTCGTGACCTTAATGATTTCACCAAGTACCATACAACAAATTACCAGCCGCATCGATATTATTGATATTGTTGGGGAGTTTGTGAAACTCAAAAAACGTGGCACCAATTATTTAGGCAACTGTCCCTTTCACAACGAAAAATCTCCATCGTTTACCGTATCTCCTGTAAAAGAAATTTACAAATGTTTTGGTTGTGGTAAAAGTGGCAACTCCATTACTTTTTTAATGGAGCATGAAAAGTATAGTTATGTAGAAGCATTAAGATGGCTCGCTGCTAGATACAATATTGAAATTGAAGAAACAGAAACTTCTCCCGAACAAAAAATGCTGGTTCAAACTTCTGATAGCTTATATGCGATCAATCATTTTGCGCAAAAGTTTTTTAGTGAGCAATTACTAGAATCGGAGGAAGGAAAAAATATTGCACTCTCCTATTTACAAGAGCGAGGATTTAGAAAAGAGATCATCGAAAAATTTCAGATTGGTTACAATCCAGAAAATAGAACAGCACTTACATCTGCATTACTAGCCAATCAATTTAATCCAACGCTCCTTCCAAAAACAGGACTTGTTGCAAACAGAAACGGCGATGAACTTGTAGACAATTATAGAGGTCGAATTATTTTTCCCATTCATGGAAATACCGGAAAAGTAATTGGCTTTGGGGCGCGTGTTATTGGCAAATCAGACAAAGGCCCTAAATACATCAATACCCCCGAAAACGAAGTATACAGTAAAAGTAAAATTTTATACGGCTCTTACTTTGCCAGAATGGCCATCGATAAAGCAGATGAGTGTTTACTCGTAGAAGGATACACCGACGTGGTAAGCCTACATCAAGCTGGTATCGAAAACGTGGTAGCGAGTGGTGGTACTTCACTTACTACCGAGCAATTACGCTTAATTAAAAAATACACCCAAAACCTAACCATTATTTATGATGGTGATAGCGCGGGTGTAAAAGCAGCGCTTCGTGGACTTGACATGGCACTCGAAGAAGGCCTAAATGTAAGACTCGTACTCATACCAGATAACGAAGATCCGGATAGTTACGTGAACAAAGTGGGCACCACGGCTTTTAAAGAATTTGTAGCCACTGCTAAAAAAGACTTTATATTATTTCAGCTTGAAGTCATGCTTCAAGAAGCTGGCGGAGATGTAAGTAAAAAAAGCACTGTTGTTAATCAAATAGCAGAAACACTGAGTAAAATAAACAAGGCCGAAGATTTTACCAAGCAGCAAGATTATATTAGAAAGTGTGCGAGTCTACTGCGCATTGACGAAACGGGCCTTACCAATCTTGTTAACAAATTTAAGCGTGACATTTTAGTTAAGCAGGAAAAGAAAATGCCTTTCGAAGAAGCGCAACAAATTTTAGAAGGTACTCAGGAAACGGGTTTTGATGAAGGTGCCGCACTCATTAACCAAGATGATATTTATGAAAAGAATTTAATACGCGTACTTCTCGATTACGGTCTTCTAAAATTTGACGACCATAAAACAATGGCCGATTTTATTTATGAAGAATTGGAGCAGTTTGATTTTGACAATGAGCAGTATTTGAACCTCTACCAAATCTATAAAAGCTGGTATGACAAAGGGATGGAACCTACCTCTAAAACCCTACTCTACCACGACGATGAAAATATCAGAAACCTAGTGGTTAACTTAACTGTTTCACCACATGAATTAAGTTTAAAATGGGATACTATTTTAGAAGGAATGAATATTGTTAATAGAGACACTTCGATGGAAGATGTTACCATGAGTGTCAACTATTTTAAACTTCGAAAAATTAAAAAGATGTTTGACCAAAACCAAATTGACATGGAACATGCCGGTTTTGAAGAACAGATGAGGCTGATAGAATTACACAAACACCTCAAAGACATTGAAAGAGAGATCACCAAAAAAATTGGCACGGTCATCCTTAAATAAAAGCATAAATAAAAACATAAATGAAAAGGGCATCATTTGCATGAGGCCCTTTTTATTTTTTAGAAGTTTCTATTCGATCCAGCCCGTGTAGGCTTTACATTTTTTCTGATAGCCCACAAATCTGTGATTCCAAAAGATTTACGTGTTTGTGCATTGTTTACACCAATTACGGTGT
>CAJBRT010000214.1 GCA_903958045.1 uncultured Bacteroidota bacterium | reverse complement strand
CCGATCTTAAATGTCTTGGCAAAATGTTTTGGCATTCCCTCTCCAAAAGAAGACTTAGATGGCAGCTTGGTAGGGCCAATTTACTGGCAACAAAACGACTTAGAACGCATTGCCAATTATTGTAAAAAAGACATCATTACGACGGCTCAAATTTTTATGAAATACAAATTAAAGGGGGTAAAACAGGAGAAATAGAAGTCGATGTAAACATGCTATTACATTGATTATCAATAAATTAAAAGGTATGGAATAGCACTAGAAGCCGAAATACAAGATAGCATAGGTTTTTATGAAAAATACATAAAAGCGATTTGTAAGGTGTAATTGAAAAATTCTCTAAATAGTAACCTCCGCCCTATTCCACTAAGTACTTTTATGCCATAAAACATGATTGAATGAAATCACTAGTCTTGATATGCTTTACGCTTCTTTTTTCCTTTTCTTACATACATGCCCAATCTTCTATTTTTAAATTAAATATCAAAAATGCGCAAACCAAAGAGCCGCTTACAGGGGCTAGTGTAAAAATAATAACACTCAATAAAACAGCTATCGCTGATAGCTTAGGTTCTGTATTATTCAAACAAATTGTAGCGGGTACTTATTCCGTAGTGATTTCCTATATAGGTTTTACAGAAAAGGAAATAACCATAACAGCACCACAAACATTAGATTCAATTTTTGATGTGTTTCTCGAAGAAAACGAAGAAGCGCAAGAAGACGTTGTTGTAACTGCAACGCGCATTAGCAGAACAATTGCAAATACACCCACCAGAACCGAAGTTATTTCCGGAGAAGAGCTTACAGAAAAAGGAAATATGAAACCCGGAGACATCAGAATGATGTTAAATGAAAGTACTGGTATTCAAACACAACAAACATCTGCTACTTCATTTAATGCAGGCATCCGAATTCAGGGATTAGATGGAAGATACACGCAAATATTAAGAGATGGGTATCCCATGTACTCCGGTTTCTCTGGAAGCCTTTCGCTCTTACAAATTGCACCATTAGACCTGAAACAGGTGGAAGTAATTAAGGGCGCCTCCTCTACACTTTTTGGCGGAGGGGCTATAGCGGGTATTGTAAATCTTGTGTCTAAAACCCCTACAAACGAACGTAGTTTAGATTTCCTATCAAATGCAACTTCCGCTGGCGGACTGGATCTTAGTAGCTTTTATAGTCAAAAATTTGATAAAGTTGGTATTACAGTTTTTGCATCCAGCAATAGTAATACTGCATTTGATCCCGCTTCTATTGGGTTAACAGCAATTCCAAAATTTCAGCGATACACAATTAATCCTCGTATTTTTTTATACGGAAAGAAAACAACCACCGATTTTGGAATCTCATACATGACTGAAAATAGAATTGGTGGAAGCATGCAATATATCAATAACGGCATTAAAGGATTTTTTGAAAAAAATAATACCGATAGAATTACCACTCAGTTTGGAATAGTAAATCGGTTAACAGAAACCTCAACATTACAATTCAAAAACAGTTATAGCAGATTTAATAGAATCTTGTCAACTCCTGATCATATATTTGATGCGCTACAGCAATCTTCATTTACGGAGCTGTCATGGAATAAAAAGGGACTTCATTCCGACTGGGTAATTGGAACAAATTTAATTACAGAAAATATAGCAGAAAAGCCATTTGTCATTAATCAAGATAAAATTGATTACCGGTACAATACCACTGGTTTATTCATTCAAAACGCATGGACAATCAATGAAAAAGTTGTTATAGAAACTGGACTAAGAGGAGATCATGTGAATGAATTTGGATTTGAACTATTACCACGAATTGCGACTATGTTTAAAATCAGTCCAAATTTCACCACTCGAATTGGTGGAGGATTTGGATACAAAACACCAACCATTTTCACAGAAGAAGCGGAGCGGAGACAATTTAGAAATATACTTCCCATAGATGTAATCAATTCAAGAAATGAAAGGTCTAAGGGCTTCAACTGGGATATCAATTATAAAACTTCCATTGGGGATCTGGGAATAAGCTTTAATCAACTCTTTTTCTATACTAAACTAGATCATCCTTTGGTACTTAGTAATACTGCATCCAATAAACTTGAATTTGAAAATGCAGATGGGTATATAGATACAAAAGGTATGGAAACGAATCTTAGATTCACCTATCAAGATTTCAAATTATTTATTGGGTATACGTATACAAATGCTAACACTCATTTTAAAAACGCAAAACAAATTTTACCCCTTACTGCACGCCATCGCCTCAATAATGTATTGATGTATGAAATTGAGGACAAACTTAAATTAGGACTAGAAGCTTACTATATTGGCAAACAAGGGCTAAGTGATGGCAGCTTCGGAAGATCATACTGGATTACAGGGTTTATGGCAGAAAAACTTTGGGAGAAATGGTCACTCTTTATCAATTTTGAAAACTTCACCAATACCAGACAATCAAGATTTGATACTATTTTTACAGGTAGTATTTTTAATCCTGTTTTTAAAGATATCTATGCCCCCGTAGAAGGTTTTGTAGTGAACGGAGGATTGAAAATTAAACTTTAGGAAGCATTGGGAAAAATGAACTTGTTCTTTTTTTGTAGTCTTGAAATGCTTGATGGTCCTTGTACTTTGCTTCAAGCATAGGTATGCCAGATACATAAAGTAGTAAAAAGCTAATGGTAATTGGACTAATGATGGTCCAGATTCCATACTCTAGCGGCAATACCATTATAAAAATCCCCCACCACACTAAAACTTCTCCAAAATAATTTGGATGGCGGGTATATTTCCACAAACCTGTTTGCATGATATCAGATTTGTTTTGCCTCTGCTTTATAAAAAGCATTAACTGATAATCACCAATCGATTCAAATGCAAAACCAATTAACCAAATAATAGATCCGGCCAATACAAATGGGCTTATTGCTTGATTTTGCGCCATTGATACCACTATTATTGGCACGCTTATAATCCACATAAAAAAACCTTGCAATAAATACACTTGCAAATAAGACCTAAGCACAAAATACTTGCCCCACTCGTCTCTCCATTTTTTATACCTGAAATCTTCGGGTTTATCTTTGCTTCTTACACCAATATGAATAGCCAAACGTATACCCCAAATAATTGTAAGTATATAAACAATGGTTGATTGTAATGTTGAAGTTTGGGTAATAAATAAAAATATTGCAATAGCTACAAACCCCAGTCCCCAAGCTATATCAGCAATGTCATTTCTTTTAATGAGTAAAGAAATAATAAACCACACACTCACATAACTACAAATAAATAACCCTATTTGAAAAATGGTAGCCAACATTTTATTGGAAATATTTTACAATATAAAAACCAGCTGTACTCACGATTGCAGTTAAAACGGTGCCCCAAATAATATCAATAAATACAATACTTAAAGGCCATCCTTTTAAGGTTGCCAAATTGGTTAAATCATAAGTTGCGTAGGTAAAAAAGCCAAATAGTGCCCCGAGTGTAATTGCGGATGTTAATGAATTTTTTTCTACCGATGGCATGATGGTAAATATAAAAACACCCACTATAAATAAGAAGTAAAAAATAAACGCGGCCGTCCAGTTTACTTGATCCGATAAAAATCCACCAAGGTGTTTTCGGTAAAGATCTTTAGCAATCAATCCGAGCCAGGTCATATCAATGATAAAAAAAACAACAAACGTGAGTATATAGCTAAGGAGTAATTTAGAGAAGGTCATAAAAAAGTATTTTAGTTACCATAAATTTCATCAATTTTTTTGGCAAGTTGCCAATCTTTTTCGGTAACCGTATTACCAGCATCATGTGTAGTTAGCACAATGTCCACTTGATTGTACACATTACTCCAATTGGGGTGATGATTGAGTTTTTCAGCCGCAAAAGCCACTTTGGTCATAAACGCAAAAGCATCTATGAAATTTTTGAACTTAAAACTGCGTTTGAGCTGGTTGTTTGTTTCTTGCCACATAGATGATGATTATTTTCTTGTTTAGTAAATATAACTACTAAGGTATCATCCAACTATAATTATCTAGCGCGTAATTAAAATAGGCCCGGCGGTGACCAGCATGATGCAACCATAGCCATTCTATAGATGCTACCTGAATAGCAACAATACCAAAATACTGCTTTCCAACTTCACTTTCTTCTAGCGTAAAATTTTCCTGCTCTATTTTTTCAGTTAATCCACTAGTAGGTATTGCCGAAAAACTGGAGGGGCTTTGATTTGTTAAATAACATCTTCTGCTAGATAGCGCCGTTTTTGACCAGGCTTCTGCAGTAATATCATTATTAAAATGTAATACAGCTTTACCTTTTACCCTCAGCTGTACGCGAGAAGATGCATCGTAAAAAAGTGCACTAATAGAATTATTGATTGCTAACTCTTTCCATTTATTACTTCTGGTATCGGTATGAAAGCGGAGCTCTCTAAGTGTTGGCAGTGCTTTACGCAACACAACAGTGCGCATGTTCACCTCCCCACTATCAATTGTAGCCACGCATGGTGTATGAAAAGGGTCTCTACTTTTGATAGCACCATTTACCAGACGAAGCCAACAATCCTTTTCTAAGTCTTCTAAATTGTAGCTTATGTTGTTGATGATTACTTCATCCATGTATTCTTTCATCATATAAACAAAACAACCGCAGGTATCAATTGTTCATTAGGCACCGGTCCAATATAGGTATCCTATATTTTATTTAAAATCTTTAATTGGGTTAGAAACCTTGCATTTTTATAATACTAGAATCGTATATTTAAGGATAAAAACAAATACCATGCGCTTCCATAAAACATTACTACTCGCCATTGGGCTCTTTGCATGCACTGCAATTACAACAAATACTTCTGCACAGGACACTGCTAGCATTTATAGAAAATTAGATTCAATAGCAGTGATTGATCAAAAAGTAATGATGCCCATGCGTGATGGTATTAGGTTGGCTACTGATATTTACCGTCCAAAAGGTGATGGTAAATACCCTATTGTTTTTTCTAGAACGCCCTATAATTTTAATACATGGGTAGATGGAAAAATGACAACCCGCACTTTAGAAGATGCTTACCAAGCTGTGAGTAGAGGTTACGTGTACGTGGTTCAAAACGAGCGTGGACGATTTTTTTCGGAAGGCGAATGGGATATTTTAGGAACTCCCATTACTGATGGATATGATGCCCTTGATTGGATGAGTAAACAAACATGGAGCAACGGTAAAGTTGGATTGATTGGTTGTTCTTCTACCGCAGAATGGCAAATGGCTGTTGCCTCTCAAAATCATCCTGCATTAGCAGCGATGGTAGCGCAAGGTTTTGGTGCGGGCGTGGGTAAAGTAGGTAAATTTATGGAGCAGGGTAACTGGTATAGAGGTGGTGCGCAACAAATGTTATTTACTCCTTGGCTTTATGGTACCCAGCACGATCTAATGGCACCAAGGCTTCCAGCAGGTATTCAACAAAAAGATTTACAACGAATTCAAAAGTTTTATGACATGGCGCCTGAAATGCCAAAAGTAGATTGGGCACAAGGATTAAAACATTTACCTGTTTTAGATATCATCAAAAATGCCCAAGGTGCTAATGGCATTTACGAAAAAATGGCCGTAAGGAAACCCAACGATCCAGCTTGGTTTAATGGTGGACTGTATCACGACAATATGCCATTAGAAGTTCCTGCATACTGGTTTGTAAGTTGGTACGATGTTTCATCAGCTCCCAATATTGCACTCTTCAATCATGTAAGAAATTCGGCAAAATCAAAATCGGTAGCCGATAATCAATACCTAGTCATTGCACCTGTTTTACACTGCTCGTACAAGCGTGCTACAGAAAATACAATTGTGGGTGAAAGAAGTGTAGGCGATGCAAGGTTAAACTATGATGAATTAACCTGGGGTTGGTTTGATATGCTATTAAAAGGTGCGCAAAACAATTTTAAAAGCACGCAGCCACGTGTTCGTTACTACACAATGGGTGCCAACAAATGGCAACAAGCAGAAAGTTTTCCATTACCCAACACCGATATAAAAAGTTTTTATTTATCAAGTGCAGGAAAAGCTAATACACGAAATGGCGATGGCGCATTAACACTAACTGTGCCTAATAAAGATATGCCTGACGCATTTACCTATGATCCAATGAATCCGGTAAGTTCATATGGTGGCAATGTTTGCTGCACAGGCAATGCGGTACAAGGTGGCAGCTTTGATCAATCACAAATGGAATTAAGAAATGATATTTTGGTATACACTTCTGATGAATTAAAAGAGGGTGTTGAAATTACAGGATTTATAGAATCTACGCTTTTTGTTTCTTCGGCAGGACCAGATACCGATGTAACCATTAAATTAATTGATGTATACCCTGATGGTAAGGCCTATAATTTAGATGAAACCATTCAGCGACTTCGTTACAGAGAGGGTTACGATAAAGAAGTATTTATGGAAAAAGGCAAAGTATATAAAGTAGATATAACGCCGATGGTGACAAGCAATTATTTTGCAGCAGGCCATAAAATTCGCATCGAAGTATCTAGTAGTAATTTCCCTAGATTTGATCGTAACCTTAACACAGGTGGTAATAATTATGATGAATCAAAAGGTATTGCAGTGGAAAATAAAATTCACCATTCAAAACAATATCCTTCTGTGATTAAATTACCATTTATAAAAAATTAAACCCTATTAAAATGAAAAAACTACTTTTCTCTGCATTCATTGCAGCTAGCCTATTCGCATGTAAATCAGAAACAAAAGCGCCATTTGATTTAGTAAATGCTAAAAAAGAAATTGAAGCCGCCAACAAACAAATTTCTGAATCTATGGCCAAAGGAGATTCTGTAGGCCTAGCAGAAGCATATAGTACTGATGGCGCTTTAATGTTAAACAATATGCCATCAGTTAAAGGAAAAGAAAACTTAACTAAACTATGGGGTAGTTTTATAAGCGCCGGAATGGGTGGTTTAGAATTCAGTACATTAGAAGTTTGGGGTGACGAAAATTACATTACAGAAGAAGGTCTTATTGTTATTAAAGCAAAGGACGGAACTCAACTAGACAAGGGTAAATACATAGTACTATGGAAAAAAGAAAATGGGAAATGGAAATTGCATAGAGATATATCAAATTCAGATTTACCAGCTGTAACAAAATAAATTGATACATTAATTTTAAAAAAGGTTTATGAAGTAATATTCATAAACCTTTTTTTGTGAAAAAATGAGTTGTTTTACTTTTTTCAGTTAATATTTAATTCATAATTCAGTAATATTAAATTAACATAGCTGCTATAATTTCACAGATTAATTAATAATTAATTTATGAAAAATAGTAAAATCATTTATTTGTTCTTATTTGCGTTTGTATTATTTTCTTGTAATAAAGATGAAATATCGGTTCCACTAGAAAATACACAAAATGAAGATTTAACAGGCTATCAAGAAATTGCATCTATTAATTTGGGTGGGCTTGGAGCAGCAGAAATAACTGCTTTTGATCCTGCAACTAACAGGTTATTTGCTGTAAACAATGGAACAGAAAATAAAATTGATGTACTAGACATAAGCAACCCATCAAATGTGACGGTAATTAAATCTATTAGCATGTTGCCATATGGTGGATATGTGAATAGTGTAGCTATAAGCAATGGAAAATTAGCAGCAGCAATAGAATCTACCAACAAACAAGCAGCTGGAAAAATAGTTGTTTTTAATACTTCAAATTATACTGAAATAAAATCAATCAATGTTGGATCACTACCTGATATGGTTACTTTTAGTCCTGACGGTAATTATATTTTATCTGCTAATGAAGGAGAGCCAAGTGACGATTACTTAACTGACCCAGAAGGAAGTGTATCAATCATTAAAGTGTCTGATTATTCTGTTGTTACTTTAAATTTTGCTGCTTTTGAAAGTCAATTGGCTAGCTTAACAGCAAAAGGATTTAGAATTTTTGGTCCAGGGAAAAACTTTGTAAAAGATATTGAACCAGAATATATAACTATTTCTGATGATTCAAAAACAGCTTATGTAACCCTTCAAGAAAATAATGCAATTGCTGAAATTGACATTGTAAGTGCCGCTATTAAAAAAATTACGCCATTAGGCTTTAAAGACTATTCATTAGCCGCAAATGCAACTGATGTAAGTGACAGAGACAATAAGATTGAATTTAATACCTTTTCAAAAGTTTATGGCATGTATATGCCCGATGCTATTGCATACTTTTACCATAATGGAACGCCTTATTTGTTTACTGCAAATGAAGGTGATTCTCGAGAATATAAAGCATTTACAGAAATGAAAAGAGTAAGTGCCGTTACATTAGATGCAACAAATTTCCCTACTGGTGCAACGCTTAAAACAGATGCAATTTTAGGAAGATTAAATATTACCACTACATTAGGCGATACGGATTCAGATGGTGACTTTGATGCATTATATTCTTTAGGTGCAAGATCATTTAGCGTTTGGAATGCATCTACTGGAAGCCAAGTATTTGATAGCAAAAACGAACTTGATGTGAAAGCTAAGGAACTAGCTATTTATGATGACGGAAGAAGTGACGACAAATCGGTAGAGCCAGAATCTGTATGCTTAGGAAGAGTTGGAGGTAAAAATATTGCTATTGTTGGTCTTGAAAGAGCAGATGCTTTTGCGATTTATGATATCACAAACCCAACAACCCCTGTATTTATAAAAATGTTCAAAACAGGTGATGCGCCAGAAGGTATCATATTTATACCTGCATCAAAAAGTCCAATTAAACAAAGTTTAATTGTTACAAGCAGCGAAAATGATGGCTTAATTAAAATTTATAAAACAACGAAATTATAGGAGTACATAAAATTTATTGTATAACCCCTAATTCTTTTCCTACTTCTATAAATGCCTCGATCGCATGATCTAGATGTGCTCTCGTATGTGCTGCAGATATTTGTACCCTAATTCTTGCTTGTCCTTTGGGTACCACCGGATAGTAAAAGCCAATTACGTAAATTCCTTTTTCAAGTAATTTTTCTGCCATTTTTTGAGATACCACCGCATCGTATAACATAATTGGAACGATAGGATGTGTGCCTGGTTTTATATCAAAACCAGCAGCCGTAATTTTTTCTCTAAAGTACCTCGTATTCTCTTCTAATGTATCTCGAAGTGCTGTGGTTTGAGATAGTAAATCAAAAACAGCAATAGAAGCTCCTGCAATAGAAGGCGCTAATGTATTTGAAAACAAATAAGGTCTAGAGCGCTGTCTTAAAAGTTCTATAATTTCTTTGCGTCCAGAAGTAAACCCACCCGATGCACCTCCTAAGGCTTTACCAAGCGTGCCAGTGATAATATCAACCCTGCCCATCACGCCTTTTAATTCGTGAACGCCTCTTCCCGTTTTTCCTAAAAATCCAGATGAGTGACATTCGTCTGTCATTACTAGCGCCTCATATTTTTCAGCCAATTCAACAATTTTATCCAATTGAGCAATGGTACCATCCATAGAAAAAGCACCATCTGTTACAATAATTTTTTGTTGTGCGCCGGCAGCAATGGCTTCTTTTAATTTTACTTCTAAATCCTCCATCGAATTGTGCTCATAACGGAAGCGCATAGACTTTGTAAGCCTTACGCCGTCAATAATAGAAGCATGATTTAGTG
>CAJBRT010000213.1 GCA_903958045.1 uncultured Bacteroidota bacterium | reverse complement strand
GAAGTTCCATTAGGTACCATCGCCAAAGATGAAGAAACAGGCAATGTAGAAGCCGAAATTTTATACGACGGTCAAGAAATTATTTGGTTAAAAGGCGGAAGAGGTGGACTGGGTAATAGCAATTTTGCAACCCCTACCAACCAGGTGCCAGAGCACGCTCAACCCGGAGAAGAAGGAAGTGAAGGCTATAAATATTTAGAACTAAAAGTACTTGCCGATGTAGGACTTGTTGGATTTCCAAACGCTGGAAAATCAACTTTGCTTTCATCAATTACAGCCGCCACACCTAAAATTGCCAACTACGCATTTACCACGTTAACGCCACAACTTGGCATGGTGGAATATAGAGATTCTCGCTCTTTTTGTATTGCCGATTTACCCGGTATTATTGAAGGTGCCGCCGAAGGAAAAGGCCTAGGGCACCGGTTTTTAAGACATATTGAGCGAAACGCCATTTTACTTTTTATGATCCCCGCCGATAGCAACGATCACAAAAAAGAATTTGATATTTTGCGTAACGAATTAGAGCAGTACAATCCCGAGATGCTTCAAAAAGATTTTATCATTGCCATTTCTAAATCAGATATGCTTGATGATGAATTAAAAGAAGCGATTGCAAAAGAACTTCCAAAAAATGTACCACACGTATTTATATCCTCTGTGACAAATACAGGATTAAGTGCACTGAAAGATTTGTTGTGGGATACGCTTAATAAATAATTATTTGCTCGCAAAACTTGCTCGCAAATGAACAGTGCTTGATTTGTTGCGCGAAAATTTTTTGCATAAAAAAAGGCCTCCGCTTGCGGAAGCCTTTTTAGTATAAGACTATTTAGTTTTACCCGTTAGATCTTGATGCGTTTTTACGATCATTCTCATCTAAATGCGTTTTACGCATTCTTACTGATTTAGGTGTTACTTCGATACACTCATCTTGTTGAATGTACTCCATACACTCTTCTAGGGTGAACTGTGTTTTTGGTGTAATACGAACGCTATCATCAGATCCACTTGCGCGGTGGTTGGTTAGCTTTTTCATTTCCACAGCGTTGATATTTAAATCACCTGGCTTAATGTGTTCAGCTAATACCTGACCAATGTATACTTCTTCACCTGGTTCGATAAAGAAACGTCCTCTATCTTGTAACTTATCGATAGAATAAGCAGTTGTTGTTCCACCAAACTTAGCAATAAGTACACCGTTGTTACGACCAGGAATAGGTCCTTTCCAAGGCTTGTACTCATTAAAGCGGTGCGCCATTACAGCCTCACCAGCAGTTTGGGTTAACATTTGTGAACGAAGTCCAATAAGTCCTCTAGAAGGAATATCAAACTCTAAATGTTGCATGTCACCTTTCGATTCCATCACCAACATTTCACCTTTTTTCTGTGTTACTAAATCAATGGCTTTACCACTAAATTCAGAAGGCACATCCACAACTAATATTTCAAATGGTTCGTGTTTTTTTCCGTCGATTTCTTTTACAAGTACCTGCGGATTTCCCACGGTTAATTCATATCCTTCTCTACGCATGGTTTCTACAAGTACCCCTAAGTGTAAGATACCACGACCGTATACTAAAAAGCTATCTGCACTATCTGTTTCTTCTACACGAAGTGCTAAGTTTTTTTCTGTTTCTTTCATGAGACGATCACGAATGTGACGAGAAGTAACAAACTTACCTTCTTTACCAAAGAATGGTGAGTTGTTGATACTAAATGTCATACTCATAGTAGGCTCATCTACACTAATAATTGGTAAAGCCTCCGGTGCTTCAGGATCAGCAATGGTATCACCAATGTTAAACTCTTCAAGTCCAACAACAGCACATAAATCACCAGAAACAACTTCTGTTACTTTACGCTTTCCCATTCCTTCAAACACATAGAGCTCTTTCACTTTATTTTTCTTGATAGAGCCGTCAGCCTGCACCAACACTACGTTTTGACCTTCTTTGATCACACCACGTTCTACTTTACCAATGGCAATACGACCCAAGAAAGTTGAATAGTCTAGTGAAGTAATTTGCATTTGTGTAGCACCTGTTTTTGCATTTGGTGGCGGCACAAATTTTAAGATACCATCTAGTAATGGATCAATATTTTCGCAAGGCGTTAAGCTATCGTTGAACCAACCATTTTTTCCGCTACCATAAAAAGTAGGGAAATCTAATTGCTCTTCGGTAGCATCTAGGTTGAAGAATAATTCAAATACCGCGTCATGCACTTCGTCAGGACGACAGTTTGGTTTATCTACTTTATTAATAATTACAATGGGCTTTAAGTTTAATTGTAAAGCTTTTTGTAGTACAAATCTTGTTTGAGGCATTGGGCCTTCAAAGGCATCTACTAATAAACAAACGCCGTCAGCCATTTTTAATACACGTTCTACTTCACCACCAAAGTCGGAGTGACCAGGAGTGTCAATAACGTTAATTTTTACGCCCTTATAAGTTACGGATGCATTTTTACTTAAAATGGTGATACCACGTTCACGTTCTAGCTCATTGCTATCCATGATAAGTTCACCAGTTTCTTGATTGTCTCTGAACACCTTTGTTGCGTGTAAAATTTTGTCAACCAACGTAGTTTTACCGTGGTCAACGTGCGCAATAATGGCGATATTTCTTATTTCCATGTGCTTTTTTAAGGCTGCAAAGGTAAGGATTATAAGCTTAGAAACCCCATAAAAGCAAAGGATGGGCCTGAAAGCCAATAATTAACGCTTAGTTTACCCCTAATATCAGGGTAAAACTAGATATTTACGCCTATAAATTTGCCTATGAAGCGTTTCCTCAAAATTATTGCTGCACTAGTAGCCCTGCTTGCCATTGTATATTTTTTAGGCCCTAAACCAGCAGCGCCCATTTATAACAATAACTTAATACAAGTACCGTCGGAGCCAGCTGCATTAGAAAGCTACATTAAGACCAAAGAAGCTGCCCACAAAGTAAAACCGGACAATGAAGCCCGCATAGTTTGGGCCAACGATAGCACCAAAGCCAAAACACCCTATGTAATTGTGTACTTGCATGGTTTTAGCGCCAGTCAGGAAGAAGGAAACCCTGTACATAGAAATATTGCGAAGCAGTTTGGATGCAATATGTACCTCGCAAGATTATCGGAACACGGCATTGATACCACAGATGCACTTGTACATATGACTGCTACCAGTTTATGGGAATCGGCAAAAGAAGCCTATGCGATTGGTAAACAACTAGGCGATAAAGTAATTTTAATGGGAACGTCTACGGGCGGAACCGTAGCACTTGAACTAGCGTCTAATTTTGAAGACGTAGCAGGCCTGGTTTTATATTCTCCAAATATTGCCATCAATAATCCAAGTGCATTTTTAACCAACAATCCATGGGGTTTACAAATTGCTAGAAAGGTAATGGGCGGAAAAGAAAATGTGTTAAAAGACAGAACCGATACCTATAAAAAATATTGGAACCACCAGTATCGATTAGAAGCCGTGGTTGAATTACAAGAATTATTAGAAACCACCATGATTCCAAGTCATTTTACTAAAATTAAATGTCCACTATTAACGCTCTATTATTTTAAGGACGAAAAAAATCAGGACCCTGTTGTAAAAGTTTCGGCGATGAAAGAAATGTTTGAAGCGGTTGGTACCCCTGCTAATTTAAAGAGAATGATTCCGATTCCAGAAGCAGGTAATCACGTACTCGCATCCCCTATTCAGTCCAATGATATTGTAAGTGTAGAAAAAGAAACAGCTTTATTTTTGGAGCAAATTGTACAGTTAAAAAAAGTGATACATGCTAAGTAGTAAAATTGCTGGGATTGGAAAATATTTACCTGCTAATGTAGTGACCAATCAAGACCTCACTACGCATATGGAAACCAGCGACGAATGGATTGTAGAAAGAACCGGTATCAAAGAAAGAAGGTACGCACACCGCACCGAAGAAACCACCACCACCATGGCAGTGGAAGCTGCAAAAATTGCCATCGAAAGAGCGGGCACCACGGCTGCAGACATTGACTTTATTGTGTTTGCAACACTATCTCCGGATTATTATTTTCCAGGCTGTGGCGTACTGGTGCAAAGAGCCATGGGTATGAAAGAAATTGGCGCACTTGATATTAGAAACCAGTGTAGTGGATTTGTATATGCACTAAGTGTAGCGGATCAGTTTATAAAAACAGGTATGTACAAAAACATTCTTGTGATTGGCAGTGAAAAACATTCTTTTGGACTTGATTTTAGCACCAGAGGACGAAACGTTTCTGTGATTTTTGGCGATGGCGCCGGCGCCGTTGTTTTACAACCATCTACCACCCAGGGCCAAGGCATACTAAATACGCATTTACATAGCGACGGCGCGGCCGCAGAAATTTTAGCCATGTATAACCCGGGCACACACGCCAATCATTGGGGTGAGTATGCAAATTTTGATGAGGCGGAAATAGGACAAATGTTTATGAGCCATAATATGATTGATAGTGCTCAAAATTTTCCATTCATGGACGGTCCATCGGTATTTAAAAAAGCGATCGTAAAATTTCCGGAAGTGATACTAGAAGCCTTACACACGAGCGGTTACCAGCCTTCCGATTTAAATATGCTTATACCGCACCAAGCTAATTTACGCATTGCACAATTTGTGCAACAAAAATTAGGCCTTAGAGATGATCAGGTGTATAATAATATAATGCAGTATGGTAATACAACAGCAGCATCTGTGCCGATTGCACTTTGTGAAGCGTATGAGAAAAATTTAATTAAAGAAGGTGACCTTGTTTGTTTAGCTGCATTTGGAAGTGGATTTACATGGGCTAGTGCGCTTATTAAATGGTAAGCATTATGGACCGTAAGTTGTTATTTTTAGTGAACCCTATTTCAGGGACGCGAACAAAAGAAAAACTCATTGCTTTTATTTCAGAAAAGTTACATGCAGTTAATATTTCTTTTGATATCGACTATACAAATGCAACGGGCAATTACACTTTACTAAAAGAAAAGGTCATTGCAGATAGATTTACGGATATTATCATTGTAGGAGGCGACGGATCCGTCAATCAAATTGTGCAAGCCTTTGCTGAACTGCGTTTGCGATTTGGCATTTTACCAGTAGGCTCCGGCAATGGACTCGCCAGAGCAGCGGGTATTCCTACAAAAATTAAAAGAGCTTTACAAGTGATTATTGAGGGGAACACCATGCCGGTAGATGCTTTTACCATCAATGACGCATTCTCTTGCATGCTAAGTGGACTGGGGTTTGACGCGCAAGTAGCCCATAATTTTGCACGAAAAGCAAAGCGCGGCTTGTTCAATTATACCAAAGAAAGTTTGCTTCATTTTTTTAAAGCGCAACCTTATGGCTTTGAAATAAAACTGCCTGAATTTAGTTTTTTTACAGATGCTTTTTTAATTAGCATCGCTAACAGCAACCAATTTGGCAATAATGTAACCATCGCCCCACAAGCAAAACTCAATGACGGATTACTAGACGTTATTGTGGTACAAAAAATGCATAAAGTAAAACTACCCTACGCAGTTTTAAAACAGTTAAGTGGCAACAATAAAATGCAACAGTTGGTAGAAGACATGGAGCACAAAAATATTATTTACTTTCAAACACCAAGTTTAGAAATTAGCAATTTAAAACTTGCACCCTTACATATTGATGGAGAAGCAGTAGCTAGTGCGCAGCATTTATGGGTTAAAGTACTACCTAATTATTTTACTTTGTTTGTTCCCGCATCACGTAAAAAGTAGCCACTAGACTTAATAGCAAACTCATACCCACCAGCTGGTGTATTTGCGCCATCCATTCAAAAATACCCCATACACCAGGAATGATACTGCGCGCATAGAGTAAGCTTGCAATACCTAATAAAACTTGTAGCACTACAAGTAGCAATGGAAATATTTTTATACGGTTAAAAAATGAACTTCCATTGATGCGGTAGAGTTGAACTGTCCAGTAAATAACAAGCACCAACAACACATAAGCAATGCCGCGGTGCATAAAATGCACGAGTATTTTGTTTTCGATAAAATTTAATAAAAATACAGGATCTGAAAATAAATTACTTGGCACATAATCGCCATTGATGGTTGGCCAAGTAGGTGCTACCATGGCTGCTTTGTGGCCCGCCATAAGGGCACCATACATGAGTTGTAATACTAGCAGCGCAAGTATTGCCACATTAATTTTTTTGGCTTTTTTAATAGCCTGATGCATACCGGCTTGAATTTGAAGTGCAGTTTGGGGCACACTCAGTTGCAGTGCAAACCAAAATGTATAAGAGAGTAAGCCTAGTGCAAAAATAAAATGAAGGGCAAGGCGCGTGGGCTTTACATATACTGCGTCGCCTTCGAGTCCACTCGCTACCATAATCCAACCAATAGCACCTTGCATGATGCCCAAAAAAAACAATATCACCAGTGGCTTAATCATTTCTTTTTTAAAATGCTTGGCTACTACAAACCAAATAAATCCACCCGCAAAAACAAGGCCAATAATTCGGGCCCATAAACGGTGAAACCATTCCCAGAAAAATATGTATTTGAAATTTTGTAAGTCAAATTCAAAATTGAGTAACTGAAACTGTGGGGTTTGTTTGTATTTCGCAAACTCGTTTAACCATGCCTGTTCAGAAAGTGGCGGTAATGCACCTGTAATTACTTCCCACTCGGTAATAGAAAGTCCACTGCCCGTTAAGCGCGTAACACCACCAAGCACAAATTGAATAATGGTCATAACAACACCCACTAAAAGCCAGGTTGCTACCAATTTGTTTGAACGATTTGCAGAATTCATACCCACAAAGGTAGCAATTAGATGCATCTTATTTTTTACCTATTTTGCATCAAATTGTGGAACCCCAATAGGATGCTAGAACTAAATTATCAAACAGCGCTATTAGAAGCAGGCCTTGATGAAGCAGGCAGGGGTTGTTATGCGGGTCCTGTATTTGCAGCAGCTGTTATTTTACCGGCTAACTTTTATCATCCACTTTTAAATGATAGTAAAAAACTAACAGAAAAAAATAGAGCGGTATTAAAACCTATCATCGAAAAAGAAGCCATTGCATGGGCTGTAGCCAGTGTATCACACACAGAAATTGATGAGATCAATATTTTACAAGCTTCTATAAAAGCCATGCACTTAGCAGTTGCTGCGCTCAAAAAAAAGCCAAAATATTTAATTGTAGATGGC
Source organism: uncultured Bacteroidota bacterium (assembly GCA_903958045.1). Taxonomy (GTDB): domain Bacteria; phylum Bacteroidota; class Bacteroidia; order Chitinophagales; family Chitinophagaceae; genus Sediminibacterium. The sequence goes on along the minus strand of CAJBRT010000213.1, from coordinate 7,043 downwards.
AACCGTTTTAAGCCCTATAAAAATATTCCGCACACATGCATTGTAAAAGGGGATGGCAAATATGCATCTATTGCAGCAGCCAGTATTTTAGCTAAAACACATAGAGACGCTTATTTAGAAAAGCTACATAAAGCATATCCGATGTATGGTTGGAATAAAAATAAAGGATACGGAACGGCTGTACACCGCGCGGCTATTGAAGTGTACGGCTTATGCGAACATCACAGAAAAAGTTTTGCTATCCTTCCCACACCCCCGCCCCTTCTCTAATAACGGTGTAATCATCGGTGGTGCAATCAACAATAGTAGAAGGAATCATGCCACCTATTCCGCCATCTATTACAATATCAACAAGCTTTTCAAAATTTTCATGAATCACATATGGATCTGTGTAGTCTTCTACCATCTCACCAGGTAAAGACGCAGATAAAATGGGATGTTCGAGTGCTGCAACAATCGCACAAGCAATTGTATTGTCAGGAATACGAAGGCCGATGGTATTTTTTTTGTTTTGTAAAAGCTTGGGCACCTGCTTACTTGCTGGCAAAATAAAAGTGAATGGACCCGGTAAATAATTTTTTAAAAGCCTATACAGTGGCGTTGAAATCGCCTTTGCATATTTGCTTAAATCGGAAAGGTCGGTGCAAACAAAACTAAGTTGCGCTTTGGCTGGATCTACCCCTTTTATTTGGGCAATTTTTTCGATGGCTTTTGGTTGAAAAATATCACAACCTAAACCATAAATGGTATCGGTGGGATATGCAATGATACCGCCACTTTTAAGGCAGTCCACTACGGTAGCAATATGCCTCGGATTGGGGTTGTTAGGGTGTATTTCTAATAACATCTTATAGAATCTCCCACACTTCGCGGCCACGTAGCATTTTATCCAAATCGCCTTTTCCTTTGGTAGCAATCACTTCTTCAATTTGCATGGCCATTACGTCTTCGTAACAAGCTCTATCACTTTCAAAGAAAACACCAAAAGGTCTTGGAAAATGTCCTTCTGGTTTAGTAGGCGAATCAAATAAACGAACCAGAACTTGTGCTTTATAAAAATCTCTTTCGTCGTGGATCCATAAATCATCGGTACTAACACCATCCCCAAGCGATACAACAACAGGTTTTAAACCATCAAATTTGATACCCTTGTCTGCGTTGGCACCAAAAATTAATGGTTTGCCTTGTTCTAAAAATAAAGCCTCTTCCTGCTTGGTTGCTTTTTCTGTAAATATTTCAAAAGCGCCATCGTTAAAGATGTTGCAGTTCTGATAAATTTCTAAAAATGAAGCGCCTTTATGCTGGTGCGAACGTGTAAGCATGGCTTGCAAATGCTTAGGATCACGATCCATACTGCGCGCAATAAAACTCGCATCGGCACCTAGTGCTAATGCAGCTGGATTAAATGGATGATCGATACTTCCATAAGGTGTACTTTTTGTAATCTTATGTTCTTCGGAAGTGGGCGAATATTGCCCTTTTGTTAAACCATAAATTTGATTGTTAAACATCATAATGTTTACGTCGAAATTTCGACGCAACAAATGAATGGTATGGTTACCACCAATACTTAAACAATCTCCATCGCCGGTAACAATCCAAACGCTTAACTCCGGTCTAGTTGCTTTTAAACCACTCGCAATCGCAGTAGCACGTCCATGAATGGAGTGCATACCAAACGTGTTCATATAATAAGGGAAGCGACTACTACAACCAATACCGCTAATAATGACAATGTTTTCTTTAGGAACCCCAATATTGGGCATCACTTTTTGAACCTGCGCCAAAATAGAATAATCGCCACAACCCGGGCACCAACGAACTTCTTGGTCGGTGGCAAAATCTTTGGCGGTCAAAACAGGCGCTTGGACAGTAGTATCTATAGACATCGAGTCGTTGTTTGAATGAATGGTCACCAAAGGTCCGACTAAATTTAATACAGAATGCAAATTGTTTAGCCTTTTATGAGGGCCTCCCAAAATTCGGCACCCCTGCGGGTATGGGGTATCACAATCGTACCCCCTACAATATTGGCTACGGCAAAAATTTCATAGACTTCCTCTGTAGAAAGGCCCAGTTCATGACATTTTTGAAGGTGATATTTGATACAATCGTCGCACCTGAGTACCATACTAGCCACTAGGCCAAGCATTTCCTTTGTTTTTTTGTCCAGTGCACCATCATCGTAGGTATTGGTGTCTAGGTTCCACAAACGTTTTAAAACGAGGTTGTCTTTGCTTAAAATGACATCATTCATTTTTTGACGATAGTCATTAAACTCCTGTATTGAATTGTCCATAAGCAAATGTATTAAAATTTATAACCATCATCTGCAATCAATTTGTCTGCTATTCGGCGGCGAGACTCCTTGGTATTGTATGGATCCACTTTGGTAAAACGTTTAAGACCAATATGCATCATGCGAAGTTCATCGCCATCTGCAAAACTGTTGAGGGCATCTTTACCTGCTTTATTAATTTTATCGGCAGCGTCGTATAAATAAGTACGCATAATATCTGCTTGCAAACTAGTTGTTGCTTCTCCATTTTTTTGAGTCAGTTTCATAACACGAAGTAGTGCACTCTCGGTATGAAATACTTCGATGGCCATGTCTGCAATATTCATTAACACTTCCTGCTCTTTTTCAAGTTGCATCATCAGCTTTTGTACGGCAGCACCTGCTACCATGAGTATCGCTTTTTTAAAGTTGGTGATGTATTTAAGTTCTTTTGCAAATGGAGCATCATCAGCGTCACCAAAATCTGGGATACTCATGAGCTCTTTTTGAACCGCCATAGCGGGCGTCATTAAATCCAGCTTTCCTTTCATGGCGCGCTTTAAGACCATATCTACGGTAAGCAAACGGTTGATTTCATTGGTACCTTCGTAAATTCGGTTGATTCTGCTATCGCGGTATCCCTTTGAAATTTGATACTCATCACTAAATCCATTACCCCCATGAATTTGTACCCCTTCATCAACCACAAAATCGAGCACTTCACTACCAAATACTTTTAACATTGCACACTCAATTGCATATTCTTCGGCTGCACCTAGTAAAGCTTGTGCAAATGTTTTTCCTTCTTGAAGTAATGCATGCTCTTTATCATCAATCCATTTTGCAGTTCGGTAAAGACCCGCTTCACATACCCACATTTTAATGGCCATCTCTGCCATTTTATGTTTGATGGCGCCAAATTTTGCAATGGGTAATTTAAATTGTTCCCTTGTTTTTGCATACTGTACACTCACCGTGGTTGCTCTTTTTGCACCACCCAGAGTTGCTGCGCATAATTTTAAACGACCAATATTTAATACGTTAAATGCAATAACATGTCCCTTACCTATTTCGCCCAAAACGTTACCCACAGGCACTTTGTAGTCTTGAAAATAGAGTTGAACGGTAGAAGATCCTTTGATGCCCATTTTATGTTCTTCGGGACCTTGGGTAAAACCTTCGGCACCTCTTTCTACTATAAAACCAGTAAATTTTTCGCCATCAATTTTTGCAAAAACGGTATACACATCTGCAAAACCACCGTTGGTGATCCAACATTTTTGTCCATTTAAAATATAGTGCTGACCATCACTTGAAAGTACCGCTGTTGTTTTTGCACTAAGTGCATCACTTCCACTATTGGGTTCTGTTAAACCATACGCACCTTTCCACTCACCACTTGCTAGTTTAGGAATGTATTTTTGCTTTTGCTCTTCGGTACCAAAATATAAAATAGGAAGTGTACCAATACCTGTGTGTGCAGCAATGGCCACCGAAAAAGAATAGCCACCACCCAGCGCTTCATTTACAATGGTAGATGTGATAAAATCTTTACCTAATCCACCATATGCTTCGGGACAAGAAGTAGACAAAAGCCCCTGCTCACCTGCTTTTTCCATGAGTGATGGCATTAAACCAGCCTCCAGTTTATCGATACGATCTACAATAGGTAAAATTTCTGTGTCAATAAATTGATCACACATATCTTTCACCATTTGTTGTTCTTCATTAAATTCTTCTGGAATAAAAGTAGATGCAAGCGTGCTTTCTTTAATGATCCACTCACCACCGAGTAATGGTTGCTGATTTGACGTTTCCATATCTATATTTTTAAAAAACTTTTATAATAAATTGTCGTACACTTTTTGAAATACTTGTTTAACGATTTCAATTTCGTTTTTATGAACGCCAATGAGCGCTTCATCCATGGTTTGATTGGCGAGCTCAATGGTTTTGTCTTGGAGTAATTTTGCTGGCTCTGTTAAGCAAACGAGATTGATACGACGATCCTCTTTAGAAGGCATGCGCTTTACTAATTTTTGCTTTTCCAGATTGTCAATGAGGCGCGTTATACTTGGCTTATCTCTAAATGTTCGGTTACACAATTCTTGCTGACTGAGTGCATCTTGCTTCCATAAATGATAGAGCACACTCCACTGCTCGATGGTAATTTCGAGACCGGCAAGTCTAAAGTTTTTTTGTAAACGACGGGCCACAGCGGTAGACGCCATACCATTGATAACGCTGTATAATTCGCCTCTTTTAAATTGGTTGTTTGACATATAGTTAGTTATGCAACTAATTCAAAGTACGGCCGTTTTTTGCATAAAACCAAGAAAAAAATAGGGAAATGAAGGGGCAAGCCTAACAAATAGCCCAATTATTGATTTTCTTTGTTACATGCCCTTTTTAACAGTAACCATTTGCCTACTTGCTGCCTACGGTGTCTTAATGGCCTTGTATACAAAAGGGTACTGGAACATGCGTGCATTTGTGGCAAGCGGCGCGCCTCCCCTTTCCAAGTTTTCGGTTATCATTCCGGCCCGTAACGAAGCCTCCAACATTGAAGCCTGCATTACTGGTATACTAGCACAAAATTACCCAGCGCATTTATTTGAAATCATTGTGGTGGATGATTTTTCAGAAGATGAAACGGCGCAGCTTGTTTTGAAGATTGCAACACAACATAACAATGTTCGCTTACTGCAATTAAAAGATTTTACAAACAATGAAAACATCGTTGCGTATAAAAAAAGAGCGATAGAAATTGCGATTAACGAGGCAACTGGTGATTGGATGGTCACCACAGACGCCGATTGCAGTGTTACTCGTAATTGGCTAGCTACTTATGATGCATATATTCAAGAACACGATTGTGTAATGATTGCAGCACCCGTAGCCTACACAAACACAGGAAGTTTTTTATCTATTTTTCAAGTACTAGATTTTATAAGTTTACAAGGCATAACGGCAGCAGCTGTTGCATCAGGTTCCCATACACTTTGCAATGGCGCCAACTTATGCTATTCCAAAATTGCTTTTGAAAGCGTTGGTAAATTTAGTGGTATCGATCATTTGCCCAGCGGCGACGATATGCTTCTGATGCATAAAATGAAAAAATCGTATCCAGGTAAAATTGGGTATGTATATGCACAGGATGCAGTGGTTTCCACCGCGCCAAGCGATACACTTGGTTTGTTTATTCAACAGCGGATACGCTGGGCTAGCAAGGCTTCTGGCTATCAAGACAAAATTATTTTTTGGATACTACTACTCGTATACCTTGTAAATGCATCGTTACTCGTGTACCTGCCAATTAATTTATTTCAAACAGGAAATATTTATACTTGGCTTCTTTTAATAGGTTGTAAAACGCTGATTGAAATACCATTCATGTATGCATCAGCAACCTTTTTTAAACAACAAAAACTACTCTGGTGGTTTGCGTTTATGCAACCCTTTCATATGGTATATACGGTAGTTGCAGGCTGGTTTGGTACCTTTGGTTCTTACAAATGGAAAGGCCGAACCGTAATGCAACAACAGGAAGGTAGTTTTTTTAGAAAGCTTCGCCGCAATAAAGCAACGAGTGTGTCAGTATATATTGTAGCGGCTGCTTTTTTGCTAGCGGTGTTTGCTTATTTTATTGCACCCGAACATTCGCCAAATGCCAACCGCATGATTCCTGAAATAGGAAGCATGAAGCCAGGATTTAGTATTCAACTACTACAAGTAAAACGCATAAGCCAAATAAAACAAACATCCTTTTTTGAAAAATTGATTGGTGGCGAAGAAGACGTTTATACATTTATACCCATCACTTCCTATACGATCAAAGGAAGTGACATTCATTTTCAAAAATATATAGATGAAGGCATTACAGAACCTGGTGTAATGCAGTTGAGCCTAGTAGCCAAGAGTCCTGTTATTACGCAAACCTATTACGCCGGCACCGATAAGTTTGGTAGAGACATGCTTAGCCGACTTATTATTGGCGTGCGCGTAAGTTTGGGCGTTGGACTCATTGCAGTATTACTGTCTTTAACCATTGGTATTTTACTAGGCGCCCTTGCTGGTTTTTATAGAGGCTGGATTGATGAGTGCATCATGTGGTTTATCAATGTTATTTGGAGCATCCCAACATTATTACTAGTGTTTGCGATTACACTTGTTTTAGGAAAAGGATTTTGGCAGGTGTTTATTGCCGTAGGATTAACCATGTGGGTAAACGTTGCTAGGCTTGTGCGTGGGCAGGTAATGGCCATTAAAAACAGAGAATTTATTGAAGCAACAAGGGTATTAGGTTACTCAGATATGCGCACTATTTTTATTCATATTTTACCCAATATTATTGGACCTATTTTAGTGATTGCTGCCAGCAATTTTGCATCAGCCATTGTCATTGAAGCGGGATTAAGTTTTTTAGGCGTGGGTGTGCAACCGCCACAACCCAGTTGGGGCCTGATGATTAAAGAAAACTACAATTTTATTATTACGCACAATCCTGCACTGGCATTAGCGCCTGGCATTGCTATTATGATATTAGTACTTGCGTTTAATTTATTAGGCAATGGATTGAGAGACGCATTTAATGTTAGGGAAAAATAAACTACTCGGTAGGTGATACCACCACATTTCTAACCAAACTTTCTTCGAGCGAAATAAAAGTTTCTGTTCTTTCGATGCCTTTTATTTTTTGCAACTCGTCGTGTAAAACATAACGCAATTGCTGAATGTCTTTACAAACAATTTCAGCAAACATGCT
>CAJBRT010000212.1 GCA_903958045.1 uncultured Bacteroidota bacterium | reverse complement strand
CTGCTTAGTCCAGTAACTTTTGCCCGACCCCATCAACCCTATTAAAAAAATTTTCATGCCAGCCTATTTGTATGCCAAAAATGGCACTTTTAATTTCTTCTTCCACCAGTAGGAGCTTTGTTTGACTGCTCCATTTCTTTTGTCATTTCTTCTATTTCGGTTACTGATCTACCAGTTTTGTCCCCTAGTAAATGTTCTGCAAAATAATCTGCTTGACGCCAAAAGAAATATTCTGTCATATCACCATAACCATGTCTTTGACCAGGCAGTAGCACTAAATCAAAACGCTTGTTTGCCTTAATTAAAGCATTGGCCATGCGAATGGTATTACTTGGGTGCACGTTGTTATCAATGTCACCATGAGAAAGCATTAAATGACCTTTTAAATTTTTAGCTAGGTCCGGATTTTTTTCGATGCTGTATAAAAAGCTCGTATCCCCTTTATCGCCAATTACTTCTTTAACGCCATGGTGCTGTTCACTCCACCAACGGTTGTAAACGCTATTGTCATGGTTACCCGCCGACGAAACAGCTACTTTAAAAAAGTTAGGATATACTAGCATCGCAGCAGTACTCATAAATCCACCACCCGAATGGCCATGAATACCTACTCTATCGATATCGATAAATGAAAAACGGTCGGCAAGTTGTTCTACCGCTGCTTTTTTATCTGCTAAACCGTAATCACGCAAATTACCATACCCATAATTATGGTACCACTTGCTTCGTGCAGGGTGTCCACCTCTGTTACCAATGGTTACTACCACAAAACCCATTTGAGCGAGACGGTCTATACGGTCCATGCCTTTGGTAAACGCTTTGTTAACCGCCTCGGTTTGAGGACCCGGATATACATACTCTATAATGGGGTATTTTTTTGTAGCATCAAAATCAAAAGGCTTGTACATCACACCATATAAATCGGTAATGCCATCATCCGCTTTTACTTTAAATGGTTCTGGGAACTTATACCCCGTTGCCATTAACGATGATAAATCGGCGGTTTCAAGGTCCATTACTTTTTTGCCTTCTGCATTGTAAAGTACCGATGCTGGCACCGAGTTTACACGCGAAAAATTATTAACAAAAAAAGTATTGTTATCGTTCATGCGCATGGCATGATCAAAATTTCCTGGGTTTAATAGTTTTAAACCAGTACCATCAAAGTTTACACGGTATGCGTGTAAAAGATATGGATCTTCACCAGCTTCTTTACCATTAGCCGAAAAATACAAAACACGCTTGGCTTCATCGATACCTAAAATTTCTTCGCAATGATACGTGCCTGATGTAATTTGATTTTTAAGCTTACCGCTTTCGTCGTGTAAATAAAAATGAGCCCATCCATCCTGCTCGCTCCATTTAATAAGCTCTTTACCCCCATTTACTAGTCCTACTCTTTTATTTTCGATATAGGTATTAAAGGTTTCGGTAATTAATGGATTAACGGTTGCAGTAGTAACGTCTACCGTGCAAACATCGATTCGCTTTTGATCGCGACTGGTTCTTGTAAAATAAAATTTACTATTGTCGCCAAGCCAAACAGAAGCTCTAAAATCGTCATCTCTCGTGTTTACTTTTCCTGGGTCAGACCATACGGCAACACCCTGGTCTTTAAACTTAGAAACATTCAATTCTTTACCAGTAGCAGTAGTCATATCAAATACATACAAATGATCTACGGGCGCTTCTTTTTCGCCAGGCATCCAATATTTATAGGTTTCAAGTGTTGGACGAGGACCACTTACATTATTAATAACCCATAGGTCTTTAACCTTTGTATTGTCTACTTTTTTAACCACAAAATATTTAGAATTAGGCGACCACATTACATAGGCACCCTTACGCTTCTTTTTATCCTTTTCTTTTTCTTCGTCGGTTTGACCCGTACCCGATAAGTTATTATCATTGAAATAGCCAAAGTTTTCGATACCATCTTTGGTTAATTGTTTTTCAACAATGGTAGAATCATTTTCATTGATTAAGGCCTTTTCATAAGACGCCTTATCCATCCAGTACAAGTTATTGTTACGACCAAAAACTACTGAGTTACCATCTGGCGACACATTGGCCCAACTTGGCTTGCGTTTTGGCTTCTTTAATTCAGGAAGTTCTACAAGCTCTGCGGTTTGCAAATTGTATTCGAAATAAAAGACCTTCTTTTCTTTTACAGCAGGGGTGCCTTTTTTAGCGGTCGAATCTTTCTTTTCAATCTCTTGGGTACTTTTTACCTCAAACTGAATCCAATTTTCGTCTCTAATAAAACGCATGCTATCAATGGCTAAATGCTGCGCATCAAATGGATCTTTTACAATGCGAGTAATTTTTGCTGCCAAATCGGCGTTATCAAATAGTACTTTCTTTTCTGCTTTAACCGGATCTACGATGTACCACTTTTTACCTTCGGTGGTTTCATACATATACCAAAAGCGTTCCGATTTTTTTAGAAAATGCGGATCCACCGATGTAGAAAAAATAAGTTTATCTACTTTTTTAGGAGAGAATCTTGCCGCAAGTGCATAGTTCGCTTTGGTTACGGGCACCTGCTGTGCAGTAGCTGAACCACTCATAAATAAAGCAGCAACAAAGAGGCAAAAAAGGGATGTACAATACTTCATAGAATTGATTTTATAGAGGAGATGAAAATAAGCATTCTGCTAAAATAT
>CAJBRT010000211.1 GCA_903958045.1 uncultured Bacteroidota bacterium | reverse complement strand
TATTAAGTACCATTTGGATTCTTCTTTTTCCTTTAAAATCATTATTCAGAAAAAAATTTTTATGATTACTAATATCAAGGTTTTCAATATACGTATTATTGCTATATTTTAAAATAAGCTCAAGTTGATTTTCACCATCTGTTTTTCCAAATTTTATGAGCTCGTAAAAATATCTAGATATACCTCCATAATCCTGTTGTGAAAAAGTCTGATGATCGTATACAATTTTCATTCTTATGGTTTGCTTTTTAGTAAAATACGAGATTGTAATTTCATCCAAAAGGTTGTTTTAAACATTTTTCTTAAACTTAACAAATCATAATTTATTTTAGGGATATAATTTGACGGATGTAAAATTGTATTGATATTTTCTAATTCTCTACTTTTATAAGGATTTGTTTGTGTATGAGTTGAATTTAAATCAAATCCGATATTTTTGATTAAAGAGTATTTAGGAATTATAGTTAACCCATTATTGATGAAATTAAGAAACAAATATTGATAATCCCAAGTGTTTAAATTGTCAGATTGAACTCTTTTTAATTCATTTATAATAGTATCACATACTTTTTTATCCTGGTAGATATTATAAAATTCATCAAATTTATCAAGATCAAATTCTTTAAGTATGTCTTTTGAGTAGTCATTCCAAACTCTTTTCCAAGAAGCCCATCCCCAAACATGTGTAAACTTGGAAAAATAATATGAGTGTTTAATTTCAATATCAGCATCTAAAAAATTAACACCACTTATATGCCTGACTCTTTCATCAAATTCATATTTTGTTAACAAATCATCACAAAATGAAAAAAAACTATTTAATGGCAGACAATCATCCTCCAATATAATACCCTTGTTTTCATGATTAAAAAACCAAGTAATTGCATCACTAACTGCATTTTTACAACCTAGATTTGATTCACGAAATAGTGTAAAAACCTTACAATTCCAATCAATGTTTTTTAAAACATAATCTTTAATCTCTTTTGTTTTTAAAAGGTCATCTTGATTATTATTTCTAGGACCATCAAGTGCTATATATAATTTTTCAGGTTGGGCATTTCGCACTTCTTCAAAAACTAATTTTGTGTGTTCTGGTCTATTGAATAATAAAAGTAATACTGGTGACTTTGTTTTATAAAAAATCATTAAAATAATATTATTAATAAAAGTGAAAATCTATTTATAGTCATCAATCATAATCTTAATATTGTTGCAAAATTTACTCCAAGAATAATCCTCTAAATACTCATTATAAAATCGCTTATCTTTAGAAATTGAAAGCGTTTCTATTGTATATGCTATTTCCTTAATATTATTTTGATTGACTGCTATACCTAAATTATATTTTTCTACTATCTCTTGCATAAGATAGCCCTTTGAAACTATAATTGGTTTATTATAAAATGCCGATTTTCCTATCATATTACTGCTATAAGGGAAATCTACATAGGCTGCAAATACGATATCACTAAGCGTAATAAATGCATTAAACTGTGATTCTGTCGCAATTTTTTGTGTATAAAAAAAAGAATTTTTGATTTCCAATTTTAGCGCTTCAAGATCAAATTGCTCTTTTGCCGTAAAAGTTTCATTGTAAATTCTTCCAGCAATTACAAAAAAATATTTTGTTGCATCTAAACTTTTGGCACTTTTCAGTAAATTTAATATTCCTTTTCTTTTATCAATAGCGCCAATTAATAAAATAATTTTTCTACCCATGGCAAGATTTACTATTTCTTGAAATTCGCTAAATGAAGTATCGGGTAACTCTTCAGAAATGATATCGGGTAGAAATGTAATTTTTTTTGAAGGAAATCTAGCTGTCAATTCATTTATTATACCAGAATCTAATACAGCGATATTTATACAATTATTTGAATTTAATAAATAATTGATATTAAAAAATCCTTTGCGAAGGAATGCAAATGATTGTTTTATTCTAATATATCTTGATTTAACATATAACCCAGTCCACTTATATTTAAAATGTTTTTTTACCAAATATAAGGGTATATATGCAGAGATATATTCGTCAATAGAAGGAAAAAATACAATGTCATTTTGAACATCTATATTTACTACTTTAAGTTCGTTTGCAGTATATTTCCATAAATTAATAACATAATTTCTTGTGGTAAAAAAATTCCACTTTTTAGGTAATGGAGGCGTATTATAAATTGGAATAATTAAAGTTCTTTCTTTACCATTAAGGGGGTATTTATTAAAATCTTTACAAGGTGTCATTACAACAATATCATGTCCGTTTTCATGTAAAGCTTGAGATATTAAATTTACATAAGTAAAATGATGCCCTTCAATATTATAATCGAATATTACAATTCGCATTCTAATTATTTTCCTTTAATGAATTTATTCATTATTTCAATCACATAGTAAATATCTTCATCTGTATGAAAATATGATATTGGTAAACTTAAAGTAGTTTTATGAATTTCTTCGGCAATTGGGGTATTAATATTTAAGAATAAACCCTTTGTAGCCTTTTGATTAATGGGTGGGATTGGATAATGTATTTCGGTTTTTATATTATGTTCACTTAAAAACTCCCTTAACGTATCACGATGTTTATGCCGAATATTGAAAATATGATAAACATCATAATAATCATTATTTGTAACTGGCTTTATAAATTGATCATCTAAATTATTTAAATACAATGCGGCTAATTTTCTCTTATGTAAATTAATAGCATCGAGTGACTTTAGTTTAATACGCAAAAACAAAGCTTGTATTTCATCTAACCTTGAGTTATAGCCTATATTATCGTTATAATATTTTACACTAGACCCATAATTACGGAATGAACGAATTTTAGTTGCAAATTCTTCATTATTTGTATTAACAGAACCAGCATCACCTAAAGCACCTAAATTTTTTGTCGGATAAAAACTAAATGCTGCTAAATCACCTAATGTACCTGCTTTTTTACTTTTATAAGTAGCGCCGTGTGATTGTGCGCAATCCTCAATAATACTTAGTTTATAATGTTGGGCAATTTGACTGATTGGTTCCATATCACATACTTTCCCATAGAGGTGAACAACCATTATCGCTTTAGTAGAAGCTGTAATTTTTTCCTCTATTAAAGCAGGGTTAATATTATAAGTTAAAATATCTGGTTCTACTAAAACAGGTACTAATCCTGCTTGTAGAATTGCTAAAATACTAGCTATATATGTATTAGATGGTACAATTACCTGACTACCTTCTGGAAAATTGAGTGCTCTTAATGCAAGCACAAGCGCATCAAGTCCGTTAGCAACCCCAATGCAATGTTTATTCCCGCAATAAGCAGCAAATTCATTTTCAAAAGTTTTCACTTCATTGCCTAAGACGAACCAACCTTTTACTAAAAATGGACCCAATAAAGCTTTGTATTCTTCATAGAATGGTTTATTGAGTTGTGCCAGATTTTCGTATTCAACCAACTTATTCATATTTGTCATAGATATAATCATTACTATCAAAATGAGAAGATGCAAAAACCATTAATACAGCATCTTCAGAAAAATTATACATGGTATGCCAATCTTCTGGGTTGATTAGTAAACACTCATCAGGTTTATTAAGTAGATGAACCGATTCAGAAATTCCATTATTCATATATATTGTGCATGAGCCTTTTATACAAATAGCAGCTTGATATGTTTCTTTATGTCGATGACCACCTCTTAATGAATTATCAACACCATAAATATAAAAAACCCTTTTGATTTCAAAAGAGAGTACTTTTTCAATTACTGTAAGGCTTCCTCTTGTATCTGAAAGCGTTTTTAATTTCAATAAATTCGACATGTGATACTTATTTAAATTTTGTAAAAGAGTAATAATTACCGCCTGTAAATAATCTGAAAAACTGTTTCATTTTTAACGTATCAATCAAATACTGTATTTTAAGTTTAGCCAATGCCGGCATCATTGGTATATTAGTAAAATAGTTTTTGGGTATTTTAGTTAAAAAAGAAAAGGTATTCTCTAGAAATAAAATAGTCAGGGATATTTTTAAATATTTACTATAAATATGATTAATTGCAGAAACTGGAATAAAATAAACTTCATTAGTTAACCTTACCAAGTTATTTTCAAGATATTTCAAATCATGAAAATGGTAGAAAATCAGCTTAAACCCTTTACCTGTCTTATTTTCTAAACCGTAAATCTGATCATCTATACTTTTGAAATTATATTGCTGAACATTCCAGGGTGCTACACCTCCTCCCAAATGCTTCAATGAATGTACAGTATCAAATCTTTCCAACCAATCATCTAGGTATTTTTGGTCTCCGAATTTACCATCTTCAAAACGATTGTAACACCAATCAATACATGCATTTCTCCACCATTCAAGAACAGCCATCCCTTTTTCTGTGTTTTTAAAAACCATAAACTGAACACAATAAATTCCACTCGCAAAAGATTGATCATATTGAATAGAATATCGATGTTCAGTAATTAAAACCGACTTATCCCCCATTTCATCAAATAAAGGTTGTGGGCTAGAAAAAAAATAGAGATCAGCATCAACATAGGTACAAGCATCCAACTTGAAAGCTTGAATGGCATGACGTATTACAGAAGGTGTACAAGTCCAACAATATTCACCAAAAGAACGACTATTTTTAATATTTAGTAATGCCTCATCTTCAAAATTTTCCAGTTTAATAACAGTTATATTAGAAAGCTTCTTATGTATAAAATAATCATAAGTTGCATCATCAAATGCATAGATATACAAATGAAAAGAAGGACATGTTTTTATTAAAGATTCATACAAAGACAAACCGTAAATTAAATAATTAGCATTAAAGAGTGTACAAAAATTCATCTTTTGATTAGATTCCAAATTTTGAACGAATAGTTAAAAGTTTTCTTTTCAAAAAATTACCCCCACTTACTTCTTTTAAAATTGACTCTTTAATATTTACCAAAATTGGTTCTTTTAATTCCGACTTGTCAATAAGCTCTAATGCAAACCCCCATTGATCTTCGATTAAGCTAAAAATAATTAATAACAATAAAGCTCTAATATCGTTACTGCTTTTCGATTTCAAAACTGTTAATTCGGCCCAACAAGGAGAATTTCTTTGAAATTGACTAATGTTTGCATACTTATCATTAATTCTTTTGGTGCCTTTAACAACAAATGAGGAAAACCACATACCTTCATTTTCGATTGTTTGTTGTACTTGATACAATTTATCCTCCCCTAAATACGCGTCAATTATACCTGGTTCAAAATCTGCAGCTAATATTTTATTTCTAATTTCAACTGGTAAACTCAAAAATATATCGAGATCGGTACCTTGAGAATCAACTTTAAACCAATCAATATAATCGTAACCAATTTTTTCAAGTGCTTTATTTAATTGAATGGATGGAAGTGAAACTATTTGTTCAACCTCGAACAAAGATTTAAAATCCCAATCATCAAGATGTTTCATATCAGGTTTAAGCGTACTAGAACAATAAGGACTTTTTGTTAAATAAAAGGTTTTATTTTCAGCACTATCTGCTGCAACAATTCTATTTAGCTTATATAATTTTTTATACCCTTTATTTTCTTCGACGATTGCATTAAAATCACGTGTATCTGCATCAAATGCAACGCAAATACAATGCGGTGCAATATGCTTCCACTTTGCATATATTTCTCCAGAAGCTCCAATGTCAACTAGGAGTGGTGGTTTGTTATGAAAATAATCAGTATTTAAAATGTTACCCACTATTTTATTGAACATATAAATTTATTTTGTAAAAAAATAACCTTTGTGTTTACCAATATTTATTGGATAAGGAAGTTCCCAGTCACTTACTAATTTATATCCTTTTGATTCAAAGTATTTAATAAATTTTTTCTCACTAAAAAACCAAGTTGGATAAGATGCTTTATAAATAGATGGGGGAACTTGCTGTATGGTGATTCTATCAAAATCTTGTTCATGAACTGTTGTAATATCTATAATAATTTGCTTGAAATCATTTAACAAAATATCATTCAATAATTCATAGGGCGTTGGTAAATATTGCAAAACACTTGAAAAAATAATAGTATCAATTTTTCTTGATGAAGATTTTAAACATTCTTCAATTGAGTAATAAAAATGTAAATTATCATCTTGAAATTTTTCTTTGCCAATTTCTACAAATTTCTTTTGTTCAACAATATTCCAATTAATATTTCCAATTTTTTCAAGAAAAAATCTATTTTGAAAATAAGTACTTCCTAAAGATCCGCCAAAATCTATTATATCGAACGTGTCCTTTTCAAACAAGGACCACATCAAAAATGCTGCAAGTGGAAAAGAATACTCAACCTTATCAAAAATAACTGAATCTCGTTCATATACTGCCTCATTCTTTTTTACTTTTAATGTTGCCTCCTTTACTTTTTGAAATATTGTATCTTGGTTATAACCACTACACAAAGAATTCGCTTCTTCCCATGTGCTATAATTTCCAGCCCAGCCATAAAATGGTTTAGGGTTTATTAGAGAGTTTACTTTATTGATAATTTTTTTTACCACTAGGAATAAAATTGATTAAGGACCTTATATATTATTTGTTTTATATTTTTTAGAAATTTGAATTTATCCTTCTTGAAATTATCTCTAAAATATTTTACTAATAACGATTTTGTAAATTTATCTTCTTGAATATTTGTTTTATTAAAAACCAAATTGTAATTTTCGCAAAAACTATTAGTGTTCAAGAAGTCAAGACCATTGCCACTATGGGTACCGCTTCCATCTAATCCAATATTTTTAATAAATGATTTTCCAGGATAAAGGCAAAGTTGTCCTTTTAAAAAAGAGGATGCATACCACCTAATGGCCCATGAATTATTTTTACAAGCAATTTGATCCTCCAACATTTGATAATAAGGAAATGAATTATCGAAATCAAATTCTCTTTTTAGTTTTCTATCCTGTATTTGCTTAGCTAAAATTGTGCCGTCTTGTTCAAAATTATCCCAAGCTCTTTTCCAAGTGGCCCATCCCCAACAATCGGCACCCTTTAAAAAAAATATATCAGGTAGTAAACCTTCAACTGGATAATTATAACCCGATATACAGGCAACCCTATTTTCAGATTCGTAGAATTCTAATGCCTGATTCATAAAGGTCAAAAAGTATTTGCTAGTTACAAGGTCATCCTCTAATACGATAGCAGATCCAAATTTATTAACCAATTCTGTTACGCCACTTATAATTGAATTAGCTAAACCTAAATTGGAATCTCGTTCAATTACAATCAAATCCTTACACCAATTACTTGATTTTACAATTTGTTTTGTCTCGTTAATCCGTTCAATTGTGGATTGATCTGCATTAAATTTTGGCCCATCAATAAAAACATATAAACTAGTTTGATCTGCAAACATATTAGCAGAGATAGCATCTAATGTTTGTTTTGTATGAGATGGGCGATCATAAACAAACAAGGCAATAGGAGCTAAAGTTAACATGATATAACTGCGACTATAATTAGAGAAATGTAATTAAAATTGCATACACTACAAAGTTGTCGAATATTTATACTTTTCACTTGCAATTATAGTGTTTTGTTTATTCCCTATGTATTGCCCGATATGATAAATGATTTCTTTATCTTTAAGTTTGTTAATTATTGTGTTTATTGTGTCAATTTCTCCCACTCTTTCCGAATCATCCACAAGTATTATAAATTCTTTGGACTTATCAAATTTTTCTACTAATTCTACTATATCATACCTCGAATATCTTTCGCTTCCAAAAGGACCATCAACTATAAAAAAGTCAAAGTCCAAAATTATTGAATCAATAAAATTTTCGTATGCGAATACATTATAACCATTTATATTCTTTTCAATTAATTTACAATGTTTAATTTCCGAATTTGAGGATAAAGTGAACTTATTTTTAAATGAATTAATCCATTCTTGATCTTGTTCGATAATTACATGTCTGGTATTTGTTAATTTATTTTCGATGAAAGTAGAAATGAATTTGCTTGACTCTCCAAGTCCTAAATCTAAAATTGCTGAAGGTTCGTAATCGTTTAAAATTCTATTTAAAATGTAAAAAAAAGAATAGTTTCCTGCCCATCTTCCTACATTTAAAGGCAAATTTTGCAGAAAATATTTGCCTCGTATACTTTCATTATATACATGCGCCCATTCAATCTCTTTTGTTTGTAATAACATTTTTTTATCTAAAAAAATGTTTTTTGTAATATTTATGATTTTTTTTACCATTTTTCTATATGATTGAATAGTTAAGTAATATATTACCCTGACCAGCAGGTAATGATTTTCCAGTATTGTAGTAATCTTTTTCAACAATAGCAAATGGAAGCACATTTTGAAGCCAATCAGAAATATTATTATTTATCTCTGAAAATATTGAACAAGTATAATCACCTGGAGCCAAAGGACAATTTTTAACTAAAAAAGTGATTTTATTGCTTATTAATAAATCAAAATGTGAAATAATATTATTTGAAGAAATCCAAGCTACCCTATCTCCCATATTATTATTTATACCTATTTCAATTTTAAAATTTGAGATTTTTAGTTGATTAATTAATTTAAATTCTAGGCTTATTGTGAAATCCGAAAAAGATTCAACACTGTCTAAATTGTCGGTATTTACCCCTATAATTTCCCCGTTTATGAATATTAAATCTTTGTTTCCCTTTCTCTCTTCAATTTCGGATAATTTTAATGTATTTGATAATTGATTAGATAAATATTTATTAATTACCTCTTTTGTTTCGCCAATATGATTTATTTCTCCTTTCGTCAAAAATATACAACTTTGACATAAATTCTGAATTGAAGCCATATTGTGACTAACGAACAATATCGTTCTCCCCGAAGTTTTTGATACGTCATTCATTTTACCTAAACATTTTTTTTGAAATTCTGCATCTCCCACAGCCAATACTTCATCAACAATCAATATTTCACTTTCTAGATGAGCTGCAACCGCAAATGCCAATCTCACATACATTCCGCTACTATACCTTTTAACAGGGGTATCAATATATCTTTCAACTCCACTAAAATCAACAATCTCATCAAAGTTTCTATCTATCTCTTTTTTCCGCATTCCCAATATTGCACCATTCAAATAAATATTTTCTCTCCCCGTTAATTCTGGATGAAACCCTGTACCAACTTCTAATAAACTTGCTACTCTACCTTTGATATTAATTTTACCTGTAGTAGGTGAAGTTACCCTAGATAAAATTTTCAATAAAGTGCTTTTACCAGCACCATTTCGTCCAATTATACCAACTGCATCTCCTTGTTCAATTTCAAAATTGATATCCTTTAAACTATAAACTATATCACTAGCTCCTTTTGTAGCTCTGTCATTTGCTTCACCTATTCTTAAAAACGGATCCTCCTGTTTTAAAATTTTCATTTTAAAAAATCGCTCAAGGTCTCTACTAATTGTGCCTGTTCCAATCTCACCGAGGCGGTATATTTTAGATAAATTTTCTACTTTTATTGCTGATGCCATACTTTAAACAGTGTCTACAAAGGTTTTTTCAGTTTTATTAAATATAATTATTCCCAATATTAATGAAACTAAAGTAAATACTGTAGAATAGCCTAATGTATACCACGTAAGTTGCCCCTGTCCTAAAAAAGCGAATCTAGAGCACTCAATTATTCCAGTCATAGGATTTAGACTGATCATTGTTTTATACTTTGCTGGTGCACTACTTAAGGGATATATTACAGTAGTGGTATACATTAAAAGCTGAATGCCAAATGTAACTAGAAAAGCAAGGTCTCTATACTTTGTGGTTAGTGCAGTAATAATTAAACCTAACCCAAGTCCTAATAATGCCATTAGTAAAACTAATAATGGAAATAATGTAATAGCCCAAGTCATATGAAAATTTGCTCCATTCCAAGCATAATAACCCATCATAGTTATCATCAGTATCATTTGAACTGCAAAACGAACTAAGTTGCTTGTTACAATACTTAAAGGCATAATGAGCCTCGGGAAATACACTTTCCCGAAAATATTAGCATTGTCTTTAAATACAGTGGATGTTTTAGTTATACAATCCGAAAAATAATTCCAAGTTGTAATTCCTACCATGTAAAATAATGGCTGTGGTAAACTATCTGTACTTAAATTAGCCAGCCCTCCAAAAATGAAAGTATATATTATTGTTGTAAATACGGGTTGGATAAAAAACCATAATGGGCCTAAAATAGTTTGCTTATAAAAACTGACAAAATCTCGTTTTACAAACATCCACAATAAATCTCGATAACGCCAAACGTCTTTTAAGTTTAAATCAAATAAAGAATTTTGTGGCTCTATAATAAAATCCCAGTTCTGACTTTTCTTTGACATTACTTTTTTAATAATTTAAACAATATAAAAAGAGAATTTAAGACTACAGCCAATACCAATGTCCTTAAAATAAAACTACTTTTGTTAGGCTCAAGTGGTTCTGATGGAATTGTAATAGGATCCAAAATTGAAAAATATGGAGTTTCCTTTTTTTGATCAATTTTAGCTTGCTCCAATTGAACTGCAAATTGATTTAAAAGATTAAATGCAACCGTCATTTCATTATTTAAAATCTGATTGTTTGTTTGTGCTGATTCAAAGATTACTCCTAAACTATTATCTTTATAACCTGCATACTTTCGTTGTGCATTTTTATATTTTGTTTCCGCCTCTGAAAGCCTTTTCTCCAAATATTCAATATTAGTATTGTGTTTGTGCATTTGCATAGATGAACTATATATTAACAATCGCTCCAAAAATTGTTTTCCAATAATAGCGCTTAAATAAGATGAAGGCATTTTAACAAACACTGACAATGTTTTGTCTTTTATTTCAATTCGAATTCGCTTTTTAATTTCCGAAAAAGCATTTAAGCGCGCGTCAGAAAATTGCACAATTGGTGGTATTTGATTAGAAAAAACAATATCTCTATTAATTGTATTTATAATGGCGCCATCATCTCGAATTTGATTTGATATTTTAATTTCTGCATTTTTTTTGGCAGATTTAGATTTTATTAAAAATAAGGTAGATCCAAAAATGTCTTTTTCAGTGATTGCATTAAAGTATTCCAGCAAATTAATGGAATCTTTTGAAAGATAATCTTTAGAAAATTTAATTTCAACAAGATCATTTAAAAATACTTGCGAACTAATAATAGATTTATAATTTTCAGGTGAAATTGAATTATTGTTTGATTCGGGAACACTACCTATTAATAGATCTTTAATGGCTCCCCCAGGTGAAGTTGTTGACCTAGATTCTATATAAACGACGGATTTGCTTTCATATTCTAATGGAGTAAAATAGTATACCAAAAAGGAAAATACAATAGTAATAATTGAAATAAAAAAAATCCATAATATATTACTACCAATTGTATTTTTAATCAGCTTAATAAAATCTAATAAATAAATTTCATCTTGAGAAAGCAACCCCCTTAAACTAGTTTGATTGTTTTTATTCATTTCTAATCCTATTTAATCAAGTTAGTAATTATAAAAAATGTGGTGATTAAACTAGAGGTTAACCCCAATACTCGATCGATACTAAAATTATTTATCTTGCTATTTTTTGGGACAAATATGTGAGATCCAGCGGAGACAGTTGGATAAAAGAGAATACCTAAAAAATTTTTAGTTCGTTTTACTGAACCATTAGCAGTTATCACATACGATTTTTTTTTAATTGCAGTATTGTTAAACCCACCTGCCTGATCCACAAAATATTTTAATGATGCAGATTGATTAAATTTAACTAAAATTGGATAGGCTACGTCTCCTGAAATAGAAACAGTTTCATCGTAAGTAGGGATAAACAAAATATCTCCTTCTCGTAATTGTAAATCAGAATTTCCTTCTGGCGTTTTAATGATCTCATCTAAATTGATAGAAACAATTTGATACTCGCTTTCATTAATATCGACATCTTTTAATTTCTTGAAAACTGACTTTTGAATTGAAGATTTAATATTCTCGATATCATCAATATCAATTTCGTTAGTACTATCGTTTTTAAAATTAGTTGCTGATTGTTTCTCAATTTGATTTATCTGTTTTTTAATTTGAGCAGCTAAAATAGCATTTGATTCAGAATATCCACTATTAGTTGTATCTTGATTTTGCTGATTTAATTCTTTCAATTGCACAAGATATTCTTCTAAATTACGCTTCGGCTTAAAAAATAAAGAACGCCTAATTAAAATGGCTCCATTAATGTTAGCAGAAGGCAATACACCTCCAGCGCGATTTAAAAGAGCTCCGACCTTTAAATCAAACTTATCTAGTACAAACTTACCTGTATAACTTACCTCTCCCTGAACATATACATATTTGTAATCTTTATATCCGATTGAAGGGCGAACAAATACTTGATCGAATGGCTCTAAAGTAATAGCCTTTTCTTTTTCACTTATAGTTAAATCAGAATTAATTTCCGCTTTTAACACCTTCGCAAATTCAGTGGGATTATCTCTAACGCGTCTCACAACTTCTATATAAGAGCCTGAAGCTGATTGCTTCAATCCTTTTGCCTTTAAAACAACATCGCCAATTGTCATACCTTCTGAATAAGGAATAGAACCCTTTTGATTAACTTCTCCATCAATTGTTACGGAGTAAATTTGTTTTATATCAAAATGGCTTGACACAACCAGCACATCTTCTCTTTGAACTAGAATGTTATGCGACTGATCTCCAGACAAAACCTTTTTAAGGTCGATATCGATCGACTTTTGACTTAAATCTACCCCTGACCTATAAAGAATTGCTCGCCCCAAAAAAGCATCAGGTTTCAAGCCACCAGCTTTATTTAACACATCTGCTATTCTCTCGGCTTTACCAGCTTCATAGTCCCCTGGGCGGACGACTGCACCGGTTATTTGAATCCTGTTTTGAAAAGTACTCAAAGCCTTGGCGACTAAAATAATATCTCCATCATATAAATTAGTTTTAGAAAAATTAGCAGATTCGATTTGCAAAATACTTTTATCTAACCCGTTAAAACGTTGAATTGTTAAATGTTCCTTAAACGCTGTTTCTTTAAAGCCATTAGCCATTTGAATCAAATCTGAAACTTTTTCATCAGCCTTTATTTCAAAATAAAGACTTCGCCTTACTTCTCCAAGAATTTGAACACGATTTACATATTTAGGAATGAATAAAACATCACCATCGTCTAATCTAACATTTTGATTTGAAATTCCTTTCAATAAAAATTCATATAAATCTATTTCAGTCACTAATTTTCCTGCTCTAAATAATTGTATTGTTCTAAAGCTGCCTTTTAAAGTTGGTCCTCCGGCAGAATATAACGCGTTAAACACAGTTGTGTAAGAAGGGAGCTGATATGTGCCAGGCAGCCTAATATCGCCTACAATATTAACCTTTATAGTGCGCACATTAGCAAGGGTTACCTGCAGGTAACTACTTGGATTACTACCCCCCAACCCGGCATATCGTACCCCTATTTTTTGAGTTAAAAGTGATTTAACAGCTTCTATACTTAAGCCTCCTACATGAGACAGTCCAACATTTGGAATAACTACCTTGCCTTCATTACTAACTTTTAAATTAATCGTCGCTTGTGCTATACCGTATATTTGAACTACCAAATCATCGCCTGGGCCAACAATATAATTTAATGGAGTAGCCATGCTCAAATTAGGCGTAAAACTTATTGCTTTATTTGCAAATACTTCAAAGCCAAAGATTTTTTTCTCTTCATTTGTAAAGGGTAAACTGTCACTTTTAACCGTTGAGCTAGGTGCTACAATGTCTCCGCTATTGCTTCCTAAAACATTTTCATTAGCCTTATCCCCTCTAATCCCTTTTGCCTTAATCATTAAAGCAGCAATCTGTGAATCAGAATAGCCTTTCGACTTAGCAAATGCCTGCAATTCGGATGGACTCATTCCACGTTGTTCTGCTTGCAAAATAATCTGGATCATTGCTTCATCCGTAGTTTTGGTATTGGTTTGAGAATTTGCTTTTAAACAAATCGTGATAGTCAAAAAGGCAAATAAAAATTTAAAAATGAATTTCATATTAAAAAATAAGAATGTTGAAAATTTAAAAAATTAAAACTGATTTTAATCATAGATACTGTAAATGCAGGGATTTTTTAAAAAGCTTCTTTATTATCGTATTACCTATTGTGAAATTTATATAGTCCTTAGAATTGATCAACAACTTCCCTAATTGTTTTACGTATACCATCTTTTAAATTATAAAAAGCCTTCCACCCTAGGTGATTTATTTTGGATGTATCCATTAACTTTCTCGGAGTGCCATCTGGCTTAGTTGTATCAAACACAAGTTGACCTTCATATCCAACTTCTGCAACTATCAACTCTGCTAATTCTTTTATAGAAAAATCTGTACCACAACCAATATTCACTAAGCCTTGTTCATTATAATTTTGTAATAAGAAATAACAAGCATCAGATAAATCATCAACATGCAAAAACTCCCTTCTTGGTGTTCCTGTACCCCATATGGTTACACTTTGTTCATTATTCTTTTTTGCTAAAACTATTCTTCTAATTAATGCAGGAAGTACATGTGAATTTTCTGGATGATAATTATCATTGGTGCCATATAAGTTTGTGGGCATGGCTGAAATGAAATTACAACCATATTGAGCTCTATAACTATCACACATTTCAATACCAGCAATTTTTGCAATTGCATATGGTTGATTGGTTGGCTCTAAGTATCCACTTAATAAGTATTCTTCTTTCAATGGCTGTGGCGCCATTTTAGGATATATACATGAAGAACCTAAAAATAATAATTTAGTAACCTTATTCAAATAAGCCGCATGAATAATATTTGTCTCAATCATTAAGTTATCGTAAATAAATTCAGCTCTATAAGTATTGTTTGCATGTATGCCTCCTACTTTTGCAGCAGCAAGTATTACATATGCAGGTTTCGCATTTTCAAAAAAATCATTTACAGCTTGCTGGTTTCTTAAATCTAATTCAGCAGAAGTTCTTGTAACAATATTGTTATATCCTTCTTTTCTTAGTTTTCGCTCTAATCCAGATCCTACCATTCCTCTATGTCCAGCAATATATATTTTAGCAGTTTGCTCCATGTTTATAAACCACTTTGTTTGATATACAACTCTTTTTTAAATAAGGAAACATCACTCGCTACCATTTCTTTAACTAATGCCGCTAAATCATATTTAGGCTTCCATCCTAATTGAGTCATCGCTTTAGTTGGATCTCCAATTAATAAATCAACTTCAGTTGGTCTATAATATTGGGGATCTACTTTAACAACTACTTTTCCTTCTTCCAATTTGTATTCACCTGTATTTTTAACAACATATGCCTCCTCAGCTTCATTCTCTCCTCTAAACCCTAACTCAATTCCTAATTCGGCAAAACTCATTTTGACAAAGTCACGGATTGTGGTTGTAATTCCAGTTGCTAAAACAAAGTCTTCTGGTTTTTCTTGTTGCAAAATCAAATACATTCCTTCTATATAATCCTTTGCATGTCCCCAGTCTCTTTTTGCATCTAAATTCCCTAAGTACAAACAATTGTCCATACCTAAAGCAATTTTTGCTGTTGCTCTTGTGATTTTTCTTGTTACAAAAGTTTCACCTCTTTGTGGAGATTCATGATTAAACAAGATTCCATTACAGGCATACATATTGTATGCCTCTCTATAGTTTACCGTAATCCAATATGCATACAATTTTGCAACAGCATAAGGAGAGCGTGGATAGAATGGTGTTGTTTCGGATTGTGGGACCGCTTGAACTAATCCATATAATTCTGAAGTAGATGCCTGATATATTTTTGTTTTCTTGGTTAATCCTAATAAACGAACAGCTTCTAAAATTCTAAGAGTTCCAATACCATCTGCATTTGCAGTGTATTCTGGTTCTTCAAAACTTACATGCACATGACTCATTGCAGCCAGGTTATAAATTTCGTCTGGTTGAACTTCTTGAATGATACGTATTAAGTTAGTACTATCAGTTAAATCACCATAATGTAAATGAAGATGCCTGTGTGGAGTATGAGGATCTTCATAGATATGATCAATTCTCTGTGTATTAAACAAAGAAGACCTTCGTTTAATGCCATGTACCTCGTAACCTTTTTTTAGTAAAAAATCGGCTAAATATGCACCATCTTGACCAGTAATCCCTGTAATAATTGCCTTTTTCAATATATTATGTCATTTTAAAATTAATCCATCCCTACCACTTTTCCGCCCATATCAAGCTTCTCAAATACACTATTATTGCTCACAAACTCCGGTACAATTTCTTTCATTTTTGCTACCAAGTACATTTCACTTTCGGCCTGATTAATGAGTACAACTAGTGCATTAAAATGATCTTTAACTTCTTCAAATGCTACGTCACGCACTTTAGCAATCATTATTTTATCATGGTAAGTGTTACCTGTGTTTTCGCCATCGTTTAAAAGCTCTTCATATAGCTTTTCGCCAGGCCTTAAACCACTATAAACGATATCAATATCAATATTAGGGATAAGACCGTATAAACGAATCATTTTTTTAGCAAGGTCGGCAATGGCTACCGGCTGTCCCATATCAAATACAAATATCTCTCCGCCATTACCCATACTACCCGCTTCTAATACCAGTTGGCAAGCCTCAGGGATGGTCATAAAATAACGGGTAATATTAGGATGGGTAACCGTTATTGGTCCACCCTTTTCAATTTGTTGCTTAAACCTATTAATAACAGATCCATTAGAACCTAGTACGTTGCCAAAACGAGTTGTAATATATTTTGTATGGCTAATTTGTTTGCTTAAACCTTGCACATAAATTTCGGCAAGGCGTTTACTAGCCCCCATTACATTGGTAGGGTTAACAGCCTTATCGGTACTTACCATTACAAAACGCTCTACGTTATACTCGGCAGCTAAATCTGCAATAAGTTTGGTGCCTATCACATTGTTACATACTGCCTCGGTAGGGCACAGTTCCATCATTGGTACGTGCTTATAAGCAGCTGCATGGTAAACATAGTGTGGTTTAAAATCAGTAAAAACCTGGCGCATTCTAGTCTCGTTGGTAATATTAGCGAGGTAAGAAACACAATTTACTTTTTTACCTGTTTCTTGTAACTCTAATTCTAAACTATGTAGTGGTGTTTCGGCCTGATCACAAAGTACAATAAGCTCGGGACTATAATTTATAAGTTGTCTTACAATTTCGGAACCTATAGAACCCGCAGCACCGGTAACAAGTACACGTTTACCTTTAATTTGAGCGCGTATTTGGTTGTTGTTAATATGAATAGGGTCACGCTCTAATAACTCTTCAATATTAATTGACCTTAATTGACGACTAGAAAAACTACCCTCGGTCCAATTGCTATATGCAGGAACCACCAAGACTTTAATGTCGTGGTTTAAACAAAAATCAACAAGTTCATTTTTTCGTTTTGCAGTAATGGTAAATGAAGCAATAATAAGTTCGTCGATAGGTTCTTCTTGCGCGATTGCAGCAAGGTCGTTAAAGGAAAGTATTTTAACACCATCAAGCGCCTTTTTAGTTTTTTTACGGTCATCATCTACAAAGGCTAAAATACTAATATGATTTTGACCATCATGTTCTAATACTCTTTTGGTTGCAACACCCGCTTCGCCAGCTCCAAAAATAACCACTGTTTTACGTTTCATTTTATATGAACGTAAATAAGAAAAACCAAATTTAACAGCTACCCTGTAGGTTAATAGTGCTAAAAAGCTAAACGTACCGTATACAATAATAACCACATTGTTTAATACCAGATCGTCTTGTATAGGGCTACTAATAATAGATAACAAATAAAGAACCACACTAGATACCAGCACTGATACCGCAATACGCAGCGCATCTTGCATACCTGTGTAGCGCACAATACCCGTATAGGTTTTAATGGTTGTAAATACAAATGCATTTACAATAAGCATAATAGCAACCGTGGTAAGTAGGCTTTCCCAATTAACACCTACCAACGTTAAATTTTGTTTCACAATAAATGCAAGCATTAATGCGGTAGTAGTAACCCCCAGGTCAATTATAAATATTATCCAGCGAGGAACGATATTTATTTTGTTAAGCATAAATTTTTTATTACGTGAAATCATTATGGTTGTTTAATGTTGATCCATAAGCATCAAAAAGATAGATTCTAAAAAATGGGGGGAGAGAATATGTTGCTTTGCTAAATTTTTTTACGTTTTTGTTGCGAGCCTCGCAGGGCTCCGCCAGCCTCAGTCACAGATGGGAGACGACAATTTGTTCGAATCCGCAGTCTAGACCAAGTTTATTGCAAATCGTTTAGTCCTTAAAATAAAATACCTATCCTCGGTATCAGCATTAACTGGGGGGATAGGTTAATTTTTACACTCTTAACTATTTGATTTACAGTTGGTAAATAAGCAATGGGGGGGGTAAAATTGCTTTGTTAACGTAACTGATGCAAATATATACCTAAATCAGTGAAAGTCAAGTAAAAAACGGCGAAAAACTTATTAAGATTAAATGCTATTTGTGTTTAAATTATTGGGGTGTTTTGTTTAACAAATAGGGATTAATGCGCATTTACGTTCCAACGCATCCATTTTGAGGGCATTTCCCGCAGATTTTAGGCTACCTGGACTTCCTAAGCCCAATTGCCCCGATATTACACTAGCAATGAAAAAACTTAAAATCATTATAGAAAAAACAAAAGACCTATACTCGGCCTACGCAGACAATATGGAAGGAATATATGGGGGCGGCAACACCATACAAGAAGCAAAAGAATCAATAAACACTTCAATAAAACTATACGAGATACACAACAACCTAAAGCCACAAGCTTATGAAATCACTTACCAGGTTATCACAAACGGCCATCAATAAGCTCTTTTGGTAGCACCCCTTTAACATCGTAAATAAAGGAACCTGCATTTTTATAAGATTCAAAATTAATGGAAGCTAGTATTTTATCATGAGGGACTGCTAAAATAATGGCGTCGTAATGAGTTGCTAATTGACCACTGGTCGTTAACGAAACATCAAAGGCTTTTTGCACCATATCCGCATCCACCACCGGATCAAACACACTTACCTGCAACCCAGCAGCAGCAAGGGTTGTATAAATATCAATTACTTTGGTATTGCGGGTATCGGGGCAGTTTTCTTTAAAAGAAAAGCCAGCAATTAAAACGGTTTTGTTTGCAATGTTTCCATTAAATTTTGTGGCAAGTGCAGTAATAATTTTTTGCGCAACAAAGATTCCCATTTTTTCATTAACAGCCCTTCCTGATAAAATAACATGCGGCTCATACCCTACTGCTTTTGCTTTAAATGCAAGGTAATGCGGATCTACACTAATGCAGTGCCCTCCTACTAGCCCAGGGCTATACGGTAAAAAATTCCATTTGGTGCGCGCCGCCGCAAGTACTTCTTGCGTATCAATTTGCAAAGCATCAAAAAGTAATGCAAGCTCATTCATAAATGAAATATTTACGTCGCGCTGTGCATTTTCAATAGCCTTAGCTGCTTCGGCCACTTTAATACTAGAGGCAGCAAAAACACCCGCCGTAATAATGGAACCGTATAAACTTGCAAGCTGGTTGGTAACCTCTGGCGTACTTCCAGACACTACTTTTACAATAGATTGTAAAGGCCTAAGCGCATCGCCCGGATTTATTCGTTCTGGCGAATAACCCACAAAAAAATTTGTATTATAAACAAGCCCACTATGCGCCTCCACCACCGGCACACAAACCTCCTCGGTACAACCAGGATACACCGTAGATTCATACACCACAATGCCTCCGGGCTTAATATGCTTTCCTACAAGTTCACTAGCGGCGGTTAAAAAACTTAAATCAGGTAAGTTGTTTGGCGTAAGTGGTGTGGGAACGGTTACAATAAAAATTGTCGCCTCTGATAAATCGTTTGCTTGATGCGTAAGGGTTAAACCTGCACTGCTACTTGTTGAGTTTATTGCGCCTTTTAAAACCTCAGGCGCCACTTCATGCGTAGCGTCAATGCCCTTTTGTAACTGCGCTATCCGCTCTTCATTGATATCATATCCAATAACCCGGTAATTAGCACTAAACGCAGCTGCCAGCGGGAGTCCCACATATCCAAGTCCAATAACGGCAATAACAGGCTGCTGCTTCATACCCGGTAAAGATATAAAAACGTAACTTTGAAACACAATTTGAAATACATGAAACTACGCATTGGCTACGGCATTGATTTTCACCAACTAGTAGAAGGAAGGGATTTGGTTATTGGTGGCGTTACCATCCCACACCATAAAGGTGCCCTGGGCCACTCCGATGCCGATGTATTGTTACACGCCATTTGCGATGCACTTTTAGGCGCCGCTTGCCTTGGAGATATTGGTGTTCATTTTCCGGACACGTCAATGGAATTTAAAAATATTGATAGCAAAATTTTACTTGCTAAAACACGCGCATTAATTGAGGCGGAAGGTTATGCGATTGGAAACATAGACGCGTCACTTTGTTTAGAAGCACCAAAAATTAAACCTTACGTTGCCACCATGCAAGAAACCATTGCAAATATTTTAGGCATTGGTATTAAGGATGTTTCAATTAAAGCCACTACCACCGAAACGATGGGTTTTGTTGGCCGCCAGGAAGGACTTGTGGCACACGCCGTTTGTCTTATTCACCAAGTTTAAAGGCTACGCCCAGGCGCATCGTATTGGATAATGGATTACGCGTAATACCCGCTCCGGAAGGAATTAGATACGATAAATTGATATCCATAAAATCGAGCTTAAAGCCCGCACCTACTGTGGCGTATTTTCTGTTACCGCGGTTTCTGTTTTCATAAAAATATCCAGCGCGAACAAAAAATTGTTCGTTATAACCATACTCCACTCCACCAGATACTTGCATAGATCTTCCAACACCCGTGCCATCATTAAATGATTTTAACCAGCTAGCCACTACACCACCCGTGCGGTATTCCGATAAATTAGCAGAATCTACACTGTACACACCCGTTGCAGTAGGTGCCGCAGGAACCAGTAATTTATTGACGTCGAGCGCAAATGTTATTTTGTTGCTTCCATCAACATCTTTGGTATAAGAAACCCCTGCGCCAAAGTTTGCAGGTATAAAATCTTTATTTTTTGCATCGTTGGTGTACCCAATTTTTGTTCCCAAATTTGAAAGCACTACACCCCATCGTAAACCTTCACCTTCATCGGTAGCATCATGATACACCGATACATCCGCAGATACAGCGTTACCCGCTTTGTATAAAACACCCGTTCCAACATCGCCTACAACAAGGCGTGAATTAATATATCTAAGCGCCACACCCACACTCATTTTGTCATTCAGCATACGCGTGTAACCCAGGTCTACTGCAAACTCTGAGGGTTTTACCGAGTTTAATAAATTACCTGAATAATCTGTTAACTGAATATTTCCTAAACTAAAAAAACGTAGTGATCCGGTAAGGGCCTGCACATCATCGAGTTGACGATAACCCGCAACAGTTGCTAAATACACATCTGTTAAACCTAAATCTTTGAGCCAAGGTGTGTAGTTAACAGCAATAGCGCTGCGCTTTTTTGCAAAATTAACTTTTGAAATATTCCAAAAAGAGGCGTTGGCATCTGGAGAAGTTGCAATGGCTACATCACCCATGCCACCTGCGCGCGCATCTGGCGAAATACGCAAAAATGGAACCGCCGTTGACACAATATTAATTGAATCGGTTTGAGCGATTGCTGTTGTGCTAAAGGTTATTGTTGCGATTGCTGCACAAAAGAATTTTGTGGCAGTTTTATATGTTGCGTGAAATCTAGACATAGTCAAATGTTTTGTGAGAATCCAGTAAAAAATTTAAAGTAAAATTTAAACCATTCAAAACATTTAGTACAAAAGAGAGGTTACAAACAAATAAGTTTTCCGGAGCTCTGGTAGTTAGTGCCCGCAGCACTTATTTGTATTTTGTAAATATATACATTTCTTGCAATTTTAGAACCGGCCGCATCGGTACCATCCCAGGTAATTTGCACATTTCGGGTGCCATTTGTATTAGCGGTTTTATTAATTTGTTTTACCAGCTTGCCATTTTGCGTATAAATGCTCAGGTTTACCGCTATGTTTTGCCCCGGAAAATTATGTTCAAACGAAAAAGTGGTTTGACTCGTAAAGGGGTTAGGGAAATTGATAACCTTGTCTATGACCAGTGGGGACATGTCGCTTGAGTTAGTTCCGCCGCCTGCCCCGCCACCGGTTCCGCCTGCTGCGCCGCTGCTTCCGGCCGTTGTGGCCACCGTAAACCCTAATGTTCTGGTGTTTGAATTATTGACATTATCCCAAGCCCTCACTTGTAAAGTATGTGGCCCAGGGGTTAAAGTAGGAAGCTGATACCTTACCGTACCATACTGGTAGGTATTGATATTGGCCTGATAAAATGCATTGAGCGTGCGCGTGGTGGTTGGATTGTTATCGAGCGTTACAATAATATCATGCCCAATAGCACTACTCGAAGTATTGATACCAGAAACGTCTTGTAAATTTATAAGTAGTACCGGATCCGAATGCGTGAGTCCTCCATTTTTAAAATTATAGTCGTTTAAAAATAGATCGATGACTGGGCCCACTTTATCTGTAATAACCGCACCGCTACCCATGGTATAAAAACTAGTGTCTACTCCTGCTGCATCAGGTAAAAATGTTGTGGGTGACGCTGGGTTAATGGTTTGGTGCGCATACATGCTAATTTTTGCTTTACCAGGCGCATAACTAATATCGAGTGGAAGTACAAATGAAACAGTAAACTTCCCGTTCGCTACGCTCACTAGTCCAGCGTACAAAATATTTTCTTGCGCCTGGTAGTTTGCAGCCGCCGTTGCCGGGTCGTTTTTAAGTGTGGTGCGCGTAATTTGTTTGTCGTAGAGTGTAAAGTAAAGTGTGCCGTTAAAATTGGTATTTGTGCTGTTATTGATGCCTATGGCGCCGCTGCGCGGCGCCATAACGCTACCCTTAAAGGTGTATAGCTTACCAGACACAAGCGTATCATTTGCAGTAATCATTTTACTGTTTACACTATCTAAAACAATATTACTATTAGGGTACGCGAGGCGCATAGCAGGATCACCTAATAATGCAAATTTTCTGGTATTGATAAAATCTCGCGACTGCTGCACCGTAAGGTTTTTAGCGTTTTTAACTGCCTCGCCTAGTGTTGGAAGTAATCCGGTATTTGCATCCGGTTTATGCGCTGCCACAAAATAATTTTCGTTAATAATTTTATTGCTGTACGCAAACACGAGGCGCGGCGTAGTGAGTAGCGCAATCGCGCCACTAGCGCCACCGCCGCCAACACCAACATTCCCAGCACCAAACAATAACTGCTGCCCCAAAGATTTTTTTGAAGGATCGTCGTACGGATAAAAATCACAACTTGCAGTAATGACCAGCGGTAATTTACTAGGGTTATTAATGAGTGGAATTTCGGTACTACTAAAAATAGCTTCATCGGCAAGACGCAAATAATTGCCATGTCCACTATAATTTATTACAAGTGATCCACTATTAAATGCATTAACCAGCGCTTCATTCACGGCAGGATATCTACCTCCTCCACTCCCACTCACTAGCGGGTACGCATCTAAATAAATTTTTTGCTGATTAAATAAAGCGTTTGCTTTTTGCGCTGCACCAGACACTGCCTCTGCGTCTTGAACATGCAAATTAAAATCTTTGTCATCGGCAATAAAACGCTCCTGTAAGCGCCATGGGCCTTGGCTCCCAGCGTTATGGTAGTTAATAATTTTATCTATAACGGTGTTTGCCTCTGTACTATTTTTTGCAGAAATACGGCCTATGTTTACTTGTGTGTTGGTGGCATTATTATTTGTGAGTAGTGGCTCTATGTTAATGTTTGCGCTGCTGTCCAACAGCGCAAAATAATCGTCACTCGTATAACTACTTAATGGATCTAGAGATGCACTTGACTGATAACCCGGTACCAAATTTACATTGTTAGGAGTGCGGTTTTTGTAATCGTAACTAGACGCGCCAAGTAACAAAACATAAAACTGTTTTTGCGCAAAAGTTCCGCCGCCACCAACACCGCCACCACCCCCACCGCCGGCACTTAACGCACCATACGCCCTTGCAAAAAAAGCAATTCCATCACGTATAGCGGTAGGATCCGGCGCGCCACTCCCAAACGCTTGATACAGTTCAGTTGTAGAAAGTACTAGTGGTTTGATCCCCGCCTTTTGCGCGGTATGAAACTGTGCTAATTTATTAGCTGCCACCACTAAACTTTGGTGTGTAATAATTAAATAATTAGCTGCCGTATCAAGCGCCAACGCATGCAAATGATTATTGGGCGCGGCTGTAATTATTGCAGGGACTAAAATTTGTGACGGCGTAAACGCGACATACTCGCGCTGAGCATTTACATCGTTATTAAAAACAAATTCGGACGATGCGCCACCGCTAAAACTTCCTTCCATTTTTTTAGGCGCCGAAATATCTGTTACATCCAGCACGGTAGTGTTTACAAAATTTGCTACACCGCCAGCGTTTAATACAAATGCAGCCAGCGCGGACGAAACAACAGGACCACTTCTAAAAAAAAGCGCGCCGCCAACACCACCGCCGGCGCCAATGCCGCCCCCTATTCCGTTACTAGCACTACTCATACTCAGCACTTTTGTAGCCGTGCATTCTATTTTATCTAAAAAACCTTCGGCACCAAAACCTACGCCACTGCCGCCGCCACCTGCACTAAATTGTAAACTCAGTTGCAACGCACCAGCGCTAGCTAAAAATTTTGTTTGAGAAGTAACATAACTAGCATAGTTATCTAAAAAGCCACCACTCACCGCTGGTAGCGAAATATTTTGCACCAAATTATTATTAACCCGTACCGCAAAATTTGCTGGTACTCCAATGCTTCTGGCAGCAGTATACATTTTAAGTGTAACACTATCGCTACTAACTAAACCTGGCAACTCTACTACATAATTTCGGGTAGTCGTTCCGCCGGTCGCCACACTAAACGCATCACCCAACCACAATTTTCCGGAAGCCAATACATTCGTATTTTCTTTTTCATACACCCAGTGATCCGTAAAACTAGTAACGCGTAAACCCGCCGTGGCATTAACGTACGCGGCATTGCCAGTACCAACACGTTTAGCACTTCCGCCTACATTTCCATCTGCATTTAAAAAATAAAAGGAAGTATCGGAATATAAATTTTGCTCGTAATTATACCGCGCATTACTACTATCGTAATGCCACCTATGCGGGCCAGGTGCATAAAAAACAATAAAATCTGGTCCACTTAAAATACCATCGCCCCCATCATTAATAAGTAATGCGTTTTCAGTAAAAGTACTAGGCCTAGATTCACCCACGCCTTCTGGTAACATAGCACCGCCAGATCCAAAAAGCCTGATTTTATCAGAAGCAATTACACCACCGGCAGGCACCAGCCCCATACTATTGAGCGCGGCCATATCAATTTTATAAACCCCTCTTGCCGTTACCCCAACTTTACCCCAAACTCCCTTGCTAAAAATACCCCCCTGAGCCATAGCCGTTTCAAGACCGCTCAAAGCCCAAAAAAGGCCCAAAATCAACCAAATGTAGCGCCCGGGTTTAAACATGATACAAGTATAATACAGTTTGATGCCAAAGCTACTGATACATGGCCACAGCAGCTCCTTTCCCTTAAAAAAATCATAAAATAGGGGTAAAAACCACCCCAAAGCCACTAATATTAAGCTTTTTGTAACAAGATGAAGCCCTTCATACCCCTCAGTTTAACGGAAATCTTATATATTCGCAGAGGTAATTTAGAATCAATTTTTTATTGAATTTATAAGCATATGCAGTTCACAAAAACAGTTCGCAATTTAGTGTTGCTCACCACCCTAACAGGTGCTGTTGTTTCATGTAATCCATTTAAGAAAAAGCCGCAAACATCTACGGCTACCGGCTGGAATTACAACGACAAATCGATGGGCAATTTTAATGTGCCAAAACCTAAAGATATTAAAACAGCTCCAGGTCTTGTATTTGTACAAGGTGGTACGTTTACCATGGGCGCTGCTCAAGAAGACGTAATGGGCGATTGGAATAATATCCAACGCAGAATTACTGTGAACTCATTTTTTATTGATAAAACAGAAGTAACCAACCTTCACTACCGCGAATATTTATATTGGATCAACAATGTATTTGGTGGCGCAGGCATGGACTCTATTGTAAAAGAAGCTTTACCGGACACCTTAGTATGGCGTTCAGAACTTGCTTACAACGAGCCAATGGTTGAATATTATTTCCGTCACCCTTCTTACAATAATTTTCCTGTTGTAGGTGTGAGCTGGAAACAAGCTACCGATTATTGTATCTGGCGTACCGACCGCGTAAATGAATTAACCCTCATGAAAAGCAGTTACCTAGATCCTAAAAATCAAATTAAAAAAGAATTAAACGGCGCAGGTCAGGATAACTTTAATACCAGAGCTTATTTACTGGGCGAATACCAAGCAACACCTGGTAGAGACGCTACTAAGAAAAGCAATCCTTTAAAAGATGCTCAAGGTAGACCGCGCACCAAAGTAGGTTTTGAAGATGGTATTTTATTTGGTGACTACCGCCTTCCTACCGAGGCTGAGTGGGAATATGCTGCCTATGGTTATATCGCTAGCAATCCACAACGTAAATCTAAAAGCAACAAACGTGGTGAAGAATTGGTTTCTAACAAGCAAATTTATGCTTGGAAAAACAACGGTTACGACAACGTCCGCACCACACAAAAAGGTTCTTACCAAGGTTCTATGCTTGCTAACTTCAAGCGTGGCGCCGGTGATAACATGGGTGTAGCTGGTGGATTAAACGATAACGCTGCTATCCCTGCCGAAGTAAATACCTACACACCAAATGGTTACGGTCTATACAATATGTCTGGTAACGTAAGTGAGTGGGTTGCCGATGTGTACCGCCCAATGACAGCAATTGATGGAGACGATTACAATATTTTTAGAGGTAACGAATTCAAGCAAATAGATTTTTCTAGAGGCGAAGGAAATTTAAGAGATGACAAAGGTCGTATCATTTATAAGACCGAATCTGATTCATCATTAATGAACCGTCGTAACTATCAAAAAGGCTACGCAGTAAACCACCTAGATGGCGACTCTGCAAGTAATGCAGGTTACAACTATGGTGTAACATCCCTTATTTCAGATAAGTCGCGTGTAGTAAAAGGTGCTAGCTGGAACGACCGTGCATACTATTTAAGCCCTGGTGCTAGAAGATTTTTAGAAGAAGATCAAAGCAACAGCACCATTGGTTTCCGTTGCGCGATGAACCACTACGGTTCTGCAGAAGGCACTTCTAAAAAAGCAAAAACAGGTATCTTTATGCCTACCAAAAAGAACAAACGTTAAAAAGGAAAGGAAAGGAAAATAAAAAAGAACCATCACTATTCATTTAGTGGTGGTTTTTTTATGCGCATACTTTATGGATGCGGTTGAGCTTATGCTAGCACTGTTTCCATTTGCATGCTCCGCGATCCTTTAATTAAAAGCTGCGCATTGCTTGGATTTTGCTCCGCCAGCCAAGCTTTTGCTTCCTGCGTATTTTTAAAATATATAAACTGAGGTTGCGCGTTTTGATGCGCTAAAAAATCATCTCCCACCAGCACCACCTGTGTAAATGAATAAGATGCAATAAGTTGTAATAATGCTAAATGCTCTGCATTTGAATGATCCCCAAGTTCCATCATGGCGCCTAGCATAACAATTTTATTTTGTCCCGCTAGTTTTGCAAAATTTTCGATAGCCACTTTCATGCTACTAGGGTTGGCGTTGTATGCGTCTAAAATAATAGTGTTGCTGCCCTTAGTAATCAGTTGCGATCTACTATTAGATGGCGCATACGATTCAATGGCTGCTACCATTTTTTGTTCCGGCACCCCAAAATATTTTCCAATAGTAAGGGCACATAAAATATTAGGTAAGTTATAAGCGCCTACGAGTTGTGAACTTACGGTGGTGTCGGTATCGTTTATGTTTGCCGTAACCGTTAAAAACGGCTCACTACTTTGTATTTCGCCATGTATATAAGGAACAATGTTTTGGATGCCGGCGCTCATCTCTTTTAAATAATCGTAGCCAGTGTACACAAATGCAGTGCCGTTATGGCCGCGTAAAAAACTATATAGTTCGCCCTTGCCTTTTTTTACACCCTCTTCACCACCAAACCCTTCTAAGTGCGCCTTGCCACAATTACTAATAATACCATGCGTAGGTTTTGTGTATACACAGTAGCCTTCAATTTCTTTTTGATGATTAGCGCCCATTTCAATCACCGCCATTTCTGCATCTTTTTTGATACTAAGGATGGTAAGTGGCACACCAATATGATTGTTTAAATTACCCTGCGTCGTATAAGTTTTAAAATGACTAGAAAGTACCGCATACACCAGTTCTTTGGTGGTGGTTTTGCCGTTGCTTCCGGTAATGGCTATAAATGGAATAGTAAATGTGCTGCGGTGATGCCCAGCTAGCGCTTGCAGCGTGGTGAGCACATCGTCCACTACAATCATTTTTGCAAGGGCTGATTCTTTTTGCGCTTCGTTGTTTCCTTCGTAATAACCCGCAATGGTGGGGAGCGGTTCATCCACTACACAATATGCAGCACCCCCCTCTATGGCTTTAAACGCGAATGTATTGGCATTAAAATTAGGCCCCTTTAAAGCAAAGAAAAAGTCGCCCTCTTTTAGCTTGCGGGTGTCTGTTACAACACTCGGATACTGCAAGTAAATGTCATAAATAGCTGAAATGCTCATGCGCCTACCTTTTATGTGTAACAAATATAGTTGAAATAGATATGGCGATAACCCATATACGTATATTTTAATTTTTATACGTATATTGTGCTTTAACCACTATTCTATGACCACCAAACTCACCCTTAGCATTGATGTTCAAACCATCAAAAAAGCCAAACTTATTTCTGCAAAGAAGGGCAAAAGTATTAGCAAACTAGTAGAGGAATACCTCAACACCCTTAGCACAATCGATGAAAATAAAAAATCGGTGGTGAAAGAATTAAGTGGCCTACTTAAAAATAAGCCCGGCATAAATTCTGATTGGAAAAAAATAAAAATGCAACAACTAAAATCAAAGTATGCGTTATAAATTATTTGTGGACACCAACGTATACATCGACTTTTTAACCCAGCGTGGAAAAGAATGGAAAAATGCCGAGCTGTTATTTGAACTAGCAGAAAATAAAGAGATAACTATTTATACTTCTTCTTCTTCACTCATTAATATCATTTACATTTTAAGGGCTGGAAAAATGGATCATAAAGATGTGGTTCAGGCTGCAACGGCTATTTTGAGTTATACAACACTTATCAATCCGGACAATCAAACATGCATAAGGGCTCTCGAATCTAGCTTTACAGACACCGAAGACGCGGTACAGTATTATACAGCACTAGAAAACACTGACATAGATTACTTCATAACCACCAATACCAAAGACTTTAAAAAAGCCATTGCTCCATTAAGCATCCTCACCCCAACGGGGTTTATGCAGCTGCGTAACAAAAGTCACGTTTCGGGCAAATAATTGGCCTGATATTTGTACTCTAAATAACAGTTATGATACGCTTACTTCAAAAAATAGACTTTGTACTCGTGATCCGATTAATGATGGGTGGTATGTTTTTAGTAATTGCATGGCAGTTTAAAGACTGGATGCCCGCCATTTTTGGTGTACTCCTCATTGCAATTGGCATTTACGCCTCTAAAACAAAAACAGGCTGCGGCTATGGCGGCGGAAGCTGTTCAATAAACAGATAATAGAATACATTTAAGTTACCTTTGCGTCATTCGCACAAATTCGCAAGCACTATGCCAAAACCACTTACCAAATATTTTATTCCGGCAGTCATTACCAATAAATGTCCACGTTGTAGAGAAGGAGATATCTTTTTAAGCCAACAGGCGTATAAATTAAAAACCAATACCGATATGCACGAACACTGCCCGGTATGTGGTCAGCCCACCGAAATTGAGGTAGGCTTTTATTATGGCACCGGCTATGTGAGCTACGCCTTATCGGTAGCATTTATTGTTTCCACTTTTGTGGCCTGGAAGGTTTTAATAGGCATGACATTTGATATCGACGACAACCGCATGTTTTATTGGATGGGAACGGCTTTTGTGCTGCTCTTTGCAGTGCAGCCTCTCCTAATGAGACTGTCCCGCTCTTTATGGCTCAGTATGTTTGTTAGCTATGACCCGGATTGGAAAAACAATCCACTCGAAAAACCAGAACGCTTTAATCATTAAAATAAAGAGGCCCCGATAAATCGGGGCCTCTTTGTGTAAACAAACTTTATAAAAATTATCAGAACAAACGATTAGTTATTTACAAATCGGGTCCAACCTTTCCACCAAAATGCATCTACACCAGCAGCGTCACATGCACCTCTAAATTTAACCACGTTAAAACCAGAAGTTAAATTAGGGTCTGTAAAACTAGCACCAGTTAAGATTGGTTGGTAACCGTTTGATCCACCAAATGGTAAGAAATCCGGTGCACTGTAACTAAATGGAGCAATCAATTTAGCATCAGCAACATTCGCTAATAATGTGTTAGAGAAAGTAGTATTTGAAAATCTAGCTTTAACAGAATCAGCGTTCCATAAGCTAGCATTAGCTGATGAAGCAATAAAGCTATAAGAAGCATCCGT
Organism: uncultured Bacteroidota bacterium; assembly: GCA_903958045.1. Classification (GTDB taxonomy): domain Bacteria; phylum Bacteroidota; class Bacteroidia; order Chitinophagales; family Chitinophagaceae; genus Sediminibacterium. Next base: position 14,546 of record CAJBRT010000211.1, on the reverse strand, counting down.
TCCACCTGCTACTGCTGGTCCGCAACCTGCAATGGTGTTGTTTTTAAAACGGATAGTGCTATCCAAAATGTTATTTTCTACTGCACGGCCATTTCTTGCATCAATTAAAATACCTGCAGGCCAACCTAAAATTACAGAGTTGTAAATAGAGATACCTGTGTTTCTTCTAACGTGTGCAGCAGCTAAAAATAAACTGTTACCATTATTAGAAAGGGTAGCTCTTGGACCAATTAAAGTAAGGTTAGAGAAAACCGCTTTAGTTTGTGGACTATTAATAGATCCACTTGCGTCGTTATCAGATTCAAAAGCTTCAGAACGAGAGATATCTGCAATAGTAGAATCTCTTAGTACAATACCAAACTGTATTTTACCGCTAAATCCATTATCAGAATCAAAATCATCATCCTGCGTTTTGTAGGCAATAAGGTGCTTACAGTTAACTGTACCACCAAACCACTCAAAAGCATCATCTTTTGCATAAGTAACTTGCACGAAGTCGATAATTGTACCGCTACCTACAGCAGCCATTGTTAAGCTATTAATTTCTTTATCGGGTTGGTATGCATAACCAGCATACTCAATTCTTACATAACGTAAAATACCAGAATTATCGGCATTGTTAGGGGTAGCACCGCCACCAGCTAAGCCATCACCAAATGAGTTGTTGATACCACCTTCTACTTCTAAAATACCTGCACCACCGCCTGTACCTGTAAAGGCAGTATTAACTGGTGCTTTACCACAAATTACAATACCACCCCAGTCACCAGAACGAGGAACTGGAGAATTAGATGTAAATACAATTGGTTTTTCTTGCGTACCATCAGCGATGATTTTTGCACCACGCGTAATTACAAGTGTTGCAACTGAAGCACCAGTATAATCTCCTTTAACGGTAACGCCTGGTTGAACAGTGATTGTTGCATTATTTACGATGTAAACAAGGCCACTTAAGATGTAATTGTTACCTTCTCTTAAAACCGTATCCTTATCAATACGACCTTTTAGAACAATAGTTTGTACACCAGGTGTGGTAGGCGGGGCAACAACTGTTGAACCTCCACCGTCCATTTCAATTTTTCTACAACTTGTAGCGATTAATGCAACGAAAGCTGCTGCTAACAAAACCGATTTTTTCATTTTATTTTTTTTTAAAAATTTTTATAAAGTATTATAAAGAGTAGGAGAAACTGATTCCAATATTTGTACCTGTTTGACGGCTTAAACGGAATGGATCTTTTGCTTTATCCAAATTGTTGTTACCATCAGGGTTTTGGTAGAAATATAATGTTTGATTTAAAATATCTTGAACGTTTAATCCTAATTCTGCTTTGTTGTTGTTAGCAAATTTTTTGCTCAACTGAAAATCAAATACAGGACGTGAAGATTCGTAAATATCTGGCTGATCTAAACTACCCACAAATGTTACACGACGACCAATTTGGTTGTATAATAATGTAGCCGTAAGTCCTTTAGAAGGCAAGTCGTATAAAGCACTAAAGTTAATTAAGTATGGAGATTGACCTTGTAGAGGTCTATCAAGTGCTAAATTTTGATCTGTAACGCGGCTGTTAATATAAGTACCATTAGCTTGAACCGTAAAGTTTTTAAGCGCTTCAGAAAAATCTAATTTCTTTCTGATTTCAAATTCCACACCATATGCTCTTGCACTTTCAGGATTAGCAAAGTTAAATGTACTTGAACCACCCGCACCAAAGTTGAAAATCATTTCGATAGGCTTATCAAAGTGCTTGTAAAATGCACCTAAAGTAATTACTTCACCAGAAGCAGGATATACTTCGTAACGTAAATCTAAGTTGGTAATTTTAGTACGCTCAATGGTAGGTAAACCTTGTACTGAGGCGTTTAAATCAAAGTCGTAATACTGGAAGGTAGCAAGCTCTCTAAACTCTGGTCTTACCACAGTTTGTGATGCAGATAAACGTAAGTTGGTTAAATTATTTAATTTAAGCGTAGCGTTTAAACCAGGTAAGAAGTCGGTAACTTTTGTATAGTTATGACGAGGGTCATTCTTATATACACTTCCAATTAATTGGTCGTAATCTTCAACTCTTACACCCCATACCAATCTAAACTTACTTCCAAATTGGTTATCAAACTGCGCATAACCAGCATTTAAAATAGTGTTGGCTAAATAACGGTATAAATTTCCTCTAATAGCATCAAAAGCAAGTTGTGTACTATACACTTCGCCTCTTCCAAAATTGCTAGGTGCAAAAATGGTAGAAGGTCCTTGTAAACGTAGCGCAGCATTGTCTCTAGGTAAATAAATGGAGAATGGCTTAGCATCAAACAAACGGTCTTTAACCTGGAAAGCATACCCACCTTTAAGTGTTTGCTTGTTTCCAAATGCAGTAAAAGTATACGCTAAATCGGCACCCGCGTTGTACACATAATCATTTAAGTTTTGGTAAAAACGGTTACCACTTTTTTGCGACAATACGTTTGATAATAAAGCAACATATGGATTAGATGCAGCACTGTTATTTTTTAAGTAATACAATCTGCGCTGATCAGGGGTGTAACCATCTAACAAAGTAAATGAACCATACCACTTAAACTTAAGTACGTTAGGCTTTATGTTATGCTCACCATTAATTTGAGAGTTCCAAAATGTATTTTGTTTAAAACCATACTCATAGCCACGTGCGCTATCCAAACTTACGTTACCATTACCTTCAACACCTGTTCTTAAAGTAGTAAAGTCGTTAGAAGTAATGTTGAATAAGGTTTTAGCAGAAATTTTATTATTGCTATTTATTTGGAAAGAAATATTAGCTAATCCTCCCCAAAGTAGGTCGGTGCTATATCTGTCATCCTTGTAATCAAAATCTGGTGTAAAGGTACCATTACCAATAAAGTTAAAACCACTATTGGTACCCTTGGTTAAACGTACACTTTTATTGTAGTTAAGTGCAAAAATAGCACCAAGCTTTCTGTTGTTTTTAAACTCTTTTACAAAACCACCACTTGTCTGGAATTGTCCATTAATTAAATTTGACTTGCTTGCTGCAATAGGCGCCCAATTGTTTTGCATGGTAGAACCTATGTAGGTTTTATCAGCATTAGCTAGTCCATCAAACTGAGATTTAGACGTGTAGGTTGATGGTAAAGAACGTGTACCATCATCAATACCTAAATAATCTGTTTTACCACCTTTATTTTCGTAAAAAGTTCCATTAACAGCTTGTGTGTTAAAACCAGAACCTACTTGAATATTAAAAAAGTTTTTGGTAGGAATATCTCTTGTATTTACTTGAATTAAACCACCTGCCCACTCACCCGGAAGTTCTGGAACAAATGCTTTATTGATAACGATGTTATCAATCATATTAGCAGGGATCAAGTCAAAAGAAAAGGCTTTTCTATCAGGCTCTGTACTACCTAATTGTATACCATTTAATGTAGCAAGGTTATAACGCTCAGCTAAACCTCTAATCACTAGAAATTTACCTTCTTGTATACTTGCACCCGGTGTACGTTTAATAACTTCACCTGTGTTTCTATCTGGAGAACGCTTAATAGCTTCTGCAGAAATTACAGATGCAACGGTATTTGTATTTTTTTGGAAAGTAATAAGTGCATTAACGGTTTCACCTTTTGCAGTTGCTGTTCTGGTGGTAGCTTTAACCGCTACATCAGATAAAACTTTACCGCCTTCATTTAAAACAATGTTTACGGTTTCTTCATCACCCGCTTTTGCAACAGTTACTTCGTCAATTGTTTTTTCGGTATAACCAACATAACTTACTGTTAGTGTATATTTTTTTTGAGCCTCTACTACAAAAGAAAAACGACCTTCAACGTCTGTTCTAGTCATGGCTGATGCAGCACCAGACATTTTTACTGTTACACTAGCTAAAGCTTCATTTTTGCTATTGGTAACTTTACCAACAATCCTAGATTTTTGAGCAAATAATGTACTACTTATAACGAGTAAAAAAACGATAGATAATAATTGCTTCACTGGGTATTTCATTTATGAAGCAAAACTACTTTTGGTGTGTTACGACAACGTTACCGGAATGTTAACACAATGTTACCTCTATGTTACCGCAATGTTACCAACCTGATCATATAGGTGGTGAATGAGGCCATCTACTAGGCCTATCTTAGGCACATAAATAGCCTCAATATTGGCCCATTTCATTACCTGTATATATATAAGTAACGCAGGCACAATAACATCGGCACGGTCTTCTTTGAGGCCAAATAAATTCATTCGGTCTTCAAGGGAAACACTTGACAATTCTTTATAATAATCTTTTAGGAGGTCTAAACTAAGCGGTCTTCCCTCCTTAATTCTACTCATAGATAAGATTTTTGTAATATTACCACCACTCCCAATGGCAATGGAGGGGAGTGCACTTTTGATGTTCTTTTTAACGTAGTCTTTAAGGGATTCCCAAGTATCGTCGTGTATTTGATCTTTTAACAGCCTAATGGTGCCAATATTAAAAGACTCTTTTGATACGAGTGCCCCGTTTGCAAAAAATGTAAGTTCGGTGCTACCGCCACCCACGTCAATGTATAAATAAGAGTGATCCGTGTCTAAATTTTCTGCAACATGGTTTTCATAAATAAAAGAGGCCTCTTCTTGCCCAGATATCACTTTAATTTCGATACCCGTTTCGAGCTTCACTTTTCTAATAATGTCTTTACTATTTTTTGCATCTCGCATTGCACTTGTAGCACAAGCATACACATGTTTAATTTGATAGGCTTCCAATAAATGCTGATAAGCCTTTAAAGTTTGCATAAGCATTTTAACCTTTGGCTTAGATATTTCACCGGTTTCAAAAACATCAAAGCCAAGCCTGAGTGGCACGCGTACTAAATTAATTTTATTAAATACAGGATCCTGCTTTGGCTGTTTGGTCACTTCACTAATTAATAGTCGGGCGGCATTACTTCCAATATCAATGGCGGCTAACTTCACTATTTACGGTTCGTTTTCTGTTGCAGGTATAAATAAGTCTCTATTTGAGAGCGTATCTTTTTCTTAGAACCCAAAGGTACATAGTTATTTAATAAGGCGCTATCTAGTACCCTTGCCTTTACGTTGTCCTGCAACTGAATGTGGATAATATCTTGTAATTCCTTTTTAATAGCAGGGTCAAGTATGGGTACAGCTGCTTCGACTCTGTGATCAATATTACGTACCATCCAATCAGCACTAGAAATAAACACTTTTTCTTTTCCGCCATTACAAAATATCATTACACGGGCGTGCTCTAAATACTCGTCTACAATACTGATGGCACGCGGCTTTGCATTAAACTTTTTATGATCAACTAAGGCACAAAAAATACCACGCACAATCATATTAATAGTAACACCTGCAACGGCAGCATCATTTAGTTTTTTAATTAAATCCACGTCACTGAGTGAATTTAATTTAATGGTGATAGCAGCAGGCTTTTTAGCTTTGGCATTTTTAATTTCTTGATTAATTAAATGCACAATCGTTGGTCGCATCGAAATAGGCGACACCACAAGCGTTTTACAACTTAAAAGTGGGCCGTATCCTTTTTCGGGATGCTCTAAAAACTGAAATATTTTATTAATGTCGGCCATGATATTGCGGTTACTAGTAAGTAAACAATGATCACCATAAACGCGCGCTGTTTTTTCATGCAAATTACCGGTACTTACAAAACCGTACTGTACCGTCCTATTTTTTTCACGCTTTTTAATCACACAAACCTTGGCGTGTACTTTCATATTTTGTATGCCATATAAAACAGTAATACCTTCCTGTTCCAATACGTCTTTCCATTCTAAATTGGCTTCTTCATCAAATCTGGCTTTTACTTCAAGCATCACCGTTACGGCTTTACCATTTCGGGCTGCATTAATTAAAGCATTGATCACTTTAGAAGCAGGTGCTAAACGGTAGGCCGTTATTTTAATAGAAAGCACATCCGGATCCATAGCACTTTCTCTCAGTAAATCAATCACCGAATTAAAACTATGGTAAGGAAAATGAAGCATTACATCCTTTTTTAACACCACATCCGTTACGCGCAGGCTTTTAAGCAAATCGGGGTGGGTTAATGAAGCTTTACGGATACTTTTTTCCATTACGAGGTCTGGGAAATCCATAAAGTGTCTAAAATTATGAATGCGTCCTCCGGGTATAATATTGCTTTTTTGAGTGAGCTGTAAACGCCTAATCAAATAATCGAGTAAACCTGCGTCCATTTCTCTGTCATATACAAAACGTACAGGTTTTCCTTTACGTCTGTTCTTTAATCCTTTTTCTATTTTTTCGATGAGGCTACTCGCAAGGTCATTATCGATATCTATTTCTGCGTCTTTGGTGATTTTAAAAATAGCAGACTCGAAATAATCAGAGTCGAAATATGAAAAAATAACGGGCAAACTAAACCTAATAATATCTTCTAGTAAAATAATTTGATGCCCTCCGGTTTTTGTAGGCAGTTCTACAAACCTACCAATTGCAGAAACGGGTACTTCAATTAAAGCATACTTACTCTTGTAGGCACTATTTTTTTTACGCATCACAATGCCTAAATAAATACTCTTGTCCCTCAAATAAGGCATTTCATCAATAGATTCAACCATTAAGGGTATTACGTTCCCACGCACCTGCTCATCAAAAAACTTTTTTACAAAAATCTGTTGCTCTTTGGTTAAATGTTTTTCATCGATCAGCGTTATATTCTCTTTTTTTAAATCACGAACAATGTTTTTCCAAATACGGTTAAATTCATTTTGTTGTTCGAGTACAATTGTTTGTATTTCATCTAAAATATTTTGCGAGTGCTCCTCTAAATGCATGTCAAGCTTTTTTCCCTTCCCTTTAAATTCAATCATTCGCTTGAGGGTAGCAACGCGTACTCTAAAAAACTCATCCAGGTTATTTGAAAAGATGCCTAAAAAACGGATGCGCTCTTTTAACGGAACCGACGGGTCGTTGGCTTCTTGCAACACCCTTCCATTAAAACTCAACCAACTTAAATCTCTTGGGATATAAGAATACTTAGGCATAAATAATTACAATTTGCAGTTCGCGATATTACAAAACTAACCTAGCAAAGCATTGTAGGCAAGTTTAAAGTTACAATTTGTTAACATAGCGGTAAAGATTTGTTCATATTAGAGTTATTACTTTGACAAACTAACCCAATGGAAAAAAGAGACATTGACGTTCTCGTACTTAGTGATTTACACCTCGGCACATTTGGTTGCCACGCCCAAGAAATTGTAACTTATTTAAAAAGTGTAGCACCTAAGGTATTAGTCCTAAACGGCGATATCATTGACATCTGGCAGTTTAAGAAGCATTATTTTCCAGCTGCACACATGCAGGTTATCAAGCAAATTTTTAGTTTATTAAGTAAAGGTACAAAAGTCTACTACATAACGGGTAATCATGACGAAGCCCTTCGCCGCTACACCGACCTCGAAATGGGTGGCTTTACCCTCACCGATAAAGTGGTATTAGAACTAGATGGCAAAAAAACATGGATTTTTCATGGTGATATTTTTGATGCCACCACCAAAGGAAGTGCCAAAATTATTGCAAAGCTTGGTGGCCATGGCTACGACCTATTAATTATGCTAAATAGCGCCATTAACTGGGCGCTAAAATTAATGGGTAAAGAAAAAATGAGCTTCAGCAAAAAGGTAAAAAATAGCGTTAAAAAAGCGGTGTCTTGGATTGGTAATTTTGAGCAAACAGCCGCAGAGCTAGCTATAGAGCAGGGGTACGACTATGTAATTTGTGGTCATATCCATCAGCCTCAAAAAAGAATGGTAACCAATGAGCATGGGTCAGTGATGTATTTAAACAGTGGTGATTGGATCGAAAATTTAACGTCACTAGAATATGTAAATGGCGAATGGAATATTCATCAATACAACGAAAAAGAGCAAGCTGCAAAAGTGGTACCTATTTTAAGTGCAGAAAATAAATTACCAGAACTAAACGTACTTACCAAAGACGTTGCTTTATTTTTTAACAGCTTAATAGCGCAGTAAATGAAAATATTTTACGCAGTTCAAGCAACCGGCAATGGCCATATTAGTAGGGCGGTAGAACTACTACCCTATTTACAACAATATGGACAAGTAGACGTTTTTTTAAGTGGCGAAAACAGTCATTTACCTACTAGCTTACCGGTAAAATACAAAAGCAGAGGCGTTTCTTTATTTTATGGAAATAGAGGCGGCCTCAACTATTTTAAAATGTGGCAAAAGTTTTCGATTAAAAGAATTTGGAAAGAAGCGAAAGCTTTACCAGTAGAGAATTACGATATTGTCATCAACGATTTTGAATGCATCACTTCACTTGCATGCAAACTAAAAAATAAACCAAGTATTCAATTTGGGCACCAAGCAAGTTTTAAAAGTAATGCAGCACCTCGTCCGCAAAAAAAAGAATGGATTGGTGAATGGATTTTACAAAACTATGGTACTGCAACTGCTTATTTTGGGCTTCATTTTAAAGCCTATGATACCGGTATATTCAACCCTGTTATAAAAGCGGATATCATCGCTGCAAAACCAGCTAATAACGGGCATGTAACCGTTTATTTATCGCATTATTCTAAAAAAGTTATTACAACACAATTACATAAAGCACCGGGCATTAGGTTTGAAGTTTTTACCAAAGAAGTGAAAACAGAAACCATCGAAAAAAATATCAGGTTCATGCCTATTTCAAACGAAGGGTTTACCAAAAGCATGATTGAAAGTGCCGGCGTTATTACAGGCGCTGGATTTGAAACGCCAGCAGAAGCACTATACTTAGGAAAAAAACTACTATGCCTTCCTATTAGAGGACAATACGAGCAGTTATGCAACGCAGCAGCACTTGAACAGTTAGGCGTACCTGTGGTTGCTAAAATGCACGCTACCTTTTTTGTAGATATTGCCAAATGGTATGACCTACCTGCTCCAACACCGTTAACACTTGAATATAGCACCTACCAACTGGTACAAATGGTGATAGAAAAAGCAAAAGCTTTACAACCAACCAAAAATCAGGTAGATCAGATGGAGGGATCAAACAGCTTTGCCCTGTAAAAAATCTCTAAACCAATACCCCGAATTTTTGACCGTGCGTAATTGTGTTTCAAAATCGGTGTGCACAAGGCCAAACCTTGTACTATACCCATAAGCCCATTCAAAATTATCGGTAAGTGTCCAGGCGTAATAGCCCCCAATATTTACGCCTTCATTTTTCGCTTGCAAAACCGCCGCTAAATAGGCGCGGAAATAATCGATACGTTCTTGATCATTTACTACTCCATGATGCAAGTGATCTTTAAAACAAGCGCCGCCTTCTGTTACAATAATTTGCTTGACGCCCTCGTAACTGCCAAACCTTTTTAGCATTGCATAAAAACTGTGCGGATCTATCTCCCAACCTATTGCCGTATGCGGCATTTTTCTTTGTTTAGCACTCACTTCGGAGGCGGAAACATAAGGGATTAAAGGATTGTGCTTAATAGTGACTGAAAAATAATTTTGAAGCCCTATATAGTCAAAATCAAATTTTAATTTATCAATAAAGTGCCAAGCTGTGGTGGCAATATGCAACTTATCTAAAAAATCAAATTGATCTAATTGCGGAAATCCCATACCTAACACAGGCTCTATAAACAAACGGTTTAAAAGTGCGTCGGCTCTATTTGCAGCCGCAATATCTTTATCACTATTTGTATATGGCTTGGTTTCTGAAATTGAAAAACTAGTGCCAACAATCGCCTGCGGGCATTGCTCCCTAATTATTCTGCCACCCTCTGCGGTGCAATAAGCTGCATTAAAAATAGCTGGATAAACATGTGTCGTTCCCATTTTACCAGGGGCATGCATACCTATCATATAACCAAGCGCCGTAAATGCGAATGGCTCGTTCATCACTATCCACTGCTTTACTTTTTTACCATAATGCGTTGTTAATAGTGTTACATATTTAGAAAACCACTTGATCATATCTCTACTCGTCCATCCACCTTGTAGTTCAAGGGCATGGGGTAAATCCCAATGGTAAATAGTAACAACAGGTTCTAAGCCATTAGCAACACATTCATCAATAACACGGTGGTAAAAATCGATCCCTAATTTATTAACCTTTCCGATGCCGTCTGGTAATACCCTACTCCATGCAATAGAAAATCTAAAAACAGAAAAGCCAAGCGCCTTAGCAAGTAAAATATCGTCTTTGTAACGGTGGTAAAAATCGGTGGCAACAGTGGGTCTCGCACCACCTTTAATGGTATTTCTTTTGCGTGCAAAAACATCCCACACAGATAAACCTTTGCCATCCTCAAAAGCAGCGCCTTCGTTTTGCGGAGCGGCCATACCTACTCCCCATTTAAAATCAGGCCCAAAATCAGCGGCTGTAATTGTTTTTTTATGCAAGTGTTTTAGATTTTATCCATCATGTCTAATAAGTCATCTAACACAGCAGTAGGATTGGCTACTGCAATTTGATCTCTAGTTTGAGCGCCTGTAGTAACACCAAAAGTTTTACCACAACCCGCGTTTTTACCTTCTTCAATATCAATGGCTGAATCACCCACTTTAACAACAGTTAGAGGGTCTTGGATATTAAAATGCTGTATCGCAAATTCAATCATATCGGGTGCTGGACGGTTATTAGACACATCAGAAGCGGTAACAAGTAAATCAATATCTTCTCCAATTGTCCAATTGAGTTTTTGCAACAAACCAGTAGCTGTTGCTCTATTGTAACCCGTATTTAAAACAACTTTAATTTCTTGTTTTTTAAGTAGGGCAAAAACAGTTTCGGCATTAGAACATGGCGAGACTTCCAAATTTGCATAGGCGTCCGCTAACAACACCACAAACTGCTCGTAAATAGTATTGGCATTTACACCTTTTGCATGCACAGCAAGTAAAACATCTTTAATGGCTTGTAATTTTTCTTTACCAGCGCCATGAAGTAGCACATCATCTAGTGTAACATCAACACCTGCATTAACAATGGCTGTATGCAGTGTTTTATACACCACATTGTTTTCATCCACTGTGGTACCTGCCATATCAAAAACAACCATAGATGTTAGCATACAAATTATTTTAAAGTATTAGCAATATAAGGTGCAAAGGCTTCAATCGGATCTGTTTGCATGGTAGGATCTTTCGCTAAATCATCCCAGGTTCTAAGCAGCACTGCCTCTTTGTAATTTTCAAATTTTTCAAATTCTGCCGCTTCTTCGGTGTTCATAATACCACCCTGCAAAGCCAAACTTTGACGCGACGGCTCACTTAAAGTATTGTAATAACCAGCGTCCACAAAACACAAATACCTTTTGGCCTGAACATGTAATTTTGCAGGCTCTACCACTTCTTTTATAAAATATTTTTCTAAAAACAAAGCGGCAAGTTCTTCATGCAAATCATCTACGCCAAAATCTGGGGCATCGTCCGGTAGTGCATGCAGTAAATGCCCAATATCGTGTAATAAACTTGCTGTAATGAGCGCATCGGAAGCATTGTTCTTTCTTGCATACGTAGCAGCCTGTAATGCATGCTCCATTTGAGTTACAGCCTCTCCGCCATACAAAGAGTGGCCTTTTTCATTGAATAAATCAACAATTTTTTGTACCATAATTTATAATTTATCAATCATTTCTTCGGCAAAACCAAAAGACATCGTCATGCCATGCCCTCCAATACCGTTTAATATATAAATACCAGACTCTACCTCTAAAAACAAATCAGTATCACCATTTTTCATAGTTGGATATATTCCGTTCCAACTTTGCGTAATGCGCCAATCATCTATATGCATCATTTTTTTGAGGTAATCCAAAATGAGTTGATTTTGATAATGATCATCAAAAGGATCAAAATCTAGTCCATATTCGTGGGTATCGCCAACCGTTAACTCACCATTTGCATTTTGAGATACCATCACATGAATACCGTGTTTTACATATTCAGATAATTCTGCGTCAATACGGGCCTTTAAAACAGGAAGTGTAGAAGCTACCGCAAAACTTTTATAATGAAGCAGTGAAAGTCCACCACATACAGATGTGCCAATTTTAAAATCAGGTTTTTCATGTACAAAACGCATCATTTGTAAACGGCTTTTTGTGATGGGCAACCCTGCAAAAACAGATGGATATAAGGTTTCAAAATCTGATCCAGAGCAAATACAAATTACATCAGCTTCAAAACTTTTATCAAACGAAGCTACTTTATGTTTTGACACCTGCGTTATGGCCGTTCCCCAAATAAATTGCACCCCATAGGTTTCTGTTAAATACGCAGGCAACCCTTTAATGGCAGCTCTTGGATCAATAATCACCTCATCATCACTATATAGTCCCCCAATTAATTTTCGCTGATTGATGCCATTAAAGCGTTCATTAATTTCTTGTGGACTAACAAGCGAAACAGGTCTTCCATTAGAAGCAAAAACACTTTGCATTTCCTCTAAAACAGCCTGTTCATCTTCATGATAGGCTAAATGAATACTACCACAAGGGTTGTAAGACATATGCATACCCTGTAAACATTCCAACCAAATTTCTTTAGATCTTTTTGCACGGTTGTATAACAATCCATCTGGCTGTCCAACAGGCCATAACATGCCAAAATTTCTGATAGAAGCGCCAATGGCCTCTTGCGTTTTATCAATAACAGTAACTTGATACCCTTTTATTGAGAGGGCCCTAGCAGTTGCCAATCCAACAATACCCGCTCCAACTACGATCGCTTTATTTTGTGTTTGCATAAGAAAAAAAATAGTAACTCAATATAGTAAAAAAAGCGAAGTCTTTACAGACTTCGCTATAAACGATTGCTTGCCAAAAATCATTTTTATGTAACCAAACCAATGAGCGATTATTTGATGATCCACATTTTACCGTTGATATCATCGATGGTTCCAAACTGAGCTGTAATAGCAGCTTCAACATTTGCTTTATTATTGGCACGTTCTGCAGTTGGATATTGGTATCTTAATGCTACCCTTCCACTGTTTCCAGAACCAGCGCCCGTTAAAAATGTTGGAACACCCGTTCTTCTCCAGTTAAAATAAGCTTCCTGACCAGAGTTCATATAGAACGCTAAATATTTTTGCAATAATATTTGATTGCGACCATCTACTGTGTTGCCTTTATACTTCACATCCATTTGATTGTAGTAAGTGTCGTATAAGAAAGTAACATCATAGTTTACAGATTCAAATAAACCACCGCCTGGCTTTTGGAAGGTAACGGTGTTTACACCATCCTTAACGCCATAAAAAGCAAGAGAAGCTTTAATACCATTTTGGTACCAAGCTTCTGCATTCGCAGATGAAATCCAACCTCTGTTCATAGCTTCCGCAATGTTAAAACACATTTCAGAATAGCCAATCACAATTGTATTTTCTGCAGCATAGGTTTGATAATAACGCTTTCTATTAATGAAAGAGTATTGACCAACACCTGCATTTTTACTCATGGTAGCTAAATCCTCTCCACTACTTGCGCCAACAAATGCAGCATAAGAATTTGGAGCAGCTCCAGCAGCAACCTTAGCAGCAGCAGGCTCAGCAACAAAAAATGTTCTTGGATCCTGCATCGCTACTAATGTATTTAAATAAGTAGCAGCCATGTTATAACGTGTTGCATCAAAACCAAAGTTATCCGGACTTGTAGAGTACTTGTTAAACTGTGCATTGTAAGAAAATTGCATTTGATCTGCAGCACTCGCAAACAAAGGATACTTTGTAGGATTGTTGATTACGTCTGCAAATTTTTGTTTAACATTTAAATCAGCATCTGATTCTTTATTACTCAATTGAATTAAAACCCTCAATTTAAATGCATTAACAGCCTTTTGCCATTTTGCTAAGTTGTTACCATAATAGAAATCATTTGCAAGTACATAGTTTTTAGTCACTACGGTTGCCATTTCTGTATTTGCATCTTCTAAATACGTTAAGATGGCTTTAAATACATCTTTTTGAGAATCGTATTTAGGTGTAACATTTTCTAAACCTTTTAAGGCTTCAGAAACTGGTACATCACCTAAGTTCATGGTAAGATCATATATGTACATTGCTTTTAAAAATTTAGCTAAAGCAGTGTACGGATTAGGAGCAGCAACAGACTTTGTAGACTCTTGTTCCATTTTAACAATATTCTTTAAAATATTGTAGTTGTTAAATGAATAGCCAGTCCAGTTGTATTCATTGTTACCGTAGTAATCATAATTACAAGCATAAAACTGATTGGCACGTTGTGTACCATTAAAAGCACCTTTATTTAAACCACCCAACACATTGTTTAAAATGAGGTTAGCTGGAACTGAAGTTGCTCTGTTAGGATCGGCTTCTAAAGAATCAAACGATTTTTTACAAGACCCTAATGAACCAGCCAAAAGGATGAAAGTAAATATTTTAAATAAATTTTTCATAATATATATTTTGAAGAATTAGAATATAAAGTTGATGTTAATACCATAAGATCTTGTAGTTGGTGTTTGTAAACCAATACTAGATTCGCCTGGGTACTGATCAATATCAACAT
>CAJBRT010000210.1 GCA_903958045.1 uncultured Bacteroidota bacterium | reverse complement strand
AGAGAAATTAAAAAAAGAATGCCACTCACTAAGGTAAGTGGTGGTGTATCCAACGTTTCTTTTTCTTTTAGAGGTAATGATCACGTAAGAGAAGCCATTCACTCTGTGTTTTTATTTCATGCAATTAAAGCCGGCATGGGTATGGGTATTGTAAACGCAGGGCAACTCGTAGTATATGATGAAATAGAACCGACGTTACGCGACTTATGTGAAGACGTGTTACTCAACAAAAACAATGACAACAACGAAGCCACCGAAAAACTAATTGCACACGCCGAAACCGTTAAAGCAAAAGGTAAGGTTGAAATAAAAGATGAGGCTTGGAGAAACGAGCCAGTCGAAAAAAGATTGTCACACGCACTTATTAATGGTATCACAGAATACATAGACGCCGACACCGAAGAAGCAAGACAAAAATATCCGCAGCCACTTGATGTTATTGAAGGGCCGCTGATGGATGGAATGAATATTGTGGGTGATTTATTTGGGGAAGGTAAAATGTTTTTGCCGCAGGTTGTAAAAAGTGCACGTGTCATGAAAAAATCGGTGGCGGTATTAACGCCATTTATTGAAGCCGAAAAAGAAGAGCGCAAACAAGCGCATTTGGCTGCCGGTACTACTAATACTGAGGCTGCGGGTGCTGCTAAAATATTACTCGCTACTGTAAAAGGGGACGTACATGACATTGGAAAAAACATTGTAGGTGTGGTACTAGGTTGTAATGGGTACGACATTATTGACCTAGGTGTTATGGTACCCACCGATAAAATATTAGAAGCTGCACAAAAAGAAAATGTAGATATCATTGGGCTTAGTGGTCTTATCACGCCATCACTTGATGAAATGGTGCATATCGCTAAAGAAATGAAACGTAGAGGCATGAAGCAGCCTTTGTTAATTGGTGGCGCAACTACCTCTAAAATTCATACGGCTGTAAAAATTGCACCAGAATATAAAGATGTAATTCATGTGCTTGACGCTTCAAGAAGTGTTACCGTTGCAGGATCATTGTTAAGTAAAGATCAACAAGCAGCATTTTTATCGGATACGCAAGCTGATTATGCTAAACTCAAAGATCAATTTGATAATAAAAAGCCTACCAAAGAATACCTCGCGTATAGTGATGCACTGAATAATAAAGTAGCCATTGATTGGGAAACATTCAAGCCCGTTACACCTTCTTACACAGGCACTAAGCTCTATAAAAATGTAGACCTTGCTATACTAAGAGAATTTATAGATTGGAAACCGTTTTTTATTACCTGGGAAATGCACGGAAATTTTCCGGCTATTTTAACGGATGAAGTGGTAGGAAAAGAAGCGAGTAAATTATACGCCGATGCCAATGCATTATTAGATACCATCATTGCTAACAAATGGTTAACCGCTGATGGTACCATTGGTTTTTGGCCAGCCAACAGTGAAGCAGACGATGTAACGGTTATAGCAGACAAACCAGTAAAGCTTTCTTTTTTAAGACAACAAATTAAAAAAGCACCTGGTCAACCTAACTTTTCATTAGCCGACTTTATTGCACCTGCATCAAGTAATACAAAAGATTTTATGGGTGCATTTGCTGTAACCATTAAAGGCATTGAACCACATATCCAGGCTTTTGAAGCGCAGCATGACGATTACAATAAAATTATGTTACAAGCGCTAGCGGACAGGCTAGCAGAGGCTTTTGCCGAATACCTACACTTACAAACTAGAAAATCAGACTGGGGGTATGCACCTTCAGAAAGTTTAGATAATGCCGCGCTTATTGGAGAAAAATATGTGGGCATCAGACCAGCTCCTGGTTATCCTGCTTGTCCAGATCATACCGAAAAATACAAGTTGTTTGAACTCTTAAACGTAAAAGACGCTATTGGGATCGAGCTCACAGAAAATCTAGCGATGTACCCAGCATCATCTGTGTGTGGTTGGTATTTTGCAAATCCCCAAAGCACGTATTATGGGCTTGGAAAAATTATGCAAGATCAATTAAAGGATTATGCGACCAGAAAAAATATGCCGTTAGAAGAAGCAGAGCGTTGGCTTCGTCCAGTGTTAGAATAATACGCTAACCAGTTATATTTTTTCAAAAAGCCACCAGAGTCTTTTGCGTGGTTTGACTGTATAATTTTTTTTGACATAGGCCTGTATATACTGCATAGCCTCGTCTATATCATCTGTAAAGAGCATCAGCTTTTT
>CAJBRT010000209.1 GCA_903958045.1 uncultured Bacteroidota bacterium | reverse complement strand
CAAATGACATTCCTTTATAGGTCTCAGCCATTTGAACTTCTTGATCAAGCTTTTGCTTTTCGGCTAAAATTGCATGTTCATTAGCTTGCTTTTGCTCAGCCATTTCCATTTCTTTGAGCTTAGCCATCCTAGCCATTTGAGCATCCATCTCTTTATTATCTAAATCGATTTCAGATTCTCTAGCTTTTGTACGTAAGTCAATTTCAGCTTCTGCAGCAGTTCTATTTCGCTTTAATTCTTGGTAAAACTTACTATCCTCGTAATCGTCAATTTTCTTCCATTGTTCAATTTCAATTTCAGTAAATCCTACTTCTGCTTGTAATTGTTTTCTACGACGATCAATTTCTAATTGAATACGCTTATCGCCAATTTCATATTCCCACTCTAAATTTTTTCTATCAATTTCAAGCGTATTGCTTAATTGCATGATTTCCACAGAATGGAATCTTGCCATGTCATGATCTTCGCTACGCTCAGTAATAGATCTCTTTAAATTTTCTAAATCTTCGTCTTTTAATAAGCCAGTTTTTTCAATATCAATTAATGCTGCGCGTATTTCTTCTTCATTGCTTGATTCACGAATTCTCTTTTCTCTAGAAAGTACCATTCTGAATTTCTCAAGCTCATCTTCTTGTAATAGTCCGTCATTGTTAATCTTACCTAATTCAAAGGCTTGGTCTCTATCCGTTCTAGCGGAAATTAACGCTTGAGAGTTATTTTGATTGGTTAATCTGTTTCTAAACTCTTGCGTGCGGGCAAGAAGATCTAGCTCCTTTTCACTAACAGCTAACTCACCTTCTTTTTTTCTAATTCTATCTAAGGCTTCGTTATTTGTTGAAATGGTAATTACTTTTTCTAAAACAATTCCAAAGAAATTATTATTGGTATCAACCGCTATTTTTTCTTTGATTTTTTGAACTAAATCATCAGATAAATTGGTTGAATTTAAATCCACATCTTGTAAAACACTTTGAATACAAGCTTTAAGCTGTGGCCTAATTTCATTGGCAATATCAGAATAGGTTACCTTTTCTTTATCTCCTAAATAATGTTCCGAAAACTTTTTAAAATCATCGATCTTAAAGTAAGCCTCAAAACCCACATTTGTATCTAAGATTTTTGTTTTGATAGCATATTGCCCCTCAAAACTAATAGGCAACATGAAGCTCTTATCTAACTTTAAGGTTACAGAGAATATTTTATTATCCCTTGCAGCTTCTTCAATTTTATTAGCTTCCTTATTTGCTTTTTCAGGATCCTTTTCATTTTCTTTTCTAGCTTCTTTGTCCTTTACGGGTTCTCCAAAAACTAAATTGGTTAAGAAGGTAAACCCTTTTTTGAAAAAAGACGCAGTCTCTCTAACTACACCACCTTCTCTCTTTTCTTTCTCCTTAGCCGTTTTTTCGGGGCGGAATTCATAAGCCCCGCCATGAATTTCTGCAACAAATTCACCTCCTGCCTTGATAATGGCAGTAGTACCATCATTGATGATGATTCCTTTTGCTCTGTCGTAGGTATCCTCAGCCAATTGTGCTTCGGTGAATCTTCGAGCTATTTCGCCTGGCTGTATATTCCAGAATAATTTACTTTTTACAGTACCGATTGCATCTTCTTCCTGCACCGGCGCAGTTGCTTGAACAGGCGCTTGAGGCATTACTGGCTGTGGCGCTGATGGCACAGCAGCCGTTTGAGGCGTTCCGCATTTACCACAGAATTTTGCACCTTCTTTTAATTCTGAACTACACTTAATACAATTCATAAAAATTTATTTTGTCGTTATTACTTTTTTGATGGATCCGCTTTTTGAACAGTTGATGAAATAGAGTTTATTATTTTTTATATCATTTTGTTTCTTACTGTACACATACATGTACCCTTCATTTGAGTTAGACTTTGATTTGCGCAAACTTATGCTTTGCAATTCATCAGAGGTAAGCTCATATCTATTATACAATTCAGTTTGTATAATTGTTGATATTTTTTCAAATTCTAGGTCAACAGATGCTCTTACCGCGTCTAAAATATTTTGATTCTTGTTTTTACTATATATCTCTTCCCTTGTTGTTTTTTGAGGAATTCGATTGGCCTTATTCACTCTTTGAGTGGATCTATTTTGCGCACGGTTGTGCACAGCGCGTAAAGTAGGCTCCCCAAACAAATTAAATTCAAGGGCAGTAATTAACGAATACTCATCGTACATTTCTGTGAAAAAAATGAACCCATCTTCATCATATTCATCGTCGTAATACTCAGATTCAACTATTTGTAAACTATCTACCCGTGCTTTACTTAACGCACTTCCCATTGAGTACCCTTTTGACAAGGAGCGCAGTACAGATTGAGCAATAATATCGGCAGATGCTATATAGCTATCAGGAGATCCAAAAGCAATTCTTGAAGATCCAATGTAGGCTAAGGTATTTTTGTTCAATGAATTCAATAACATGGATTCATGGTTTCTATACCCAATAAATTTTGCTCCATAACACGCTTCGGTTATGATGATGTTATATTTCTGTAAGTTAGAAATTTGTTTTGGAGCAATCGCCTGAAAACCATAATCACCAAAAAACTGCGATTGTTCAAAGGCGTCACTACCATGTAAATTGAAGTATAAAATATCTGAGCTCGTATCAAATATTTCGTCAACATTGTTTAATGATACAGCGGGCGAAAAATCAATAAATTTTTGATTTAATTCTAAACCACTCAACACCTCCTCGGATGCTCCTTGCCAGCTTTGCGCACTTAAACTAAAACAATTACTAATTCTAAAATCGCTTTCAAGTGCATTAATAACCTTATCGAAATAAGAATTTAAATGTCTTTTTTCAAAATCTTCCCCAAACGGCAAACGACCAACAAATAATTTTACTTCATATTGATATAGAGACCCATCCCAAATTGAAGTTTCAACATCGTAGGTTTCTAAGTATGAATAAGGAACATCAGATTCATAGTCATCATCGCCAACCTCAACGCCTGAAAGATTATCAAATACAGGCATTGGTATAATATCGTCTCCACCAATAATGAATAGATATTCGGGCGTAATTGATTGATTGTGATAAAACTTTGAAAGCTCATCTACACAGTTCTCCCAACTTTGATTTTGATATCGCGAGGCATCATAATCAAAAATAATATACTGATGACCGTATTTACTTAATCTATGGGTGTAGTCCTTAATAATGTTTAAAATATCATTTGAAGTTGACCTGCACTTTTTTGCAATTTTTCTGGTATCTGTTAAAATGATACCATATGAATCAAATCCATTTTGGAATGTGTCTGGTCTTTTATTTGAAAGATCCTTTGCTTCAATTTCCTTTGATTCAATTTCCTTTGCTTCATCGCGTACCATTTGCTGACCAGGTATTGGTGGCATTTGAGGTATTCTTGGCAATGCAGGCCCCTCTTTTTTTACCGGTGACGCAGCCGGAGGCATGGGTGGAAATTTTGGAGCTGGCGCATCATTATCAGATGATAATTGAGCACCACAATTAAAGCAAAATAGTTGTCTACTTGCCTCTTGATCCAAACTAGTTCCACAATCAGTACAAAACCTCATCTTAGTTCAAATAATTATTAGTCAAAAAACAAATTATATTAAAAAATAATATAATTTAT
>CAJBRT010000208.1 GCA_903958045.1 uncultured Bacteroidota bacterium | reverse complement strand
TTTAATCTTACTTATGCTGATTTTAGAACGGCACTCAATAGAGAAAATGTAGAGATTCCATCGGGTAAACTCTATGGGAATAAAACAGAATTAACCATTAGAGCGCTAGGCAAATTACAAACCGAAGATGATTTTAAAAATTTAATCATTGTTGAAAATGAGGCCGGCATCATTCGATTAAAAGACATTGCAAAAGTTGAAATTGGTCCAGAGCAAGAAGAATATAGTTGGAAATTAAATGGCATTAATGGTGTGGGTGTTATTATTTCTCCGCAGCCTGGTGCCAACTATATCAAAATTGCTGATGAGTTTTACAAACGTGTAGATGAAATCAAAAAAAATGAAAAAGGTGATTTTGAGTTTACACCATTAATTGACCAAACAAAAAATGTTAGAAGAGCCATTAAAGAAGTAGAAGAGACCCTCCTTATTTCATTTACACTTGTGGTACTCGTTATTTTCTTTTTCTTCAGAAATTGGTTAATTGCTATTCGCCCAATCATTGACATTCCTATTTCACTGATTGCTACATTTTTTATCATGTACATTTTTGGTTTCTCCATCAATGTATTAACCCTACTTGGTATTGTGTTGGCAACCGGGCTAGTGGTGGATGATGGTATTGTTGTGACCGAAAATATATTTAGAAAATTAGAACTTGGATTGCCTATCAGAAGAGCGGCATTAGAAGGTAGTAAAGAAATATTTTTTGCGGTCATTTCTACCTCTATTACACTTGCTGTTGTGTTTTTACCCGTTATTTTCTTACAAGGTTTTGTAGGAAGTTTATTTAGAGAATTTGGAATTACTGTAGCAGCAGCAGTATTAATATCTGCCTTTGTTTCATTAACGATTACGCCGGTATTAAATGTACTCTTAACTAAAAAGGGTGCAGGTCATGGTAAATTTTACGACCAAACAGAGCCGTTTTTTAGAGGTATGGAAAATGGCTACAAGCGCTTATTAGCTGCTTTTGTAAGGGTAAGGTGGATTGCGTGGGTGATTGTGGTATTTTGCTTAGGTGCTATTTATTTTGTTGGAAAGAATTTACCATCGGAACTAGCGCCACTTGAAGATAGGAGCAGCATTCGTTTTCAAATGACCGGACCTGAGGGTGCATCGTTTAATTATATGAATGATGTTGCAAAAGGACTTACCGATTATTTATCGGATTCCATTCCAGAAAAATCATTTGTCTTTGCTTCGATACCAGGTTTTAGTGGTAATGGCGGCGTGAATGGTGGTACTGCAAGAATTGCACTCGTGGATCCGGAAGATCGTAAAAGATCACAAAGTGATATTGTGAAAGCAGTGACCAAAAAATTACCTCAGTTTAACAATGCAAGAATTTTTCCAGTAGAAGAACAAACTATTTCTGTAGGACTAGGTTCTAGGGGTGCGCTGCCCGTTCAACTTATTTTACAAAATTTGGAGTTTGAAAAAATCAAAGCGATTATTCCTAAATTTTTGGAAGAAGCTAGAAAAGATAAAACTTTTCAAAACGTAGATGTGAATTTAAAGTTTAGTAAACCTGAACTTCAACTTACCATTGACAGAATAAAAGCGAAAGACCTAGGGCTGTCTATTTCTGATGTTGCAGATGTAGTGTCTAGCGCCTTTAGTGGTCGAAGACTGGCGTATTTTACCATGAAAGGTAAGCAGTACGATGTTATTTCGCAGGTGTCATTAAATGATCGACAAACGCCTAGCGATATTTTAAGTTTATATGTGCGCAATAACCGTGGCGAAATGATTCCACTCTCTGCGGTCGTGGATTTAAAAGAAAGTTCTAATCCACCTACACTGTATCACTACAACCGGTTTAGATCTGCTACGATTAGTGCCTCTCTTGCAGAAGGAAAAACAATTGGGGATGGTGTAAAAGCGATGGACGAAATATCTAAACGTTTGTTGGATGAAAGTTTTCATACTTCCTATGGGGGTCCATCTCGTGATTTTAAAGAGAGCTCTTCCAATACTACCTTTGCCTTTTTATTAGCCCTCTTACTTATATACTTAGTGTTAGCGGGACAATTTGAAAGTTTTAAAGATCCATTTATTATTATGATTACCGTGCCGCTGGCCATTGCGGGTGCACTTATTAGCTTATGGATGTTTGACCAAACGCTGAATATATTTTCACAAATTGGTATGATCATGCTTATTGGTCTAGTAACCAAAAATGGTATATTAATTGTTGAATTTGCGAATAAAAAAAGAATAGAAGGCTTAGCTAAAAAAGAAGCCGTATTAGAAGCTGCTTCTCAGCGTTTGCGTCCTATTTTAATGACAAGCTTAGCTACCGCGCTTGGCGCACTGCCTATTGCCCTTAGTTTAGGTGCTGCGGCAACGAGCCGAATGCCACTGGGTATTGTCATTGTGGGCGGTATTTTCTTCTCTTTATTTTTAACTTTGTTTGTAGTGCCAGCCGTTTATATTTTTGTATCTGGTAAGCATATTAAAGCAGTAGAAGAAACCGCATAAACTTGTATCATGAGTAATGAAATCGCGGATATTAGAAAAGATTATAAATTGGCTTCATTAGAAGAAGCAGACGTGGCTTCAAATCCCATCGATCAATTTGCACGTTGGTGGAATGAGGCAGTAGCTTCTCAAATTGACGAAGTAAATGCCATGACACTGGCTACCGTAAATGCTGCTGGTGTTCCGGCTGCCCGCATCGTACTTTTAAAAGGCTACAACCCAAGTGGTTTTATTTTCTTTACGAATTACGAAAGTGATAAAGGAAAAAATTTAGCGCAAAATCCAAACGCTGCCCTTGTTTTTTTCTGGAAAGAATTAGAAAGACAAATTAGAATTGAAGGCACGGTCCAAAAAGTAAGTGCCCAGGAAAGTGATCGTTATTTTAATTCCCGTCCAGCTTCTAGCAGAATTGGTGCTTGGGCTTCACCACAAAGTGCAGTGATTGAAAACAGATTGGTGATAGAACAAAATGTAGAGCGCTACAGTTCTATTTTTGCAAATGATTCAATCGAAAGACCTGACCATTGGGGTGGCTACATTGTAAAACCATCCAGTATTGAATTTTGGCAAGGAAGATCTAGCCGTTTGCACGACCGGATACGTTATAAACTTGAAACGAGTGACTACAACGCAGCTACGGATACTAGAACAGATGCGAATTGGACAATTGAACGCTTAGCGCCTTAATACATTTCTAATCTTATTTTCTAGCAATTACTTTTTCTGCAGCCGCTACTATAAATGGTGTGTCTAGTCCGTACTTTGTAAGTAGTTGCGTTGGTGTACCGCTCTCTCCAAAAGTATCGTTGGTGCCAACATATTCGATTGGAATTGGGAAGTGTTTTGCAGCAACTTGTGCAACGCTATCACCTAGTCCACCAATGATATTATGTTCTTCTACAGTAACAGCACATTTTGTTTTTGAAATAGAACGAATAATTGCCGCTTCATCAAGTGGCTTGATGGTATGAATATTGATCACTTCTACACTCAAGCCTTTTTCTTCTAGTATACGTCCAGCTTCGATGGCTTTCCAAACCATATGACCGCAAGCAAAAATACTTACATCGGTACCTTCCGATAATTGTTGTGCTTTGCCAATTACAAAATCGCTACCATCCACGGCTGTAAAGTTTGGCCATTTTGGACGACCAAATCTTAAATACACGGGGCCTTCATAAGACGCAATAGCTTTGGTAGCTGCTTTGGTTTGATTGAAATCGCAAGGAACAATAACGGTCATGCCCGGAAGCATTTTCATCAGTCCTATATCTTCTAATATTTGGTGTGTTGCACCATCTTCACCTAAGGTAAGACCCGCGTGAGAAGCACAAATTTTTACATTCTTACCGCTATACGCAACACTCTGTCTGATTTGATCATACACTCGACCCGTGCTAAAATTTGCAAACGTTGTCGTGTATGGAATTTTACCTCCAATGGTCATACCAGCAGCAATACCAATCATGTTGGCTTCTGCAATACCTACTTGTACAAAACGGTTTGGAAAATCTTTGATAAAGGGTCCTAGTTTTAAAGAACCTGCTAGATCTGCAGTAAGTACTACTACATTTTCATTTTCTTTTCCGATTTCGTGAATGCCTTCACCAAATCCTCCACGCGTTTCTTTTTCGTTTTGTACTTGTATGTCTTGTAATTTCATAAGAAGTATTTTTTATCCTTCAAAAGTGCTATAAAAATAAGGTGTCTTTGCTTCAAACTCAGCGCTGCAAGTGTCTACCATTTTGTAAACTCTGGTTATGCCCAATGCTTTTCTTTTTTCATACACTTGTTCGTCTGTGCAATCGCCATGTAAAATTTTTGAAATTTGCACGTCACCAAAACCACATTTTTTTGCCTCTTTTAATAAGCTTTCAGGAAGGGTTTCTAGAGTATGCGTTGCAATTTCTTTTTCGATGTTGCAAATTTGTAAAATCTGGTTCAAGAACCATCTGTCAATGCCGGTTGCTTGAGCAATAGACTTAACAGTAGAACCCGCCATGAGTGCATCTTTGATTCTAAATATGCGGTCCCATTTTGGTGTTTTTATATATTCTACTAGGTCTTCACTTTTCATGAGGCTCTTGCCGTAGTATCCTAAACCAACCGCTTCATTTTCTAAACTCTGACAAGCTTTTTGAATGGCTTCTTTAAAGTTTCTTCCAATCGCCATTACTTCACCCACACTTTTCATTTGTAAACCAAGTGTATCGTTGGCACCTTTAAATTTATCAAAGTTCCAACGCGGCACTTTTACAATCACGTAATCAAGTGCTGGTTCAAAATATGCCGAAGTTGTTTGCGTGATTTGATTTTTTAATTCATCTAAACTATAACCAATGGCAAGCTTTGCAGCAATTTTAGCAATTGGATAACCCGTTGCTTTGGAGGCTAGTGCCGATGATCTACTCACACGCGGATTGATTTCAACAGCAATGAGTTCTTCGGTAGCAGGATTAAGTGCAAATTGAACGTTACATCCACCCGAAAAATTACCAAGTGAGCGCATCATCAAAATAGCTTTGTTGCGCATTTCCTGAAATGCAGTATCGCTTAATGTCATGGCAGGTGCCACTGTGATAGAGTCTCCGGTATGCACACCCATGGGGTCTAAATTTTCTACGGTACAAATGATTACAACATTATCATTTTGATCACGTAACAATTCAAGTTCATATTCTTTCCATCCAAGTACTGCTTTTTCTACCAGTACTTCATGTATAGGAGATGCTTTTAATCCTCTTTCAAGTGCGGCATCTAAATCATCTTTTGTATGTACAAATCCACCACCGGTTCCACCTAATGTAAAGGAAGGTCTGATCACAAGTGGGAATCCAATTTCTTGTGCAAATTCTTTGCCTTCTAAAAAGCTATTCGCTACACGGCTTGGCGCTACAGCCATACCAATTTTTACCATGAGCTGTCTAAACTTCTCACGATCCTCGGCGGTATCAATGGCAGCAACGTCTACGCCAATCATGCGCACATTGTATTTTTCCCAAATGCCAATTTCATCGACTTCTTTACAAAGGTTTAAAGCTGTTTGGCCACCCATGGTTGGAAGTACGGCGTCAATATCGTTTTCTTGTAAAATTTTCTCAATACTTTCAACATTGAGTGGTAACAAGTAAACTTTATCGGCCATCATTGGGTCTGTCATGATGGTGGCTGGATTTGAATTGATCAAAATCACTTTTACGCCCTCTTCACGCAAACTTCTAGCTGCTTGAGAACCAGAATAGTCAAATTCGCAGGCCTGGCCAATAATAATGGGTCCAGAACCAACAATAAGTACCGATTTTATGGAATTGTCTTTTGGCATAGGAACTAAAAAATAAATTGTGCAAATTTAATAAAGGGGGAGCAGAAGGGGGTATTTTTTTTGAACTAATTGACCCCAATTTTATTATATACTCGTTAGTAACTTATTTTTAATAAACAAAACCCCTCCAAATGCTACAAGAAGGATCCAAAGCCCCTGCCTTTAAAGGCCTCGACCAAAACGGTAAAACCATTGCCCTATCTAGTTTTAAGGGTCAAAAACTGGTTTTGTATTTCTACCCCCACGATATGACCCCCACTTGTACCGTGCAGGCCTGTAACCTCAGGGATAATTTTAAATTATTGGCCAAAAAGGGCTATCAAGTCCTAGGGGTGAGCTCCGATGACCAAAAAAGTCACCTCAAATTCATTGCCAAGCACGACCTGCCCTTCCCACTTATTGCCGACACCGACCTTGTGATTCATGAAAAATATGGTGTTTGGGCCGAAAAGAAGTTTATGGGCAAAACCTATATGGGCACTTTACGCACCACTTTTATTATAGACGAAAACGGCGTGATAGAAAAAATTATTACCAAGCCGGATTCAAAAAATCATGGTCAAGAAATTTTAGGGGCTCCTACAAAGAAATAAATTGTATGAAAAATTTACTCGCTTTCATTTTTGTACTCGCGCTGATGCCGGCGCAAGCTCAAAAAGTAAATAAAAAATTACAGCAGGGGTTAGAAACACTCACTGCTGGATTTAAAGGTGACGTTGGCGTTTATGTAAAAGATTTACATACAGGAAAAATTGCCAGTATAAATGCGGATAGTATTTTTCCAACAGCGAGCATGGTTAAAGTGCCCATTCTAATTGGCATCATGGATAAACTGAATAAAGGTGAACTCAAATACCATCAGGAGCTAACCTACAAAGATAGTTTATTTTATGCAGGTTCGGATTTGCTTGCTTCACTAAAACACAATGAAAAAGTTGAGCTAAGTAAAGTGATCATGCTCATGCTTACAACAAGTGATAACACGGCTAGCTTATGGTTACAATCACTTGCAGGTACCGGAACAAGAATCAATCAAATCCTTGATAGCATTGGTTATACGGCTACTAGGGTAAATAGCAGAACGCCGGGGAGAGAAGCGGGTAGAGATAAGTTTGGATGGGGACAAACCAGTCCAAAAGAAATGGCTACTATGTTTGAAGCATTAGCGAACCGAAATTTATTGGATACGGCTTCTTCCGAAAAAATGCTTCGTTTGCTGGGAAGAAATTACTGGGATGAAGAAGCGCTTTCACAAATTCCACCCGATGTTTTTGTAGCCAGTAAAAATGGTGCTGTCAATGCGAGTAGAAGTGAAGTGATGTATGTATACGGAAAAAATGCGCGATATGTTTTTTGTATTTGTACTAAAAATAATAAAGACACGAGTTGGGGATCTCAAAATGAGGCTTGGGAGCTCGCCAGAAAAGTTTCTAAATTAGTATGGGAAACCTATAAATGATACTGTGTCAATAATGAGCTATTATTAACTAAATAAAACGTATGTTAACCAGCTCATTCCGTAAGCGAGGGCCGTCATATAAACGAGCTGAAACGCAGGCCATTTCCAAGACTTTGTTTCTCTTTTTACAACGGCTAGTGTACTCATACACTGCATGGCTAGCAAATAAAATATCATGAGTGAAAGACCTGCTGCTAGGGTGTACACTTTGCTTCCATCTGGATGCCTAGCGGCTGCTAATTTTTGTCTGAGAGAGCTGTCTTCACTGTCTTCTACACTATATAAGGTAGCCATGGTGCCCACAAAAACCTCTCTGGCCGCAAAGGAGGTTATGAGCGCAATACCAATTTTCCAGTCGTAACCAAGCGGCTTGATAGCCGGCTCAATGGCTTTACCTAAAATGCCCGCATAAGAGTGTTGTAATTTTTCGGCAGCGTATTGTTTGTCTAAAGAATCTTTTTTTGCAGGTAACACTTGACTCAGTGCTTCATACTTTTTAGTCGTATTTGCTATTTGATCACCAGGCCCGTAGCTACTTAAAAACCATAATAGTAGGCTAATAATCATGATTACTTTACCAGCATCTGTAACAAATATTTTAGCTTTTTCAAGCATGGTAATACCCACGTTTTTCCAGCGCGGTGCTCTGTACATGGGAAGCTCTAAAATAAAAAAGCTTTTTTCTTTGATCGTAATAAACCATTTTAATACATAGCTTACGAGCATCGCCATTACAATACCTAATAAATAAAGACCCATCATCACAAGCCCTTGTAAACTTAAAAATCCAAAGTAGTATTTGTTGTCAACAACCAGTGATATTAGAATGGTAAAAACCGGTAACCGCGCACTACAACTCATGAGTGGCGTAACGAGTATGGTTAATAATCTTTCTTTTCTATTTTCAATATTGCGCGCACTCATAATGGCAGGAACGGCGCAAGCAAAACCACTTACCATGGGCATTACACTTTTTCCGTTGAGTCCCACTTTCCGCATGAGTCGATCACTTAAAAAACTGATACGCGCCATGTAACCACTGTCTTCAAGCATGGTAATGAGCCCAAATAAAATCATAATTTGCGGCACAAATACTAAAATTCCACTGAGGCCAGCTACCAGTCCATTCACAATTAAATTACTCCACCATGCTTCTGGAAGCCAAGCAGACAAAGAGCTTCCGCCTTTTGCAAAGGCCCACTCAATACCATCCATTGGAAAACTAGCCAGCCAATAAACGCTTTGAAATAAAATAAACAATACGGCTAGTAAAATTACATACCCCCAAACTCGGTGCAATAAAATATTGTCTAGCTTATCTGAAAAAATCTTTTTTTCAAGAGGTCCTGGCTCCACAACATACCTTCTCATCACATCTCTGATTTGACTGTAGCGCTGCAAAATTTCTTCGGCCTGTGTTTTGGTTGAATTAAATTGATGTGTTACTGCTAGCGCATCAATTTGCGTTTGCGTTTCTTTTGTTAACGGAAAGTTTTCGTGATTGATCAAATAATGAATAGCCGCATAATCACTTAGGTTAGATATTATTTGATGCACTCCATCAATGGCGCTTGGTGCTAATTTTTTAGTATCTATAAATTTTTTATCAGAGACAGCACTCGGTTTTACCGTTAATTGTTGCAACGCTTTTTTTAATTCTGTAATGCCCTTGTTTTTTCGGGGGTTTACTGCAATGATGGGAATCCCTAATTCTTTTTCAAGCCCCGCTATATCTATTTTGATGCCCTTGCTTGATGCAATATCATTCATGGTGAGGGCCATCACAACAGGAATTTGCAAATCGATAATCTGACTGCAAAAAAGTAAATTTCTTTTGAGGTTACTAGCGTCTGCAACTAATAATACAGCGTCTGTTGTAATCGATTCGTCGGTACCCATGAGCACTTTGTAGGCCACCCACTCGTCGGCTCTTCTAGGATATAAACTATAGGTGCCCGGTAAGTCTATTAGCGTTGTGTTGGTAGCGTCTGCTAACCGAAGCGTCCCGGTTTTTTTGTCTACTGTTACACCTGGAAAGTTGCCTACTTGTTGGTGCAGGCCCGTCAAAGCATTAAAAATGGAACTTTTTCCACTGTTGGGGTTACCCACTAAAGCAATATGGAGATCTCTTTGACTCAATTTTAATTGGATGGCTACAAAAGTACCCCCAAAGAGGGGATGGTAGTTACGAGATTGGGAACAGAATCGCTTACTTTTGTACGCAATAAAGCAAGCAAAATGGGTAAAAAATGGTTTTGGGTCCTATTATTGGTTCCCTTTTTAGGATTATCTCAAAGCAAACGTAAACTTAGAATTGAGGCAGAAAAGCAAAAACTAGCGCTCATTTCAAATTTACAATCACATATTGGGTATTTAGCAAGTGATGCGTTAGAGGGTAGAAGAACAGGAACTGCTGGTGCAACTGCCGCTATGGATTATTTGGTCAAACAATACGAGCTAATGGGCATTGCGCCCAAAGGAACAAGCGGGTATCTTCAAAAATTTGACATCAATGAAGGGTTACAAATAGATCCAGGCACTTATTTTTTGGTGAACAATAAAAGTCTAATCCTTGAAAAAGATTTTTTCCCATTAGCTACAAGCGCTTCTGTACAAATTTCTGGAAATCCTGCTATGGCGTTACAAGAAAAAGGTCAGCCTTGGTTTACAGATATTAAAGAACTGCTTGAAGAAAACAAAACCAATCCACATTTTGATATAGAAGCATGGATTAAAAAAGAAGTGAGTACTGCTGCTGCAAAAGGAGCTTCTGCATTTATCATATACAATACTAGTAATACTGTTGACAATATTCAGTTCAATAAAAATGATAAATCTGCTGCATTTTCAATTCCAGTTATTTATCTCACACAGGCAGGCCTTCAACATTTTACAGATCCTTCTGCTACTTTACAAGTTGGGTTAGCGGTGCGTCTTGTAGAAAAAAAACGTGCTGCAAGTAATGTTGCAGCATTCATCAATAATGGTGCAACAAATATAATTGTCATTGGCGCACATTATGATCACTTAGGTTATAACGAAGATAAAAATGCACTAGATACCGGACATGTGATTCATAACGGCGCAGACGACAACGCCAGTGGTACTGCTGCTTTACTTGAAATTGCACGTTTGTTACAAAAAAAAGCACCAGCGCGAAATAATTATTTATTCCTTCATTTTTCGGGTGAAGAATTAGGTCTTTTAGGAAGTAAATATTGGATAGAAAATCCGACAATGACGGGTTCTATCAATTATATGATCAATATGGATATGGTTGGTAGATACGATACTTCCCACAAATTAACCGTGGGCGGTTATGGTACTTCTAGTAAGTGGAACACCATATGGAAAGCGGCCAATACGCCACTTATTGTAAAATTTGATAGTACCGGTAGTGGTCCAAGTGATCACGCTAGTTTTTATAGAGCAGGTATTCCAGTTCAATTTTTCTTTACAGGAAGCCACCCCGATTATCATAAAGCAAGCGATGATGCAGATAAAATAAATTATGAAGCCACTGCGCAAATTGTAACACTAGCGTATCAAATGATGGGTATTACCGACAGTATGCCTAAGCTTGATTTTGTAAAAACAACAGAGCCTCAAATGGGCCGTAGCACCAAGTTTACAGTGAGTTTAGGCGTTATTCCAGACTATGGGTATAGCGGTACTGGTATGCGTATAGATGGCGTAAGTCCAGGTAAGCTTGCAGAAAAATTAGGCTTACAGGCAGGCGATATTTTACTTCAATTGGGTGAATATAAATTTGTGGACGTGAATAGTTATATGCAAACACTTAGTAAATTTAAAAAAGGCGATCAAACTGAGCTGCGCATAAAACGTGGAACCCAAGAAATAAATATTCCCGTTTCATTTTAAAGGATGTCATAAATTACTGGTATGAAACTCAAACTAAATATCGACGAACTCAACGAAGATTTTTTTGATGATACGCGTTTACTCGGCATTATTGCGCCAATTAAAAGCCATCAATTTTGTTTGCAATTAAACAACCAGCTTGGGCATCAGTTTAGGCTCAATCCTGCCATCGAAATTCATCTCAAAAAAAAGGAGCGCAGTTATTATTTTAGTATTTATGAATCTAAGGAACCCAATAGTTTTTTAGTACACTATTTATACCATAACCATTGTGATGGCGAATACCTATTGCCCGAGTTTAGGCATATGGATTTTTTATGGCTCACAAAAGGAGATTTTGTAGATGATGAAAAATGCAACTGGATCAAGCAAACAGTAAAAGCATTAAGCGGTGTTCAAATGGTAGCAGAGCTTACCAATGAGCAAATAAAAAACAAAGGAAATATGGTTTTTTAGCGGCTCGTTGTACCGCTTAGTTTTTAACCACTACTACTTTGTCGCTTACTGCTTCTAACACACCAATGGGTTCTATAAAATCAGCAAGTCCATTTTGTGTAAATATTTCTTGTATTATTTTTTTTGCAGACGGATCTACTGCTAATAGCAAACCTCCATTGGTTTGTGGATCTGGTAACATACTAAATGCTTCCATTACATTCACCCCCGGATCAAAACTTGTTTTAGTGCTGTAACTATTCCAGTTTCGATACGTTGCATCTGGCACCATGCGCTGTGCTAAATATTTTTTAGCCGCTTCTATCATTTTTATTTTCGAATAAAAAATATGCGCACTTAGTCCACTCCCTTCGGCCATTTCGATTAGGTGTCCAAGTAGTCCAAACCCAGTGATATCAGTAAGTGCGTTCACTTCTTGAATGCCGCCAAGTATTTCACCTACTTTGTTCAGTGTTGTTAACTGCTCAATAAATGGTGCTAAATCTTGTGGTTCTAATGCATCTCTTTTTTGTGCAGTTGCTAAAATGCCAACACCAATTGGTTTTGTAACAAAAAGTATATCACCCTGTTTTGCTGTATTGTTTTTTTTGAGATTCGCAATAGGGGTAATACCTGTTACGGCTAATCCAAAAATAGGTTCGGTACTGTCAATACTATGACCACCCGCAAGTGGAATACCGGCTTCTGCACAAATGCTTCGCGCGCCTTCTAACACTTCTGCTGCAAGTGCTGCGGGTAATGTGTTAACAGGCCAACCCAGTATTGCAATAGCCATCAGCGGCTTACCGCCCATGGCGTATACGTCACTAATCGCATTGGCACTTGCAATTTTTCCAAAGGCTACAGCATCATCAACAATCGGCGTAAAAAAATCGGTGGTACTAATAATGGCTTGACCGTTTCCCATATCATAGGCAGCAGCGTCATCTTTACTTCCGTATCCAACGAGTAAATTTTTGTGTTCAATTGTTGGTAAGGAAGAAGCTAAAATAGTTTCCAATACTGCTGGTGCAATTTTACATCCGCATCCTGCGCCATGAGAAAATTGGGTCAATTTTATAGTTGATGACATGCGTTGTGTTTTTTATTTTATGGTAACCATTTTACGGCGCCTAATGCAACAGATTCTTTGGTGCCGTTTTCGTTTTCAATTTCTAAATATCCATTTGGTAAAACCCTGCATATGGTAACTGTTTTGATTACTTCATGTACGGCTACTGTTACAAGTTCTCCTTTTTTATAAAGCGCATTGTTGTAAAGCGCAATGAGTTCATCAGGACCCTGGGTTACGAGTATGTCCAAAGCATCTTGAATATGTTTGCATAATTCAACCGCTAGGTCTTTTACGAGGTAGGTTTTCCCTGTTATTTGTTTGAGTGAAACGGCTTTGTTTAGCTCGGTTCCAAAATTTGTTTGGTTGATATTCACGCCCATTCCTGCTATGCTCCACTGCCAGATAGGCCCCCGAAAGCTATTTTCTATTAAAATACCTGCTGCCTT
Source organism: uncultured Bacteroidota bacterium (assembly GCA_903958045.1). Taxonomy (GTDB): domain Bacteria; phylum Bacteroidota; class Bacteroidia; order Chitinophagales; family Chitinophagaceae; genus Sediminibacterium. Next base: position 865 of record CAJBRT010000208.1, on the reverse strand, counting down.
TCTGTCACGCCAGTAAATATCATTGGGCCACTTAATGCGTGTTTCATCGCCGCCATATCTAGTAAAAAAGTTAAAAGTTCCAACGGCAATGAGCATGCTCACTATGGATGGATCTAGGTCAGAACCGTTAAAAACAAGCTTTTTTGGGTCCAAAACCAATGATAATAGTATGTTTTGACCACTTTGGGCCTCCCAAACCTTCCCCATTTGGCCCTTTCCTGCCCATTGTTTTTGGGCCAGAAAAGCAGCGCCGTGCCCAGCCAAGTTTGTCTTAACTTGGTTCATGGCATAGATGTTGGTACTATCCACTTCAGTTAATTCTGTAAATGGTAAACCGAGGGGTGTATTTAAGCCTACTGAAGCCAAAGAATTAGTATTTTTGACGAAGTTACAAGAGCTACGTCTAAATCAAATTATTAATCACTAAATAACTGTATTGTTGGAACCCCTTTCTGTATTAAACAATCGACCAAAAAGTACGATTACCCGGTTAACCAAGAGCTCAAAAATTCTTAAGACCATCATCAATGCCATTTTAGATAAAAAAGGTGAGCATATTGTAAGTTTAGATTTACGCAAAATTGAAGAAGCGGCTGCCGATTTTTTTATTGTATGCCAAGCTTCTAGTACCACACAAGTGCGTGCTATTTGTGACCACATCGAAGATGAGGTTAAAAAAGTTTGTGGCGAAAATCCATATAAACACGAAGGAAGAAAAGCATTACAATGGGTAATCATTGATTATGTGAATGTAGTGGTGCACGTAATGCATCCAGAAGCTAGAGAATTTTATAAATTAGAAGAAATGTGGAGTGATGCGGTATCACAAATCCACGAATAATAGAAACTATATGTCAGAAGAGAA
>CAJBRT010000207.1 GCA_903958045.1 uncultured Bacteroidota bacterium | reverse complement strand
CTCTGCACCCTGCTCAATCATATCAAAATCTAAAATTAAATTGAGCGCTGCAATCGCTACAATAAATAAGCTAATACCAATACTTAACATAGAGTTGTCTCTTACAAAACTTACATCTACTCCAAGCAAACCGAGTATCCAAGTAAGTAAATAAAAGAGCGCAATCCCAAGCGTAGCGCTCATGACCATTGACTTAAATCTTTCAGTGGCTTTAATCACTCTAAAATTATAGAGTAAAAACATCGCAATCGCTACGCCAAATGTTAGGCCTACTGCTTGTACCACAATGCCTGGGTAAAAAGCGTCGTTAAACATTTTAGATATAGCGCCTAAAAACAAACCTTCAAGAATTGCATAAGCAGGTGCTAATGCAGGGGCCCAATTAGGTTTAAAAGTAATGGCTAACGCCGTTATTAATCCGCCAATAACACCCACAATCATAAGGGTTTGTGCGAGTGAAGGATTGTTTTGATCAATTAAATGCCAAGTGTAGCCAGCGCCTGCTATCACGCCAATAAGCATGAGTCCAAATTTGTTCATGGTGCCTCTAACAGACATGGTGCCTTCTGCGTTTGCCTGTGCATGACCGGCTCTGTCAAACATTTTTTCTGAAAGGGTAGGATTTCCTGATTGAAATAGTGCCATGGTTGTTTATTTTTTGTTACCCAAATATACAATAAGATTTATTTTAATAAAAGCCTCTTTTCAACACTTTAACACTTAAAAAACCATTTGCTACCTCCTCAGTAAATTGTAACTTTACCGCAATTAAAGAAGCTCATGGAAAAGAAGGAAACATTATTGCAGGACGTCGTGATCAAATTTGCTGGTGACAGTGGAGATGGTATGCAGTTAACAGGTCAGCAGTTTACCAATAACACCGCGTTATTAGGCATTGATCTGGCTACTTTTCCGGATTTCCCCGCCGAAATTCGCGCGCCTATTGGAACGCTTCCTGGTGTGAGTGGATTTCAATTACGTTTTTCTAGTGACCGCGTTTTTACACCTGGAGATGATTGTGATGTGCTTGTTGCCATGAACGCCGCTGCTTTAAAAGTAAATGTAAAAGCCATTAAAAAAGGCGGAAAAATCATTGCCAATGTAGATGGCTTTGATGCTAAAAATTTACGCCTTGCCAATTATCCAGATGGCGTGAATCCCTTAGAGGACGGTAGTTTGGAAGGTTTTGAACTGATAAAAGTAGACGTTACCAAACTTACCCGTGAGGCCTTAAAAGACTTTACTGATTTAGGCACCAAAGAAAGAGACCGTGCAAAAAACATGTTTGTGCTAGGTCTTATTTACTGGATGTACAATAGAAATTTAGACAACACCATTACTTTTTTGAATGAAAAGTTTGGGAAAAAAGATACCATTCTTCAAAGTAATATTAAAGTGTTGCAAGCTGGTTTTAATTACGGTGACACTACCGAAACTTTTTCAAGCCGTTACCGGGTAGAAAAAGCAAAAATGGTACCTGGAACCTACCGCAGTATTATGGGTAACCAGGCCCTTGCCATGGGTTTAATTGCGGCAAGTGAAAAATCAGGCTTGTCTATATTTTTAGGCACTTACCCAATTACCCCAGCTTCCGATATTTTACACGAGCTGAGTAAACACAAGGCTTTTGGGATTAAAACCTTTCAAGCCGAAGATGAAATAGCAGGGATATCTGCTGCTATTGGCGCTAGTTATGGAGGATCATTGGGTATCACCACCACTTCTGGCCCGGGGATGGCACTTAAAACAGAAGCGATGGGTCTTGCCGTCATGTTAGAGATTCCACTCGTTATTATCAATATTCAACGCGGCGGGCCTTCTACCGGCCTTCCTACCAAAACAGAGCAAAGTGATCTCTTACAAGCCTATTATGGCCGTAATGGAGAATGTCCGATGCCAATTGTTGCTTCTTCTACACCTAGCGATTGTTTTGAAGCCGCTTATGAAGCAGTGCGTATTGCAGTGCAACACATGACACCTGTTATATTATTGAGTGATGGATATATTGCCAACGGTGCTGAGCCTTGGAAGTTTCCGGTTGCTGCTGATTTAGCACCTATTCAAGTGACTTTTAAAACAACACTTGATGAAGGGGAAACAAAATTCATGCCGTATAAAAGAGATGAAAAACTCGTACGTCCATGGGCGGTACCCGGCACGCCAGGTTTTGAACACCGCATTGGTGGTATCGAAAAACAAGACATTACAGGTAATGTGAGTTATGATCCGGAAAATCACCAGCATATGGTCAACACCCGTCAGGCCAAAGTGGATATGATTGCTGATTATATTCCACTTCAACAATTAGATAGTGGTGCAGCAACTGGTAAAGTATTGGTACTAGGTTGGGGCTCTACTTATGGCAGCATACATCAATCATTAATAGAATTGAATGCAGAAGGCATAGATGTAGCGCAAATGCATTTGAGTTATATTCAACCCATGCCTAAACAAGTGGCAGAAATCATTCAGTCATTTGATGTGGTCATGGTCGCTGAATTGAATAACGGACAATTGATCAAAGTGATTAGAGATCAGTTTTTAGTGGATGCAAAAGGCATCAACAAAATACAAGGACAACCTTTTCAGGTACAAGAATTAAAATCGGCCATTAAACAACTTTTACAAGCATGAGTACTGAACAACACATTGAAGTCTTTACGGCCAAAGATTTAGAAACTGACCAAGAAGTTAGATGGTGTCCGGGCTGTGGCGATTATGCCATATTAAACAGTTTAAAAAAGGTTTTACCTGATCTTGG
>CAJBRT010000206.1 GCA_903958045.1 uncultured Bacteroidota bacterium | reverse complement strand
GTTACAAAAAACAATGAAACCATTGTTTATGAAGGTGTAACTATTTTAGGCAATAGTAATTTGGCTTCTGACATGCCTTCAGATGCAAGTAAATTATATGGTAAAAATATTTTAAACTTTTTACAACTCATCATCACCAAAGAAGGCGCACTCGAATTAAATTTTGAGGATGATTTAGTAAAAGGTTGTTGCATGGCGCACGAAGGTGCAGTAGCCAACGAAAGATTAGCAGCACTGATCAATTAATTTTTTTGAAATAATAATATGGAAGCAATTTTAAATTGGGCACAAGCACATATCGACATCATTTACATAGTGGTGCTTTCGATTTTTTTAGGTATCGAAGTTATTGGTAGAGTGCCAAGTGTACTGCATACTCCCCTAATGAGTGGTGCCAATGCCATTCATGGTGTTGTGATTATTGGTGCCATTATTGTAATGGGCAAAGTAGAGCCAGGACATTATGTAACACTGATCATTGGCTTTTTAGCGGTGGTTTTAGGAACACTAAATGTAGTGGGTGGTTTTGTAGTTACAGACCGCATGTTAGAAATGTTTAAGAAAAAGAAGTAATCAAGGTAGCTGCGATTGTAGCATCAAATAAATCATTTATGGAATTAAGTATACTTACAATTTGTTATTTAATCGGGTCCCTTACATTTATTATTGGACTTAAAATGTTGTCGCATCCAGAGTCTGCGCGTAAAGGTAATATGGTGGCTGCAGTAGGTATGTTTATTGCCATTTTTGGCACTATCTTTTTATACCAAGAAAACGGCGTGGGTTTACATAACTACGGATGGATTTTTGGTGCGTTGGTATTAGGCACCGTTGTGGGTACGCTTGCTGCAAAGCGCGTAAAAATGACAGCCATGCCTGAGCTTGTAAGTTTATTTAATGGTATGGGTGGCGCTTGTGCTGCATTAATTTCTGTTATTGAGTTTGGTCATATTGCTGCTTTATATAGTGGCGAACATCCTGATCAAGCAGCTCCAACAGAGGGTACATTACTTACGATATTTTTAGGACTTATTATTGGTGCCGTTTCTTTTGCAGGTAGTATTATTGCTTGGGGTAAACTCAATGGTAAAATCAAAGATTTTTCTTTTAAAGGACAGCAGGTATTTAACCTTGTTTTATTTTTTGCAACATTAGCGGTTGCAGGATATTTAGTGCTTGCAATTGATAGTACTAATTATTTATTATTCTATGGCATTTTAGTTGCTGCACTTATTTATGGTGTACTCTTTGTACTTCCTATTGGCGGTGCAGATATGCCAGTGGTGATTTCTTTATTAAACTCTTTTACCGGCGTAGCCGCAGCTTGTGGTGGCTTCTTATACGACAACAGCGTTATGTTAACGGGTGGTATCTTGGTAGGTGCTGCTGGTACTTTATTAACGGTGCTCATGTGTAAGGCCATGAACAGAAGTTTAACCAATGTACTCATTGGTTCATTTGGCGGTAACGCTGCTGCTACTGGTGGTTCTGCTGATGCAGGTTCTCAAGGCGCGTACAAAGAAATTTCTATTTCTGACGCGGCGGTGTGTATGAGTTATGCCAACAAAGTAATTATTGTTCCTGGATATGGATTAGCGGTGGCGCAGGCGCAACACGTATGTCACGAGTTAGAAAAATTATTAGAAGATAAAGGCGTTGATGTGAAGTATGCCATTCATCCGGTAGCGGGTCGTATGCCAGGTCATATGAACGTATTACTAGCAGAAGCCGATGTAAGCTATGATAAGCTTATTGAAATGGAAGAAGCCAATGACGAATTTAAATCTACAGATGTGGTACTTATTTTAGGCGCTAACGACGTAGTAAATCCGGCTGCTAAAACAGATCCTGCATCTCCAATTTATGGTATGCCAATTTTAGAAGTAGAACAGGCTAAAACAGTGATTGTTAATAAGCGAAGTATGAAGCCTGGTTATGCTGGTATCGAAAATGAATTATTCTTCCAGCC
>CAJBRT010000205.1 GCA_903958045.1 uncultured Bacteroidota bacterium | reverse complement strand
GTAGAGGACCTGCTTTTGGTATTGTTGATTATATGAAAGCGCCAAAAGATCAGTTAGAGCCAATCATGACCAACAGTGAAAACATTATTCAGTTTGGACCAAACGCGTATTCTAAACCAGGTACTGGTTTAAATATTTTGCGTGAAACCATCATGGGTAGAGAATTATTTGATTTTTCATTTAGAGAATATGCTAGACGTTGGGCATTTAAACATCCAACACCTGCTGATTTATTTAGAACCATGGAAGACGCAAGTGCTGTTGATTTGGATTGGTTCTGGAGAGGTTGGTTTTATAGCATCGAAGCTTGTGATATCGCTATTGATACGGTAGCTCATGCAGTATATGATGCGGCTGCTCAACCTCGTGGGGGTGGAATGGGTGCAAGAGCAGGTGGTGCAGGTGGAATGAAAATGTCAATTGATAAACCAACCCTCAATAGTTTTGAGGACATTTCTAAAATTAGAAATAGAGAAGATAAGTCAATCATTTTTGCTACAGATGCAGATACTTCATTAAGGGATTTCTACTGGCGTTATGCTAGAGGTATTGAACCTTATGATGCTGAAACCAAAAATAGCATGCCTTCTTTTGGTACACCAGAAGCGTTGTCTGACGCGGAAAAAGCGAACTACAGCAATGTACATTTATATGAAATCACTTTTAGCAATAAAGGTGGACTTGTAATGCCAATTATTGTTGAGTTTACCTATAAAGATGGTACCAAAGAAACAGAACGTATTGGCGCGCAAATTTGGCGTAAAAATGAAAACAAAGTATCACGCGTATTTATGTCTCGCAAAGAAGTAGCGAGCATTAAACTCGATCCAATGCGCGAAACTGCGGACATTAATGAAACCAATAATTTCTGGGGTAACGTAAGTGCTGAGCCTAGTAAGTTTACTTTGTTCAAGCAACGTGCTCTTGGTAGAGGTCAGTCATTTGGTTTGAATCCAATGCAGGCTGCTCAAGAAAAGAAAAAATAATATAAGATCAACCAATATTAAAGCCACTTGAATTATCTTCAAGTGGCTTTTTTTATTAAACTATCCTTATGAAAAATATTGTATCCATAGTTATTTGTTTATTTTTTGTGCTTGTTTCAAATGCTGCACGCGTTGATACGGTTGTCGTATATAGTAATGCCATGCATAAAAACATAAAAGTAGCAGTAGTTGTTCCTGATAATGCAACTGGGCAAACAGGTATTCAATTTCCAGTTGTTTATTTGTTACATGGATACAGTGGTAATTATGGGAGTTGGTTAAAAGATGCACCACAGTTACAATCTAGGGCTGATCAATATCAAGTGATGTTGGTTTGCCCTGATGGGGGATATGGTAGTTGGTATTATGATAGCCCTATCAATGATTCTATCAAATATGAAACATTTATTACCAAAGAGTTACTGCCCTACATCGATTCAAATTTTCCAACAAGCGCCAATAAAGACCACCGCGCCATTACTGGGTTAAGCATGGGAGGGCATGGTGGATTATTTTTAGGTATACGCCACTCTGATTTATTTGGCAATGCGGGTAGTGTTTGTGGGGGTGTTGATATTAGACCTTTTCCTAACAATTGGGATATTAAAAAATCATTAGGGACGATTACAGATCAGCCTCAAAATTGGGACAATTATTCAGTTATCAATATTGCTAAAACGTTAAAGCCAAATCAATTGCATATCATTTTTGATTGCGGCGTAGCTGATTTTTTTATTGACGTAAACCGTTCTTTACATCAGTTACTACTCACCAATAAAATTGATCATGATTACACCGAAAGACCGGGTGGACATAACAAAGCTTATTGGGGTAATAGTATCGATTATCAGTTACAGTATTTTGCCAAAAGCTTTATGGCTGCTATCAAGTAAGGGGTTAGCCACCGGTTTTACCGTCCACTATTTTTTTACCTTTGTTTTTCTTTTGGAATTCTAGTACTTCTTTGGGGATTACTTTTTTAGTAGCCGTATCAGACTTTGCTTTGGGTGCGCTTGTATTTGGTAACATGCTGCTTGTGTCAGTTACATCTTCTTTTTTTGCATTGGGGTCTTGCAACACATCTAATATCCAGTTTTCGGTTCTTAATCTCTGACCGGTATAGGGGTCATATATTTTCCAGGTGCCATGCTTTAAAGAGGCGCCCGTTGTTTTGACAATTACCTTTTCATATAAATTAGGATTGTTGATATCCTGCACGTCAATTGTATCATAGGGTTTAGAAGGGTCAATGGCTTTCCAAGATTCTTCTCTTTCAATACCCTGAATGGTTAAATAGGTACAAATCCCATTTTTTAACCCCCATCTATAATTTTCGATGGCCATAGGATCGCCCATTACATTAAAACGGCGCCAAGTACCTTCTTTTTTATCATTCACAAAAACACCTTCTTCAACGTAACCTCTTTCACCTCTTATAGGGGGGATTTCCATTTTCCATTTACCTCTTTTTAGCCCACTGGCTTCTGTGCAATTAAGGGTATCGCCTTTTGAAGTGAGTCGATAGGTTTTACACTGCCCATAAGCTGTACTGTAAAATAATATGGAAAAAAGGACAAAAAGAAGGCGCATTTTCTTACATTTAATCACTTAAAAATACAAATTATAAGTACGATTATGAGAAAAATACTCAGTTTTTGCCTTTTGCTAACATTGTCTTTGTATAGCACTGCTCAAATTAAACCTACACCTGCTGCCGAAAGGTTATCCTCTATCGAGCAGCGTAAAAAATTAATTGAAGCTTCCACCGTAAATGGTACCGCTTTTAGAAATATTGGACCAGCAGTCATGAGTGGAAGAGTTGTAGATATGGCTGTTAACCCGGATGATCCCACTAATTTTTATGTGGCGTATGCTACTGGCGGTTTATGGCATACCACCAATAATGGTCAAAGTTTTACACCTGTGTTTGATTCTGAAGCCATTATTACCATTGGTGCAGTAGCCGTTAACTGGAAACACAATATTATTTGGATAGGTACCGGTGAAGTAAATAGTAGTAGATCATCCTATGCTGGTATTGGTGTTTATAAATCTAGCAATGGAGGTAAATCTTGGGATTATCTTGGACTTCCTGAAAGTCATCACATTGGCAAAATTGTAATCAATGAAGCGGAGCCTAATACAGCGTGGGTTGCTGCATTGGGTCATTTGTATTCTCCTAATAAAGAGCGTGGCGTATACAAAACCACAGATGGCGGTAAAAATTGGAATCAGACTTTATATGTAGATGCTAACACAGGTGCTGTTGATATTGATATTGATAGCAAAAACCCTTCTATTTTATATGCTGCAATGTGGTATAAAACTAGAACGGCTTCAAATTTTGAAGAGTCTGGTAAAACAAGTGGTATTTATAAAAGTACCGATGGTGGTAATACTTGGAAGCAAATCAATACTCCAAGTTCTGGATTTCCAAATGGTGATGGTGTGGGTAGAATTGGCTTAGCCGTATATCCTCAAAACCCTAATACTGTATTTGCTGTGGTAGATAACAATTTCCACCAACCAGAAACGGCATTAAAAAACACCACCGATACTACGCGTTATGTGTTAAGGGACTTTAAAGATTTAAGTAAAGAGCAGTTTGCAGCACTTGATGATAAAAAATTAAATGCATTTGTAAAATCTCCGCGTAACCAACTGCCTACAAAGTATACAGCTGCTGGCATTAAAGAGGCTGTAAAAAATGGAACATTAGCACCAACCTGTATTTGGGATTATTTGTATGATGCTAATACGGCTTTATTTGAAACGCCTATTTATGGTGCCGAATTATACCGAAGCGATGATGGTGGTGCAAGCTGGAAAAAAACACATGATAAAACCATTGGCATTTACAGTACCTATGGATATTATTTTGGTAAAGTGTTTGTAAGCCCAACCAATGCGAATAAAATTGCATTAACGGGAGTGGGTGTTGTATTAAGCACCGATGGCGGAAAAACATTCAAAGAAATTGGCAAAGAAAATGTACACGCAGATCATCACTATGTTTGGATGAATGGCAAGCGTGATAGTCATATGATTATTGGCAATGATGGCGGTTGTAATATTACTTACGATGATGGTGCGCATTGGTTTAAAGCCAATACACCTGCTGTTGGTCAGTTTTATAATATTGCTTTTGATATGGCTAAGCCATACAACGTGTATGGAGGACTTCAAGACAATGGAACCTGGTATGGATCAAGTTTAACCAAAGAAAATTATGATTGGTACGATAGTGGACACAATCCATTTACAGGAATTAATGGAGGTGATGGTATGCAAGTGCAAGTAGATTTTAGAGATAACAAAACCATTTATAGTGGTTCTCAATTTGGTGCTTACTCTCGTCAAAATTTACTAACCAAAGAAAGAAAGTCAGTAAGACCTTCTCGTGACTTAGGAGAAACAGCACTGCGTTACAACTGGCAAACTCCTATTTTATTAAGTAGACACAATCAAGATGTGTTTTATTACGGAAGTAATAAATTTCACCGTTCATTGAATAGAGGCGATAGTTTAGTAACCCTTAGTGCTGATTTAACCACTAATCCGGCGCAAGGAGATGTTCCATTTGGTACCCTTGCAACCATGAGTGAAAGCCCTATCAAATTTGGCCTTATTTATGTAGGTTCTGATGATGGTAACGTACAAGTCACCAAAGATGGCGGGTATACTTTTTCTGTATTGAATAAAGGCTTGCCAAAAGGATTGTATGTTAGCAGGGTAGTAGCGAGTGCTTTTAATGAAGCCCGCGTGTATGTTACCTTAAATGGCTATCGTAATGATCATTTTAACGCCTATGTATACCGTTCAGATGATTATGGTGCTACATGGAAGCAAATTATGAAAGACCTTCCTATGGAGCCTGTAAACGTTATTAAAGAAGACGTTGCCAATGAAAACATTTTATATGTTGGAACCGATGGTGGTTTGTATGTAAGTGTAGATGGTGGTAATAGTTCTATGATGTGGAACAAAGGACTTCCTGCAAGCGTGCCTGTGCATGATATAGCAGTGCATCCGCGCGATAATGAAATCATACTGGGCACACACGGCCGTAGCTTATACATTGCCCCTTTAAGTGCATTGCAAAAAGCAGCGGTAAAGAAGTAAAAAAATATTGATATCTTTTATAAAACACGCACTATTCGGTGCGTGTTTTATTTTGTACATACCCACTCCATTTTTGAACAGCGGCTTGCATATCGTCCGGTATCGCCGCTTCAAATTTGATAAATTCGTTGGTGGTGGGATGGATAAATCCTAGTGTTGTAGCATGAAGCGCGCACCTTGGACAGGCGTCAAAACAATTGTCTACAAACTGTTTGTACTTGGTATAAATAGTACCTTTTAAAATGCGGTCTCCGCCGTATTCTAGGTCATTAAATAAAGTATGGCCAATATGTTTCAAGTGCACCCTAATTTGATGTGTTCGACCAGTTTCTAACACACAATGAATAAGGGTTACATAATTAAATCTTTCAATAACGCTATAATGTGTAATAGCGTGTTTGCCAATATCACCTTCGGGGAAGGCGTCATACGTTTTTCTATTTTGTTTGTGACGCGCAATATTTGCAACAATGGTACCGGAATCTTCTGTTACATCACCCCAAACAAGCGCCGTGTATTTTCTTTCTACGGTATGGTTAAAAAACTGCTTTGCTAAATGTGCTGCTGATTCGGCGGTTTTAGCAAGTACAATTAAACCTGTTGTATTTTTATCGATGCGGTGTACAAGACCAAAACGTGGTAAAGATTGTTCGTCTATGTTTGGATTTTGTTGCTGCAAGTGATACGCAACGCCATTTAAAAGTGTACCGGTATAATTCCCAACGCCAGGATGTACCACCATGTTTGGAGGTTTGTTAATGACCATGACTGCGTCATCTTCAAAAACTATGTTGAGTGGAATATCTTCTGCTTTTAAAACATGCGTTTCTGGATTTACGAGACTCATGATTAAGATTTCATCACCTGGTCTTACTTTATAGTTGCTTTTTACATTTTTTCCGTTCACGGTTAAAAATCCAGCTTCTATACTTTGTTGAACCTTACTTCGGGTGGCACCTTCCATATGCGTTTGCACCCATTTGTCGATACGAAAGGGTTCTTGTCCCTTGTCGATCACAAAAGTTTTTCTTTCGTAGAGGGTTTCAGCGCCTTCTTCATTAAATAAATCAATATCCGGTTCCATTGTTGCAAAAATAGCCCCAAACCTTCCTACTTTTGTACAATGCAGCAGGAAGTTTTTTTTGAGGACTTGGGTAACCGCAAATACAAAGAGGTTTGGACCTACCAAGAGTCTTTGTTGAGTGAGAATTCGGCTATTAAAGCCAGTTACCGTAATCAAAATGAAATTCCGGTGCATGATTGGCCTACCAAAAATCATTTGTTATTTGTAGAGCATCCGCCGGTGTACACGCTTGGTAAAAACGGTAATGCGGCCAATGTGCTTTTGACCACTGCTTTTATGGAAGCCAATGGCATCGATTATTTTCATATCAATAGAGGAGGAGATATTACTTTTCATGGACCGGAGCAACTGGTGGGTTATCCCATTTTAGATTTGGAAAAATTTAAAACCGACCTTGGTTGGTACCTCCGTAGTTTAGAAGAAGTAATTATTTTAACGCTTGCGCATTATGGTATAGCTGCTGGAAGAAGTGCAGGTGAAACCGGCGTTTGGTTAGATCCTGACAATAAAAAATTAGCCCGTAAAATTTGTGCGATGGGCATTAAATGTAGCCGTTGGATTACCATGCATGGATTTGCACTTAACGTAAATACCGACTTGTCTTATTTTAACAATATTGTTCCTTGTGGGATACCGGACAAGCAGGTTACTTCTTTGCAAAAAGAATTAGGGAGAGAAGTACCTATGCAAGAAGTAAAAGATTTGGTCAAACAAAATTTCGAACAAATTTTTGGCGCTACTTTAAAAGATTCATTTTTAAAAGCGTAAAGTTCCTTTTTTAAAAGAACGATTGCCTTGTAATCCTCCCGAATGTATCACTAGTATTTTTGATGAGGGCTCAAATTTCCCTTTGCTAGCAAGGTCTCTGACCCCGTACATTAATTTTGCCGTGTATACAAAATCTAGCGGCAGTTCCATTTGTGTATAGCAATCATTCATAAAATCAATCAGTGCTGGTGTGTGTTTTGCATAGCCGCCAAAATGATAATCATGGTTGATTTCAAAACTTTTGTTGGCTTCCTCTTTGGTCAACAGCGCCTTTATTTCAGCGTCAATTGAAATGTTATTTTTTAATACGGATAGGCCAATAATTTTTTGATGCGGTGCTGCTGCTTTGATAAGTCCAGCCATCATAGTGCCAGTACCTACTGCACAAATGATGGTGTCATAACTACTGGTGTCTTTAATGGTTAGCATTGTTTTGGCACCTTCTGCGCCAGTTACTCCATAGCCACCTTCGGGAATCCATGCCCAGTTTGAATCTTGGTTATCTGCACTGATTTTTTCTGTTTGCTCAAAGTCTTCTCTGCTAATAAAATGTAGCGTCATACCATTTTGCAGCGCATCATGTAAGGTAGGAGAAAGGGTTGTTGGTTTTTCTCCTCTAATAAAACCTACCGTGTTGAGTCCCATGGCAGCGCCATATTTTGCAGTGGCTATAATATGGTTGGAATAGGGGCCGCCAAATGTGGCTAGTGTTGTTTTGCCAGCTGCAATGGCGTCACGAACATAAAATTGTAGTTTAAACCATTTGTTGCCACTAACCACGGGATCCAACACATCGCCTCTTAATATATTGATATTCAATTTATTATCACATATTTGGCTGATATCTTGTATATAAATATTATCAATATTCATTTGTAATAAGTGTGCACTATTTTAAAGAATGATTTAGCTTCGCAGCCCTTAATATTCTCTTATGAAACCAACTCTTGTAATTCTTGCAGCCGGTATGGCAAGCCGTTACGGTAGCATGAAACAAATTCAGTCTTTTGGACCAAGTGGCGAAACTATCATGGATTATTCAATTTATGATGCAATCGAAGCAGGTTTTGGAAAAATAGTTTTTATTATCAGAGAAGAATTTAGTGAGCAATTTAAGTCAATTTTTGAACCAAAGCTAAAAGGCAAAATTGCTACCGATTATGTATACCAGCATTTAGCTGCATTTACGGAAGGTAAAAATGTAACGCCAGAGCGTGTAAAGCCTTGGGGAACTGCACATGCGGTGCTTTGTTGCAAAGGAAAATTAAATGAACCATTTGCTGTTATTAATGCCGATGATTTTTACGGTAAAGATGCTTTTGTGCAAGCCGCTTCTTTTTTAAACAAGGAGTGCAATGATCAAACCTATTCCATTATTGGATATGAGTTAGGTAAAACATTAAGTGACAATGGAACAGTTAGTAGAGGGGTTTGTAGTGTAGATGCTAATGGCCATTTAATTGACATCAATGAGCGTACAAAAATATTTAAAAATAAAGACGGTGTTATTGTTTATGAAGACAATGATGAGTTATTTCCATTAACTGCGGATACCATTGTAAGCATGAACTTTTTATGTTACCCCGCTAGCTTTGTAGCACTTTGCGAATCAGAATTTTCTAAGTTTTTGGATACGCAGGGGATGGAATTGAAATCTGAATTTTTCTTACCTTCTGTAACCAAACATTTTGTGAATGCTACATTAGGCAATGTAAAAGTGGGTACGACTTCTGCAAGTTGGTTTGGTGTTACCTATAAAGAAGATGCGCCTGTTGTGCAAGCGAGTATTTCTAATCTGGTAGAAAAGGGTTTGTATCCTAGTAATTTATGGGGATTGTAAGTAAGCGAATGCTGTAATTATTTATCAAAAGACTTTACATAGTACACGCAAGATTCAAGTGTTGCAATTTGCTTTTTGCGTGACATGCGGCTAATATTTGAACGGGTAGATATTTTAATGTCTTTACCACCGTCGTTCATTTCGTTATAATCACGAACTACTTTGTAAATATTATTTGACTTGAGTGCAAATACTACACCTTCTAATTGTGCTTCTCTCGTACTCAATACGCCAATTACTTCACCAGCATTATCAAATACGGGAGCACCAGAGTTGCCAGGGTTGGCACTCATTTGTAGTTGATAGGAGAGCGAATCTCCTTCGTAACCACTTCTAGCGCTTAAATAACCTGTGCCGTAAACGATTTCATTTCTTGGATAACCGAGGGTAAATATTTCTTCCCCTAAATCGGTGGTAGATTTACGAATAGAATAAGGAAGCGATTTTTTAGATGTAAAATCTGCGTCATCAATTTTTAAGATAGCTAAATCTTTTTCTTGATCTATTAAAGCAATTTGAGCAACGTATTCTTTGCCGTTATTGTCAACCACAATAGCGCCAGTTCCTTTAATCACGTGTGCATTGGTAACAATAAAACCTTTGCCGTCAATTAAAAATCCTGAACCGCCACTAATAAATTTAACGCCAGCTGGTAATTTACTTTTTACCTCATTAATAAGTTTGCCTTGGTATTGTTGGCTCTTTTTAATAGCAGCGATATCGTTACTTAATTGTTGGATTTGGTTGCTGTGGCTTACAGGAGAAATAAATAAAGCAAGACCACTTATAAAAATTGCAATAACACCACCCACAGAAGCTGCAATGGCTGCCACTCTTTTATACTTGTGAAATAATTGTACAATCTGTGCAGCTCTTGAAATATTTTGGCTATTTGAAATTTCGCCACGCTCCAATAAATTTTGATGCGTTTGAGTAAGTGTTTGTTTGATGGTTTTGATAGCGCTGTAATCGTTTATTTGCTGAAGGAACATGGCATGCTCCACCACCATCTGGTCAATTTCGGGGGTATTTTTACGAACCAATTCGAAAGCAGCTTTTTCTTGGGCATCCATTTGGTTGCCCAGGTACTTTTCGATGGTTTCTAATAATATTAAATCTTCCATGTTTACTGAATCTATGTTGCTTACTCTCCAATATTGTATTGCGCAAAAAACAATTTTTTAAGGCGCATCAAACATTTGTATTTCTGGTTTTTGGCATTGTCGGCGTTGGTATAACCAAATTCCGATGCCAAGGCTTGCATGTCCATTTTTTGAAGGTAGTAGCCTTCTAATAG
>CAJBRT010000204.1 GCA_903958045.1 uncultured Bacteroidota bacterium | reverse complement strand
TTGCATTTTACGGACTTGTAAAAGGAATGGAAGCCTACTTAAATAAAATTAAGGTAGAGCGTATTTTAAGTTGGGGTAAAGAATTTACCCCCGAGAAATTAGAAGAAATGGTGAACCGAAAAATTCGCCAAGAAAAAATAGCTATTAAAGACGTTAAGCTGCGCACTTTTATTACAGAAGATGCGAACCGTAACGAAATGGTACAGCACGTGTACGATATTACCTACGGAACTGTGCGCAGTGGAGAAGATACACTAGTAGTGATTGATGATAGCATTGTACGTGGCACTACTTTAAAAGAAAGTATTGTTCGGATGCTTTCAAGATTAAGCCCTAAAAAAATTATTGTAGTATCGTCGGCCCCACAAATCAGATACCCCGATTGTTATGGAATAGATATGAGTAAGCTAGGTGATTTTATCGCTTTTAAAGCAGCCGTTGCATTACTGCATGACACCGGGCAAGCACATATATTAACAGAAGTGCATGAAAAAATAAAAGCACTTGATGCAGCTGGTGAACTACACACCGAAAACGTTGTGCGTAATATTTATAAACCTTTTACGACGCTTCAAATTTCAGATAAAATTGCTGAACTAATAACGCCTCCCGAAGTATCTACACCAGTAGAAGTTATTTATCAGACCATCGAAGATTTACATGCATGTTGTCCTACCAATACCGGCGACTGGTATTTTACAGGGAACTATCCAACACCAGGCGGTAATAAAGTGGTGAACAAAGCTTTCTTAAATTATATTGGAGGTAAAAACGAACGCGGCTATTAATAGCAATTTACATTCTATAACAAACTGCGTTGATATTCATACCTGCACCCACAGAGGCAAATAAAACAATGTCTCCTTTTTGAAGGCTATGATTTTCTAATTGTCCGTGATTTACTAAATCATATAAAGTAGGGATTGTAGCAACAGAGCTGTTACCCAGTTTGTGTATGCTCATGGGCATAATATGCGCCGGTATTTCTTTGATGCCGTATAATTTAAATAGCACTTTAATAAATCCTTCGTCCATTTTTTCGTTGGCCTGGTGGAGGAAAAATTGTTTCACCTCACTCACGTGCACACCTGCTTTATCGAGGCATTCTTTCATCGCGATAGGAACATTTTTAATGGCGTACTCGTATACTTTACGGCCCTTCATTTTAATATAACGCACGCTAGGATCGCTATCTGGTTTATTGGATTTGCCCATGTATAAATAGTAGGCTTCATCATTACAATGGCTTTGAACACTGGCTGCTAAAATACCAGCAGTTGTGTCTTCTTTGGCTTCTAAAATGGTAGCGCCTGCACCATCACTAAAAATCATACTGTCTCTATCATAATCATCCACCACACGGCTTAAAGTTTCGGCGCCAATCACCAAACATTTTTTTGCCATCCCTGATTTTATAAAGGCATCTGCCTGAATCACACCCTGTATCCATCCTGGGCAACCAAATAAAATATCGTAAGCCACACAATTAGGATTTTTAATACCTAAATCGTGTTTCACCCTAGATGCAAGTGCAGGTAAAACGTCTGTTTGAATGGTTTTGTCTAAAACGTTTCCAAAATTATGCGCTACAATAATTTGATCGAGTGTTTCTGGATCAAGCCCAGCATCTTCAATGGCTTTTTTTGCAGCGATGGTAGCCATATCAGATGCATTCACATCTGAACTGGTATAGCGTCTTTCTTCAATACCTGTGATGTCTTTAAATTTTTCAACAATTTCAGCGGAAGGCGTTTCTATCGCTTCTCCATTTTCTGTAAAAAAACGTTGATTGGTAAAATCAGTATTTTTTTTAATGCTTGGAGGTATGTAAGAACCCGATCCTGTGATAACTGTTTTTAAATTAGACATGCATTACGATTGTGGGTTATAAATATTTGTCACCTTTATTACGTTTTACTTCGGCAACGTATTCTTTAATGGATTGTTCTTTGTCTTTTTTACAAATGAGTAGAGCGTCTTCCGAATCTACTACAATAAAATCATCTAAGCCTTGCAATACCATAAGTTTATGTGCAGGACCTGCCACCATACACTTTGTGGCATCAATAACAATCACATTATCAGACGCTACTGCGTTGCCTAAATAATCTTTTTCTAAATTATCGTAAGCGCTATTCCAGGTTCCTAAATCACTCCATCCAAAAGACGAAGGAATCACATATACATTGTCTGCTTTTTCCATGATGGCAACATCAATAGAAATATTAACGCAAAGTGGATATATTTTGTCGATGGCTTCTTTTTCTTGCGGGGTATTAAACTTGTCTTTTGCAGCATCAAATAGTTCAAACATTTCTGGTTGAAACATTTCAAATGCTTTTACAATTTGTGCTACTTTCCAAACAAAAATACCGGCGTTCCATAAAAAGTCGCCACTGCTAATAAATGTTTTAGCAAGTTCTAGGTCTGGTTTTTCGGTAAATGTTTTTACTTTAAATATGCCACCGGCAGCTTCTAATGTGTCGTGTTGAATATAACCATATCCCGTGTTCGGGTGCGTGGGCTTAATGCCAAGTGTTACAAGGGATTTGATATGATTGACAAATTCAAGGGCTTTACTCGTGGTTTCTCTAAACTGTTCTGCATCTAAAATCATATGATCAGAAGGAGCAACAATTAAAGAAGCTTCTGGATCTTTTTGTAATAGCTTGCAAGAAATATAAGCAATGCAAGCAGCTGTATTTTTTCTAGAAGGCTCTGCTAAAATATTTTCTGCGGGAAGTTCAGGTAATTGTTGCTGAACAATAGTTACATATTCTTCAGAAGTTACAATGTAAATATTTTCTAGGGGTATAAATGCCTTATACCTTTCAAAGGTCCATTGAATGAGTGATTTTCCGGTATGTAAAATATCTAAAAATTGTTTAGGGTATGCAGTTCTACTCATAGGCCAAAACCTACTGCCAATCCCACCTGCCATAATGGCTACGTAATGGTGTTTATTCATAACTAAATGAGTCCCTCTTTTATAAGTTCGTGGATATGTAATATGCCATAGTAGTTACCTTCTTTTGTAACAATCAAATGGCTAATTTCATGTTGCTTCATCTTATCAATTGCTTCTACTGCAAGGGTTTGATAATCTATTAATTGGGGTGTATGTGACATAATATCAGCCGCCGTAATATTTTCTATCTGCACCGTTTTTTCTAGCATGCGTCTTAAATCACCATCTGTAATCACACCAGCAATTTTATCATTGTTGATCACTACCGCAACGCCCAATCTATGTTTAGTGATTTCAATAATCACATTTTTTAATGGAGTATCAAGTGCAACGGTTGGTTTAAGGTCTGTGTTTGTGAGATCCGCAACTTTTAAAAATAAACGCTTACCTAAATTACCGCCTGGATGAAATTTTCCAAAATCGGCACTGGTAAAACCTTTTAATTGCATCAGGCATACCGCAATAACATCGCCCATTACAAGTTGAGCAGTTGTACTATTTGTTGGTGCTAAATTATTAGGGCATGCTTCGGCACTAACCGATGCGTTTAAAATAAAGTCCGACTGTGCTGCTAAATAACTTGCAGTATTGCCTACAATCCCAATAAGCTTATTGCCAAAGTTTTTAATGTAGGGAACCAGGGCTTTAATTTCTGGACTCTCTCCACTCTTGCTAATAATAAGTACGATATCGTCTTTTTGAACCGTTCCTAAATCACCATGAATAGCGTCGGCGGCATGCATGAACAAAGAGGGCGTTCCAGTAGAATTAAGTGTAGCTACAATTTTTTGAGCAATCAATGCACTTTTTCCTATCCCACTAAAAACCAAACGGCCCTTACAGTTGTTAAGAAGTTCAATAGCTTCCACAAAAGACGCGTCCAAAAATGTGGCCAGGTCTGCAATAGATTTTGCTTCTAATTGAACGGTTTGTAAAGCGGTTTCTAATATTGCGTTTTTCATGCTTTGCAAAGGTAAACTTTAACATGAAAGCACGCGTATTCAGACCATTCTTTGTTAACTTCGCCGTCCTTTCAAAAAAAAGGATTAACTTAAACAAAGGGCAAATTCCCGTTTTTTGTTGATTATGAAGGAAATACAGATGAGAAATGGCAAAAACAAGTAGTAAAACCACCAAAACAACCCCCAAAGCTGCCCCTAAAAAGGCACCCGCAAAAATAAAAGGCCCCAGACAGGCCAGCACCCTTGTAGACCCTAGTAATTTTGACATTTACGGAGGCCTCGAAAAGTATTTTGGATTTAGAGAGTTCAAGGGCTCACAAGAGCAGGCCATTACCAGTTTATTAAGTGGCAAAGACACGTTTGTGATTATGCCAACGGGTGGTGGTAAAAGTTTATGCTATCAATTACCAGCGCTACTTCAAGAGGGTTGCGCCATTGTAGTGTCTCCACTAATTGCACTCATGAAAAACCAGGTAGATCTGGTACGTGGATATAGTGAAAATGACGAAGTCGCACACTTTTTAAATTCTTCTTTAAATAAGGGTCAAATAAAAATAGTAAAAGATGATTTGCTGGGTGGCAAAACAAAACTTTTATATGTAGCCCCCGAAACATTAACCAAGCAAGAAAATCTTGATTTTTTTAGTGATCTTAAAATTTCATTTTTTGCGGTAGATGAAGCGCATTGTATTTCCGAGTGGGGACATGATTTTAGACCTGAGTACAGACGTCTGCGCGAAATGATGGACATTATTAATCCATCGGTACCTGTTGTTGCTTTAACAGCAACGGCTACACCCAAAGTGCAAAGTGATATTGTTAAAAATTTGGGATTACGCGACGCAAATATTTTTCTTTCAAGTTTTAATAGGTCTAATTTATTTTATGAAATTCAACCTAAAATAAAAAAGGAAGATACGGTTAAGCATATCGTAAAATTTATTTCACAGCACAAAGGAAAGAGTGGAATTATTTATACCCTAAACCGCAAAACTACCGAAGAATTAGCAGAATTGCTGGTGGCTAATAATATTAAAGCGGTTGCGTATCACGCTGGCCTCGATCAAAAATTAAGAGCCGATAGACAAGACCAATTCTTGCAAGAGGATGTACAGGTAATTGTTGCTACCATTGCGTTTGGCATGGGTATTGACAAACCAGATATTCGTTTTGTCATTCACTTTAACATTCCAAAGTCTATCGAAAATTACTACCAAGAAACCGGTAGAGCAGGACGTGATGGGCTCGAAGGTATTTGTGTATTGTACTATTCTCATAAAGACGTTTCAAAAATAGAACACCTCATGCGTGACAAGCCACTCAGCGAGCGTGAAGTGGGTAATCAACTCATCGATGAAACCGTTGCTTACGCAGAGAGTGGTGTGTGTAGAAGAAAAGTATTGCTTCATTATTTTGGGGAAGAGTGGCCAACACAAAACTGTGGCAACTGCGATAATTGTAAAAATCCAAAGGAACTTATTGAAGCCAAAGACGAGGTTGTAAAAATTTTAAAAGTAATTGCGGCACTTGACGAACGCTTTGTGGCAGTTTACGTAGTA
Source organism: uncultured Bacteroidota bacterium (assembly GCA_903958045.1). Lineage (GTDB taxonomy): Bacteria > Bacteroidota > Bacteroidia > Chitinophagales > Chitinophagaceae > Sediminibacterium. The sequence goes on along the minus strand of CAJBRT010000204.1, from coordinate 5,430 downwards.
AATATGGTAAGTGGCCATTTAACGCCACAAATTTCAATGTTCAGACATGACGGCTTACCTGAATTTGGAATTGCCAAAGATAAAGATGCACACTTTTTAAATAGCCTTATTAGACAAATGCTCCTCGAAAATTTAATTCAAAAAGACATTGAAGAATATGGTCTTTTAAAATTAACAGACAAGGGTAAAAAGTTTTTGAAAAAAGCAAGCAGCTTCAAAATTGTGCTCAACAATTTATTTGAAGACGCCAACGCTGATGATGAAGATGGAGATGGTGCTGCACAAGGCGGTGCTGCCGCAGATGAAAAACTCTTTCAGATGCTTAAAGAACTTCGTCAAACCGAAGGAAAAAAGAAGAGCTTGCCTCCATTTATCATTTTCCTAGAAAGTTCGTTACAGGATATGGCCACTTTATTTCCCACCACACTAGAAGAACTCGAAAGGTGTCAGGGCGTGAGTAAAGGTAAAGCCCTTAAATATGGTAAGCCTTTTGTGGACATGATTGCCGCCTATGTAGAAGAGCACGATATAATTAAGCCCGACGAATTTGTAATGAAGAGTGTGGCCAACAAAGCCAACAATAAAATTTACATCATTCAAAATGTAGATAAAAAAATACCACTCGAAACCATTGCTAAAAACAAAGGGTTAAAGCTCGATGAATTATTAGAAGAAATGGAAACCATTGCAGCCAGTGGCACCAAACTCAATTTAGATTATGCCATTGATGAATGGCTAGATGATTATGATCAAGAAGATATCATTGACTACTTTAAAAGTTGTGAAACCGCTTCCTTAGAAGTAGCACAACAAGAACTTAGTGACAATGATTATAGCCTAGAACAACTAAAAATAATGCGCATTAAATTTTTAAGCGTTTTTGGCAATTAGTGCACTTCATTTTTATAAGCCTTCATTCTTTCGATTACATTTTCTCTTATGTTAACGTAATACAAATTGTAATCGCCAATATGATAGTTTGGATTTTTTACTAAGAAGCTTCCAAACATTTTTGGTTTGGCTGTCCATAAAACTTTATCCGTTATTTTAGCTTCTGCAACACCTTTTGCTAGTTTATTAAAATTGGTAAGAACCCCCGCCTTTATTGGCTTCCCAAGAAACATTGGGCATCGATTTTGAAAACGTGAGCGGATTGGTAACAATCACATCAAATTTTTCATTTTGAATAAATGGAGGCGTGTAGCCTTCTTTGTAAGTTCTCCAACTACATATACAGCCCGTTTGCTTTGGCGTATCACAAGGCTTAATAGAGGAATATATTTTGGGATTTACGGGAATGCCTACTAAATAAGCAGCCACCAATTGTTTTTGAAGCGGCTTACCATCAAAAAATTCTTTGACTAGTCTAATGCCATGTGTAGTACCCTGGCTATGCGAAGCAATGATAATAGCTCTTCCTTTATTTTCATTTGCTAAATAATATTCGAAGGCTGCTTTTACATCTTGATAGGCAAGTTCAAAAGCGGCAATGGCAAGTGTTGTATCAGATGCTGTTATTGGAAAGTAGGCACTGATATGCGTTTGTCTATACCGTGGCGCAAATAACCTACCTGCTACATTAAATAAACTTCCTTGGTAAAGCACCGGACTATAATCGGTTTTTGCCGCTAATAGCGCATCTGAAATATCGGCGTTCATGCCAAATGGTTTTTCAGTTCCTAAATAGGTGGTAGGATGAATAAAAAATACATCAACAGCACTGTCTTTTTGGTAGGATGCCATAAGTGGAGCCGGCACACTATCAGACGGATCATGAACAGCAGGGTGTGCAGCCCAGTAACTGAGATCATTGTAGTTGGGTCCTTCCGGCGCTTTGGTAATTTGGTAGTTGGACGCTAATTTTTGATAGCTATTGCTGCAACTAGATACAAATAATGCCAGCGCAAGGATTGCGATTAGGTTTGTGGGGGTATGTTTCATCATAGATAAGACAAAATTAAACAATTCTGGGCTGCTTTGCTGCAATATCCACTGTTAAATAAGCGTTTTATACTTATAATAATCACATAATTATGTCTATACCAGTAGTTGATTTAGCAGATTTTTTGAGTGGCGACGCTGCTAAAAAAGCCTCTTTTGTAAAAGCACTTGGTGAAGCCTATGAAACAGTTGGTTTTGTGGCTGTAAAAAACCATGGAATTCCAGACGCGTTAATTACTGCTCAGTACGATCAGGTGCAGCAGTTTTTTTCGTTGCCCCTAGAAAAAAAACTAACCTATCAAATAGAAGGACTTGCGGGTCAGCGTGGATATACAAGTTTTGGAACTGAGCATGCGAAAGGAAGTGAAGCGCCGGATTTAAAAGAATTTTTTCAATACGGACAAACAGTTCCAGCGAGTCATCCATTAAAATGGGAATATCCAGACAATGTAGTTGTTGCAGAAATCGCTTCACTCAATACTACTTTACTTGAAGCATATCGGAATTTTGAAAAAAGTGGTAAATCATTGTTACAAGCCATTGCTATTTATTTACATCTTGAGGAGCATTTTTTTGATGCACATATCGAAGAAGGCAATTCTATTTTACGTTGTATTCATTACCCACCCATTACACAGGAACCTAAATCTGCCATACGCGCAGAGCAGCATGAAGACATTAATTTAATTACGTTACTAGTAGGCGCTTCTGCCGATGGACTACAAATTTTAACAAAGGCGGGTGACTGGGTGGGTGTTACTTCACTCCCAGAACAAATTGTGGTAAATGTTGGCGACATGTTGCAAAGGCTTACCAATAATAAATTAAAAAGCACCACACATAGAGTGGTGAATCCACCAAAAGAGCACTGGCATACCAGTCGATTTTCGATGCCATTTTTCTTACATCCAAAAAGTGAAATGAGTTTAGCTTGTTTAGAAAGTTGTATAGATGATGCACATCCAAAAGCATATCCTGATGCAACTGCGGGTGAATATTTAGATGAAAGGCTTCGCGAAATTGGATTAAAAAAATAACCTTGGCATTAATTCGTCATATACCATTTTTACGCGCCGTTATTTGGCATAGTGTAACAGCTTTTGGTGGTCCACAAGGCCACCTGGGTATGATGATGAAAACTTTTGTGCATCGCCGTAAAGATGTTACCGAAGCAGAACTCATGGAGTACAATGGTTTTTGTCAACTCTTACCCGGCGCTTCTTCTACGCAAACATTGGCGCTGATTGGGTATAAACGAGGTGGCTACACATTAGCGGTATTAACACTTTTAATTTGGATAACACCTGCTTGCGCAATCATGGGCGGACTTTCATTTTTACTCAATTATTTTGAAGATAAAAATCAGGTGATTGGCGCGTTTAAATTTATTAGACCCATGGCCATTGGGTTTATTGCTTATTCGGCATTTAAAATTTTACCGCTAGCTGTTCATAATACCATTACACGTGTGATATTAATAGTAGGTGCTGCTGCTACTTTTTTATTTTTTAAAACGCCCTGGGTGTTTCCTGCTTTAATTGTAGTTGCTGGTATTGCAACAAATTTTAGTGATAAACGAATTCCTGAAAAAGAAAAGCCGGTTAAAAAAATTAAGTGGGGTAGTTTATTTCTATTTGTTGCATGCTTTGCGCTAGCAGGTTATTTATCAGAAACAGCAACGCGCAATAACTGGGAAAACAGAAAGATTTTCAATTTGTTTGAGCACAATTATAGAAATGGAAGTTTGGTATTTGGTGGTGGTGATGTACTTATGCCATTACTCTATGAGCAGTATGTAACAAGACCAGCATCTAAACGTATCATCGATAATAAGCGCGAGGTTTTAAAAATGAACCAAGCCGATTTTTTAACAGGCTCAGGTATTGTAAGAGCGATACCAGGTCCTGTATTTTCTATTGCAGCATTTTCGGGTGGCATGACCATGCGATCGGAAGGAGCGTCGGCGCAAATACTAGGTATAATTATTGGCGCTATTGGTATTTTTTTGCCGAGTGCTTTTTTAGTGCTGTTCTTTTTTCCAGTATGGACTTATGTAAAGCGTTATGTTGTCATTTTTAGATCATTAGAAGGCATCAATGCGGCGGTTGCAGGCATTTTATTTGGTGCCACAGCTTATTTAATGAAAGATCATTTTTCGGATCCTGCTGCTGCAAGTTATTTATGGATACAGTGGATGGTTGTTGTGGGTACTGTTTTATTACTTCGCATCAATAAAATACCAGCACCCCTTATTGTAGCTGCTATATTTTTACTAGGTGTATTGCTTCACTAAAAACTAGTTAAATTATAGCTTCAAATGCGGTAATCTGCACTTACTGTTATAATATTACATTTAAAACTGCTGTATTTGAAGCGAAGGTTACTCCCTTTTATTATTGTTTTTTGCCTATTAGTAGGTCAAATGCCCAAAGGGTATGCGCAGTATGTAACCGTTGCAGGGACCGTCTATGATGTAACCGCCCGCAATCCATTAGAGGCTGTTGCAGTGCGCTCCACTTCTGGAAGGGGTGGCATTACCGATTCGGCAGGAAGGTATATTGTTACCGTTTTAAAAACCGATTCTATTTGGTTTTCTATGATTGGTAAAAACACCATGAAATACCCTGTTGATACCATTTCTAATTTGGACAATTTTAATATTATGATTCACCTAAAGGCCACTGATTTGCCAGAAGTGAAAGTGCGTAATAATTATTACAGATACGATTCAATTCAAAATAGAATTGACAATGCAAAAGGCTTTAATTATAAAAAACCAGGCCTTGGTATTACCTCCAATCCCAATTACAATCCTGGCGGGTTAACGGTAGGATTTGATTTAGAAGCCATCATCAATATGTTTAGGTTTAAGCGCAACCAAAACATGGAATTTTTACAAAAAAGACTGATTGATCAAGAGCAAGAAAAATATGTAAATTTCCGTTTTAGTAAAGCCTTTGTTCGAAAAATTACACTCTTAAAATCGCCGGAACTCGATACGTTTATGGTTCGCTTTAGACCCCCTTACGAGCTCGTAACAAAAATGAATGATTTAGAATTCGGTTATTACATCGAAAAGCAACTTGAAATTTACCGCCGAACTAAAAATTCGTACCGCGGTAGTTTGCGCCGTCGAGATGATTAATTAACTTTATCATCATGCGTCTTTTTCTCACAATCATATTTTGTACTTTTTTTGCAGCATTGTTTGCACAAAATAAAACGGGTGTATGGTATGGTGCCATTGTGTTTGAGCCCGATGGTGTTAGAGAGGCAGATACTGAACCTCGCATTCGAGTGGATGCACAGACAGGTCGAATTGTTAATGTACCTCCAATATATGCAGGGCTAGAAGGAAGATTGAATCCTCCAATAGCTCGGGGATCTGGGTTACCGTCTGGCTCATCGTCGCCTCCGGTTGGCTTCGATTGCGCGGCTTTCGGTGACCTGTAGCCTCTCGATCTCTCGTTGGTCAATTCGGTGATGACC
>CAJBRT010000203.1 GCA_903958045.1 uncultured Bacteroidota bacterium | reverse complement strand
TACCCAGATGGATATTTTAAACCTGCCTTATTACACGTTTACAAAAGGTGTTTTTGCAGGTGTAGAAAATGTACTCGTAAGCTCAACTGGTTACACGGGTTCTGGCGGCGTAGAAATTTATTTTGAAGATAATGATGGTGCTGCAGAAAAAATTTGGAATGCCATTTTTGAAATTGGAACGCCACAAGGTTTAAAACCTATTGGACTTGGTGCACGTGATACACTTCGTTTAGAAAAAGGATTTTGTTTATACGGAAACGATATTGACGACACCACTTCACCACTAGAAGCCGGTCTTGGTTGGATTACAAAATTTACCAAAGATTTTACCAATAAATCATTTTTTGAAAAGCAAAAAGCGGCAGGCGTTACTAAAAAATTAGTAGGCTTTGAAATGATTGATAGAGGTATTCCGAGACACGATTATCTCATTAAAAATGAAGCGGGTGAAACCATTGGTAAAGTTACCAGTGGTACACAAGCGCCAAGCTTACACAAGGCTGTGGGACTGGGTTACGTGGCTACTGCACACGCTACGGTTGGGTCTGAAATTTACATTGATATTAGAAATACACCCGTAAAAGCAAAAGTGGTAAAGTTCCCCTTTGCGTAATAATGCTTTCTAGTTATTAGAATTTATACTCGAATTTTATAGAGAGGTTTGCATCTATGTAATTAATGTTTCTATTTGTTTATCGCAAATTTGAAAACAGTTAATTATGAACGCAATTAAAAACAAAGTCCAGCTTATTGGGCACCTAGGTCAAACCCCCGAAATCACCAACTTCGAAGGCGGTCGAAAAGTAGCCAACTTAAATTTAGCTACCAACGAAATTTACAAAGACGCCAATGGCGAAAAAGTAACCGAAACACAGTGGCACTCCGTTGTAGCCTGGGGCAAACTAGCCGAAATCGCCGAAAAATATTTAGTCAAAGGCATCGAAGTAGCCATCGATGGTAAACTCGTTAATAGAAACTACACCGATAAAAACGGTGTTAAAAAATATGTCACTGAAGTGCATGCCAACGAACTTTTAATTCTTACAAAAAAAGGATAGCCCCTCTGTTCTTTTTTATGGCCAGTGCATTTGCACTGGCCTTTTTATTTTCACTCATTTGGCTTTATATTTGCAGCCTCATGAGTCAGTCCAAGCCACATTTACATACCGTATTATCGCCTAAATTATTAGAACTATACAATGTCAGTGATTGTATAGTAGTTGTTATTGATGTATTTAGAGCTACTTCTACAATAGCAACGGCGCTATACAATGGTGCCGATCGCATTATTCCAGTAGACAATGTCAACAAGTGTATTGAGGTAGGCAAAGCTACCGGCGGCATTACAGCTGGGGAGCGTGATGGAAAAATTATTGAAGGACTTTCTTATGGTAATTCACCTGCCGAATATCCGCGCAGCTTTATAGAAGGTAAAACACTGGTTCTTACAACAACCAATGGTACCAAGCTTTTGCATATGGCCCTTAACAATGGTGCAGATCAAATTATTACCGGTTCATTTCCAAATTTATCGGCGGTTTGTGCGCATTTGGTGGCACAAAATAAGCCGGTTGTACTCGGTTGCTCTGCATGGAAAGACCGCGTCAATATCGAAGACGCTTTATTTGCGGGTGCTGTGATCGAGCAAATCAAGGATCATTTTACCATCCACTGCGATAGTTCACTTATGGCAAATGATTTATACAATTTGCATAAGGCGGATATTACGCAGTTTATCCAAAAAACCACCCATTGGCACCGTTTGGCATCTTATGGGTTGGAAGCCGACCTAACCTACTGTGTTACCACAGACGTGGCTCCGGTGCTTCCGATCTACAAAAACGGAGATTTAGTACGCGCCAATTAGCAGCTTTTTCGTACTTTCGCAAATTGCCCTTTTTAAACAGGGTGCAATTTAGAACAGCACTATGGCGCTACCTTACTTGGTCAAACATATTTATAACAATGGTACCGAAGAGGTAATCCGAAGAGGCAAGAAAATTCATTCATTGGGTAATGTAGAATTGCTTGAGTATGACGACCTCATGGGCAATGTCAATTTCCGTGTAAAGGATGATGGGTATGCTACTTTTTATAAAGTGAGCGTCACTCAATTCAAGAATCCAAAATTTTTATCGGTTCGCTGCGCCTGCCCTTATAACTTATCAGAAATTTGTAGACACAAAGCTGGCGCCTTATTTCATTTGCAAGATTTGCTAGACCGCAATCAATTAGGCAATTATGAAGCGGCTTATGATCAAAAGCATACGGTTGTTAAAATGAAACAACTTGAGCTAAAGCAAATTAAAATGCTCTCGGATCAAACTAGTTTCGAAGAAGCGAGTAATTTTTTGCGCACGGGTTCAGCAACCATCTTAGAAGCAAAGGAGGAGCGGGTTTCAGCTTCTTTGGTTTATGAAGGACATACGTATCAACTACTCATTCAAAAAAATGAAGAGCGTAATTTTGACACTTCTTGCAACTGTGGATCTGAAACAGAGCATCCACTTTGCGTTCATAAAAACATTATTTTTTTACAACTACTCAATAAGTTTGGTCCAGGTTATTTTGATACCATTAGAAACTGGGACAAAGAAAAAAATAAATTATTAGCACTCTACGGGTATTGTTTGTCAGATGATCTAGCCGGTAAATTTGAATTTACCTACACGGCTGGTAAACCTTTTTTACGTGTATTAGATACGACGATTAAAAGAGTGGCGCTTCCATTAGGCAATGAAGCTATTTCTATTGCACCTAAAAAGTCTGATTTTATTCCTTTCGAAAAAGAAACGGAACAGATTGACGAGGCTGTACCCAAGGCAATAGGCAAAACGTTTCAAAAATTAGGACTTGTTATTTCTACGAGCGGTATTCAATATCCATTTACGCAGTTTGATATTGTAGAAGGTGAAGTAGACGAAGACCAGCAACGTTTTTTAGGTAAAGTAGAAAAGCAAGACCTTTCAAGGTTCATTAATACAGAAATGCTAGACGAGCAGGATAAATCACTCGTGCAGCAGCTCCGAAAATTAATGCCTTCCGAGGTAAGTAGGTTTTTAGACCGCAATTCGCCATTTAGTGGTATCTGGGAAAATATTGTGCAGCAGCATGATGATCAACTCCCCGAAGAAACCAGAACACTCATCAACGAATACCTACATCCAAAAATTAAAAAATTATTTGAACACTGTGGCGAAAGCCTTTTGGTATATACTTTACCAGAAAAAAAACAGTTTGTAACGGCTAATTTAGAGCCCGCGGAGCTGGTATGTAATTTTATAGCCCCTTACTTTGAAATCCAATATTCAAAAGGCGCTTATGAAATCGAATGCCGTGTAAAGCTCCCACTCGCAGACGTTAATGTTTCAGAAAATGAATGCGCCAGCCCATTACTTTTTAAATACCATCAACAGTATTTTACCTGGAAAAAGTCGGACGATATTTTAATGATGGAGTCCTTTTTACCAACCGGTAAAATTGTTATTCGTAAAGAAGAGTGGGCCGAAAAATTACAAACTTTTGTATTGCCGCTTTCTAAAATGTACCATATTCATTTTGGGAATGTTGAAAAAGAGGAGCTTAATAATATTACACCAGAAGTAAGTATACACCTCAAAGAGCGCGGCGACTATTTATTATTTCAGCCCGTATTTTCTTATCAAGGTTTTGAAGTACGCGCCATCGACAAAGACAAAATCATTGTTCCGCTTTCCGATAAAATTTTAATGATACAACGCAACCTGGAAACGGAAGCACGTATTATTTCAAAAATAGAATCTTTGCATTCAGGTTTTGTAAGACCTGAACAAAATGATTTGCTGGCCTTAAAAGGAGCAGAAGTTTTAAAAAATAACTGGTTCTTTTTATTTGTAGACGCCGTTAAAGACATGAGCATTCCAGTTTTTGGATTCGAAGCGCTCAAAAATTTTAGGTTCAATACTGCAAAGCCTTCTACCAAAATATTTATCAGCAGCAATACCGATTGGTTCGACGCAAAAGTTGAAATTCATTTTGGGGAGCAAAAAGTAAGTGTAGAAGACGTTAAAAAAGCACTTGCCAGCAAACAACAGTTTGTGCCATTACAAGATGGAACCCTAGGTATTTTACCAGAAGAGTGGATTAAAAAATATTCACTGTTGTTTAGAGTGGGTGAAGGCCGTTCAGAAAATATCAAGTTAAGTAAATATCATTTTAGTGTTATTGAAGAGCTTTACTTACAACGCGACGAAGAAGAATTATTTTTTCAGTTAGAAGAAAAATATGAGCGCCTCAAAGAAAATCATTCCATCAAAGATGTACCTGCACCAAAGCATTTAAAAGAAGTATTGCGCCCGTACCAAGAAAGTGGTTTTCAGTGGCTCAATTACCTGCGAGAAGTACGCTGGGGCGGCATCTTAGCCGATGATATGGGACTTGGTAAGACCATACAAGCACTCAGTTTCTTGCATCATTTAAAATCGGAAGAAGGTACGTTAAAAGCGCTAGTGGTTTGTCCTACCACCCTCATGTACAACTGGCAAAATGAAATTGGAAAGTTTACGCCCAATATTAGTTTTTATGTACACCATGGCGCTGGACGTTCTCGTGATGCACTTGCATCCAACGAGGCCGATGTAATCATCACTACTTACGGAACACTCCGTAGCGACATCAAACAATTTGTAGAAGTTGCATTTGACTATGTAGTACTAGATGAAAGTCAAGCGATAAAAAATCCAAATAGTAAGGTTACCAAAGCGGCTGGCTTATTAAAAGCAACCAATAGACTTTGTTTGAGTGGTACCCCACTTCAAAACAATACATTTGATATTTACGCACAAATGAACTTCTTGAATCCTGGTATGCTAGGAAGTGTTGAATTTTTCAAACAAGAATTTTCTATTCCAATCGATAAGTTTGGTGAAAAAGAACAAAAAGATCACTTACGCAAACTCTTGTATCCGTTTATGTTAAGGCGCACCAAAGAGCAGGTGGCCAAAGACTTACCGGAAAAACAAGAAATGGTACTCTTTTGCGAAATGGGCGACGAGCAGCGTAAAATTTACGAAGCCTTCCGAAACGATTACCGCGATAAAATTTTAGGCGTTGTAGACAACCAAGGCATTCAAAAGTCTCAGTTAACTATTTTGCAAGGCCTCATGAAGCTGCGTCAAATTTGTGATAGCCCTTCCATTATAAAAGACGAAGAAAAATTCCCGAACGTATCTGTTAAGCTAGAAGAAATTGGCAGAGAAATTACAGAAAACATTAGCAACCATAAAGCGCTCGTGTTCTCTCAATTTTTAGGGATGCTAGCACTTATTAAAGAGCGTCTCACAGAGCTTGGCGTTGATTACGAATATTTTGATGGAAGCAGTACCGTACTTGAAAGAGAACGCGCCATTCAGCGTTTTCAAAATGACGAATCTTGCCGTGTATTTTTAATTTCACTGAAAGCAGGTGGTGTTGGTTTAAACCTTACCGCTGCCGATTATGTGTACATTGTAGATCCTTGGTGGAATCCTGCTGTTGAGCAACAGGCTATTGACCGGACGCACCGTATTGGTCAAACCAAAAACATTTTTGCTTACCGCATGATTTGTACAGATACCGTAGAAGACAAAATATTAAAACTACAAGATCGCAAACGCAGCTTGGCACGTGAACTCATCACCGACGATGAAGGCTTTGTGAAGAGCCTTACGCGTGAAGACGTTGAATATTTGTTTAGCTAAGCTTATTGAATTTCTGCGGCAGCAATATTTGCATCCGGCGCTAGTTTAAATTCGTCTTTGCAACCGGAAGAGCAAAATCCAATCACTTTGTCTTTATAATGCGCTGTGTCTGAAATGCCTGCGGTAACGGGCATGCCACAGGTAGGATCTTTTTTGTTGTTCACCATCGATACCGGAAAACTAGTCGCTGCTGCTTCCATATTTGATGCTGTGGTAGTGTCTACAACCTCTTGTTTTGGCGCTTCTGAATTGTTACAACTTGCAAAAACGACTGTTAAGACGATTAATTGGGCGAATCTGTGTTTTATACCGGTGAACATGGTGCAATGTTTTATTTTGTTACAATATTTTGTTTTTCAAATCGTTTTACAAAATTAACAAACTTTATCCTTATTCAAAGGGTTCTCACCGATATTCAATCACAGCGCCCAATTATCCTGCTACCTTGCCTTTAAACTTTTTTAAACAATATCTGTCTAGCATTATAGATTAACTTTGCAACGCCTATTAGCACTTTTTTATGAAAAAATTACTCTCGTTACTTTCTCTTGTATTCTTAGTTTCTTTTGCGCGCGCTCAATCTGTAGCAACCGTAAAAGGAATTTTAATTGATTCTTTAAATAAGCAATCTCTAAAAGACGCATCTATTGTTGTATTAGCTGCCAGTGATTCATCACTAGAAGTATTTACACTCGCGAAAGCAGATGGTAGTTTTATCATTAACAATGCACCTTTTGGAGAGATGCTCGTTCAAGTAAAATTTCAGGGCTATGAACCATTTTCTAAGAAAATAACTTTTTCTGCAAAAAATAGCAGTGTTGATTTAGGTAAAATTTATTTACAAACAGCTGCCAATGATTTGGGCAACGTAACAGTAACACAGTCGCCGGTTCAAATGAAAAAAGATACCGTCGAATTTACAGCGTCTGCTTTTAAAACAAAACCCAATGCAGTTGCCGAAGATTTACTTAAAAAAATTCCGGGTATTCAAGTGGATAAAGATGGTGGTATCAAGGCGCAAGGTGAAACCGTACAACGTGTACTGGTAGATGGCAAACGCTTTTTTGGGGATGATCCAAAAATGGCAACTAGAAATTTACCTCCCGATATCATTGATAAAATTCAAGTATTTGATGCGGCAAGTGACCAAAGTGCATTTACCGGATTTGATGATGGTAACCGTGTTAAAACCATTAATATCACAACCCGAAAAGACAAACGTAAAGGTTATTTTGGCAGAGCAGCACTTGGTGCAGGCGCTAATAGTGACGATGCGTTGTATGATAATAATATCAACATCAGTAAATTTAATGGCGACCAACAAATCACATTTACGGGTCAGGCCAATAACGTAAACAAGCAAAACTTTTCTGTGCAAGACATGCTTGGTTCACTAGGTGGTGGAGGATTTGGTGGTGCCGGCGGCGGCGGTGGTCGCGGCGGCGGCGGTGCAACCATGGGCGGCGGCGGTGGTGGCGGACTGCTTGGAACCGGCGGCGGTGGCGGTATCGTAAAAACACTCTCAGCAGGTTTAAACTACAAAGACAACTGGGGCACTAAAACGCAATTCTCTGGAAGTTACTTTTTCAACGACCAAACAACCAATAGAGATCAAAACAGTTTAACTGAAAATTTAGTTACCGGTAGTACTGACTCTTCTATTTTTAGTAAGCAGGTACAAAGTTCAGTGACTAATAATAAAAATCACCGTATCAACTTTAATATCGAAACCAATTTTGATACCAGCAACAGTTTAATCATTAGACCTAATATCAGTTTTCAAAATACACATTCAGAAACCTTTCAAACAACAAGTTCTACCCGTGGTAAAATTACAAGTCTTAACAGTTCACGCGTAAACTCTATAAGAGATAATGAAGGTATCAATGGAAGTTTAGAAGCAACATTTAGACACCGTTTTGCAAAACGCGGCCGTACCTATTCTATTGGCTTAAACAGCAGTTACAATACCAACGACGGGTCTGGAAGCAACTGGTCACAAAATCAGTATAACTTACCATCACGAAGCTATACCGATACACTCGATCAAATTTATACAACCAACCGCGATGGCAAAAACAATAGTGCTACTTTATCTTACACAGAGCCTATCGGAAAAAATAAACAACTAGAATTTAACTATAACATTTCTAGTAATGTTAACAATTCCGGAAGAGCAACAAACGGCTATAATAAAGTAACGAGCAACTATGATATTGCTGTTCCTAATTTGAGCAATATTTTTGAAAATACTTTTAATGCCAACAGACTAACACTCAACTATCGTGTTCAAGAAGCTAAATATAATTTCAGCATTGGGTCTGGACTTCAGGTTGGCGATCTAGTAAGTAAAAACATTAGTACCAATGTTAATTTAAAGCAACACTTTGTAAATCTATTTCCATCTGCTAATTTCAGATACGATTTTACAAAGGCAAAAAACATGCGATTCTTTTACAATGGACGTACATCGCAACCTAGTGCAGATCAGTTGCAGCCTGTAATAGACAATAGTAATCCATTACTGATCAGAACCGGTAATCCCAATCTAAAGCAACAGTTTTCGCACTCATTTAGATTGATGTTTAACTCGTTTGACATGTTTAGTCAAAAAATTATTTTTGCTACCCTTAGTGGTAGTTTTATTGAAAATGATATACAAAATTCAACAACCATTTCTGGTGGCGGCGTACAAACCATTAAGCCAGTTAACTTAAGTGGAACCTATAATGTAAACGGATTTTTTAATTATGGTTTCCCTATTAAAAAGCCAAAAAGTAATTTAAACTTAATGGCTAATCTCTCTCGTAGTCAAACACAAACACTGGTAAATAGCATTAGCAATTTCACACGCAACACCAATTTAGGTGGTACGGTTTCATGGACGACTAATATCAAAGAAGGGTTTGATATGAATTTCTCTTCAAACTCTAATTTGACAATGGCTAGATATACTTTACAGCCTCAACAAAATGGAGACTTTTTTAGTCAAACGGTTTCTACCGAAGCAACTATTTATTCAAAGAGTGGTTGGGTTCTATCTACCGACTTTGATTACATTTACAATGCAGGTAGAAGTGAAGGATTTAATACGAGTATTCCACTTTGGAATGCGAGCCTATCTAAGCAAATGCTAAAAAATAAAGCCGGCGAATTAAAGTTCTATGTATTTGACTTGTTAAATCAAAACATCAGTATTTCTAGAAATGTAACAAGCAACTATATTCAAGATTTACAAACCCGTGTTTTAAAGCGCTACTTCATGATTAGCTTTACGTATAATTTACGCAAGTTTGGAGCTACACAAGGGCCTCAAAATCCAATGATGAAAATGATGCAAATGCCAGGTGCTGAGCGTCAAATGAATAATATGATGCGTACCTTTAGAGGTGGGGGTATGTAAAATCAACTATAGAATTTTAAAAAAGGCTACTTCTAACCGAGGTAGCCTTTTTTAATGCTTACAAGCGTTAGTTAAAATGAGGATTTTTTGTGGAAAACCCCCTATTTTACTGCAAACTAACCTATTTTTACACCTTCAAAAGTATATAATACCTTTTGGTGAAAATAGCATCTCAATATAGAAACACAGTGTGCCGCTCAACATCTAATTGTTTGGGACCTATTTCTGTGGCTAGGCTTGTGGTCCGATCGCGACGTGGATGCTGATAGGACGAGCAACTGGCACTTGCCCCTATCAGTGAAAAAACCCCCAGTTTAATTTTTCATTTTCTTTTTCTACAATTTTAATTGAAGGCGTTGGAACAAAAAATAATTGTTCGCGTAGCTAATGCTAGCGACGTTACATATGCTCAAACCATTACAGACGAAATGGAATCTTCTGCAAAAGCCAGGGGTACTGGTATTGCCAAAAGAACTCCAGAATACGTTGCTAAAAAAATGGAAGAAGGCAAGGCGGTAATTGCTATTGAACCGGATGGTACTTGGGTAGGCTTTTGCTATATCGAAGTATGGGGTCATGAAACATTTGTGGCCAACAGTGGTCTCATTGTTGCACCCGCACATAGAAAAAGTGGTGTTGCTAAATTAATCAAGCAAACTATTTTTCAATTATCGAGAGAGCGTTATCCGAACTCAAAAATATTTGGATTGACAACAGGCCTTGCAGTGATGAAAATCAATAGTGACCTAGGTTACGATCCTGTTACCTACAGTGAATTAACAGATGACGAAGAGTTTTGGGCGGGCTGTAAAAGCTGCGTCAACTATGAAATTTTACAAAGCAAAGAGCGTAAAAACTGTATGTGTACGGCTATGCTATATGACCCCGCAGATCATTATACCACGCAAGAAACATCTGCTGAATTTAAAAGTAATTCTAAACTCTATGAGCGCTTTATGAAATTCAAGCATAATCATTTGTTGCAATGGTTTAGGAAAAAAGAAAAGAAAACAAGCAAGCATTCATCCATCGAAAAAAAATAATACAATGGCAAGTGACTTACATCAAGTAAAAACAGGCGATAAAGTCGTACTCGGATTTAGTGGCGGCTTAGATACTTCTTATTGTGTAAAATATTTGACAGACGAAAAAGGCTATGAAGTACATAGTGTAATTGTAAACACTGGTGGTTTTTCGGAAGAGGAATTAAAAAATATTGAAGCTCACGCTTATAATTTGGGCGTAAAAACACATACGACTATTGACGCGGTAACATCCTACTACGATAGTATTATCAAGTATTTGATTTATGGCAATGTGCTTAAAAACAACACCTACCCACTGAGTGTAAGTGCCGAGCGCCTCAGTCAGGCACTCCATATTGCGGAGCATGCCAAAAAAATGAATGCTACTGCGGTGGTGCATGGAAGTACTGGTGCTGGCAATGATCAGGTTCGTTTTGACATGGTTTTTCATATCATGATTCCTGGCGTTACCATTATTACCCCTATTAGAGATATGCAACTCAGCAGAGAAGATGAAATTGCGTATTTAACATCTAAGGGCGTAACCATGAATTTTGAAAAAGCTGCTTATTCGATAAATAAAGGGCTTTGGGGAACCAGTGTTGGTGGTAAAGAAACCTTAACGTCTAAGGGCATGTTGCCAGAATCTGCATGGCCAACACAGGTAACTGCATCTGGTAGCGAAGAAGTGAGTTTGCATTTTGAACAAGGGGCTTTATCCATGATTAACGACAAACGTTTTGATCATCCAACAAAAGCTATTCAATATTTACAAACCATTGCAGGTGCATATGGCATTGGTAGAGACATACATGTTGGCGATACCATTATAGGTATCAAAGGACGTGTTGGCTTTGAAGCAGCAGCACCCATGGTTATTTTAAAAGCGCATCATGCACTTGAAAAACATGTATTAACCAAGTGGCAGTTAAATTGGAAAGATCAATTGGCGCAGTTTTATGGCAACTGGTTACATGAAGGCCAAATTATGGATCCTGTGATGCGCGACATAGAAGCATTTTTAGAAAATGCTCAAGAAAATGTAACAGGCACTGTATTTGTACAACTCCATCCTTACCGTTTTACAGTGATTGGTATTGAATCTGCCTTTGATTTAATGAGTAGCAAGTTTGGTAAATATGGAGAAATGAATAGTGGTTGGTCTGGTGAAGACGTTCGTGGATTCTCTAAAATATTTGGTAACCAAACATCTATTTACCATAGTATTAAAAATAGCCAATCATGAAAAAAATAAATGTTGGCATAGCAGGTGGTGCTGGATACACGGGTGGTGAACTGATCAGAATATTAATGCATCACCCTCAGGTAAACATCGCATTTATTCATAGCAGTAGTAATGCGGGTAAGCCCGTATCTGCTGTTCATACAGATTTAGTGGGCGATACAGATTTAGTATTTACGAGTACTTTTTCTGATGCTATCGATGTGTTGTTTTTGTGTGTGGGTCATGGCGAAGCAAAAAAAATATTAGCAGAACAAAGTGTAAGCGCATCAGTTTCCATCATTGATTTATCACAAGATTTTAGACTTACGCCAAATGCAACTATTGGGGATAGAACTTTTGTATACGGTTTACCAGAACTCAACCGTGAAAAAATAACCACTGCACAAAACATTGCCAATCCAGGCTGTTTTGCAACGGCTATTCAACTCGCATTATTACCACTTGCAAAAGCAGGCCTCTTACAAGATGTTTATACAACAGGTATTACAGGATCTACGGGTGCGGGACAGTCATTAAGTGCTACTTCGCATTTTAGTTGGCGCGCTAATAATATTCAGTCTTATAAAACACTGGATCACCAGCACGTTTTTGAAATCATACAATCTTTAAATCATTTGCAATCAGACGCGCCACTTAGTACAAGCGGCGAAGGGTCTGGCCTGCATTTTGTACCATGGAGAGGGGATTTCACAAGAGGTATTTATACCAGTTCAGTAATGGATTGCAGTTTACCGCTAGAAGCCGTTCAGGAAATGTATACGAGCTATTATGCAGCGCATCCATTTGTGGTGGTATCTGACGATGCTATTCACTTAAAGCAGGTAGTGAACACCAATAAATGCGTATTGCAAATTGAAAAGAGGGGGAATAAACTAGTGGTGCACAGTGCTATAGATAATTTAATAAAAGGGGCTAGTGGTCAGGCGGTTCAAAATATGAACTTAGTTTTTGGACTGGGCGAAACAACGGGTCTTTTATTTAAAGCAAACTTTTTTTAGACATGAAATTATTTGACGTATATCCACTTAATAATATCACCATTACAAAAGCGGCGGGTTCGTATGTATGGGATGAAAAGGGAACGGAGTATCTAGATATGTATGGTGGACATGCTGTTATAAGTATTGGTCATACGCATCCATACTGGGTATCCGCGATTGAAACGCAGCTACACAAAATTGCATTTTATTCAAATTCTGTAATCATTCCCATTCAATCTCAACTGGCCGAAAAAATTGGAATAGTAAGCGGTAAAAAAGACTTTCAACTTTTTTTATGCAATAGCGGTGCAGAAGCCAATGAAAACGCTTTAAAGCTTGCGTCTTTTGTTACCGGCCGTAAAAAAATAATTTCTTTTACTAGATCTTTTCACGGAAGAACTTCACTTGCCGTTGCTGCAACAGACAACCCGTCTATTATTGCACCTGTAAATGAAACAGATAATATTATTTTCTTGCCTTTTAATGATGAGCAGGCGTTAAAAGCATGCTTTGAAAAAGAAGGTGACACCATTGCTGCTGTTATTATAGAAGGCATACAAGGTGTTGGCGGGATTCGCGTAGCCTCTAATTCTTTTTTACAAAGCATTCGCTCTTTGTGTGACAAGCATGGCGCTTTATATGTTGCGGATAGTGTGCAGTGTGGTTATGGCAGAACAGGACAGTTTTTTGCGCATGATGCGGCTGGTGTAGACGCCGATATTTATTCGATGGCAAAAGGTATGGGCAATGGATTTCCCATTGGCGGTATTTTAATTGCACCCCATATTGCACCAAAATACGGTATGTTAGGTACCACGTTTGGTGGTAATCATTTGGCATGCGCTGCTGCACTGGCAGTAGTAGAAGTAATGGATAATGAAAATTTATTAGCGAGTGCTGCTAGTCATGGTGCTTACTTAATGGAAGCACTTTCAAAAATTCCACAACTACAAAATGTAAGAGGCAGGGGCCTCATGATTGGTTTTGATGTGGCTGATGAAATCAAGGATTTGAAAAAAGTATTGCTCCAGGAGTTTAAAGTATTTACTGGCGAAGCAAAACCAAACGTTATCAGATTACTTCCTTCCTTGGCTATTACAAAAGAGGAAATTGATATATTCTTAGATAGACTTCAAAAAGCCATTCAATCTTTGTCATGAAAAAATTTATCGAAGTAAGTGACGTTACAGACATACAAGCACTCATCAATAAAGGGCTGGCCTACAAGCAACATCCATTGTTAGATAAAACCCTTGGCGCTAATAAGCGCGTGGGTTTACTTTTTTTAAATCCTAGTTTGCGCACTAGACTTAGTACACAATTGGCTGCACAAAACTTAGGCATGGATGCGATTGTTTTTAACGTTGACAAAGAAGGCTGGGCTTTAGAATTTGCAGAAGGTGCTATCATGAATGGGACTACTGTCGAGCACGTAAAAGATGCTGCGCCTATTTTAGGACAGTACTTCGATATTTTATGTATCCGTACTTTTCCAGGTTTGCAAAACAGAGACGAAGATTACGCCGAAAAAATTATCAATCAGTTTATTAAATACGCGGGTGTGCCTGTTGTAAGCCTCGAAAGCGCAACACTGCATCCACTTCAATCATTAACCGATATACTTACCATACAGGAATCTATACAATCCACAGGGCTTGTTAAAAAACCAAAAGTTGTATTAACCTGGGCACCGCATGTAAAAGCATTACCACAATGTGTGGCCAATAGCTTTGCACAGTGGGCAACGGCCGCCAATTTTGCGGATGTTGTTGTTACGCATCCAGCAGGTTATGAACTTTCTGAAAAATATACTAAGGGTGCCACTATCACACATGATCAAGCTGCTGCTCTTGAAGGCGCCGATTTTGTGTATGTAAAAAACTGGAGTGCTTACGAAGATTATGGCAAGGTTTTTTGCACCGACCCTGCCTGGATGTTAACGGAAAAATCACTCAGCCATTCCAATAATGCAAAAGTGATGCACTGTTTACCCGTAAGAAGAAATGTAGAACTCTCTGATGAAATATTAGACAGTCCATGTAGTTTAGTTACTAAACAAGCAGGTAACAGGGTTTGGGCCGCACAAGCCGTATTATCCACCATTTTAACTTCAAACCAGTAAGCGTGGAAAAAATATCCATTATAAAAATTGGCGGCAATATCATTGACAATGAAGTACATCTTGCTTCCTTTTTAAACGCGTATGCGGCAGTAGAAGGAAAGAAAATTTTAATTCATGGCGGTGGTAAATTGGCCACTAAAATGGCCGCCGATTTAAATATACCACAGCAAATGGTAGATGGCAGAAGAATCACTGATGCTGCTACGCTTAAAATTGTAACGATGGTATATGCTGGATACATCAATAAAAATATTGTAGCAGCGCTTCAATCAAAAAATATACAGGCGCTTGGTATTTGTGGCGCAGACGCTAATATTATAAAAGCGCATAAAAGAATACACGCCAGTACCGATTATGGATTTGTGGGTGACATTGATGCAGTAGACTCGGCAAAAATTATACAATTATTAGATGCAGGTTTATCGCTAGTAGTAGCACCTATTACACACGATGGTGACGGGCAGCTATTAAATACCAATGCCGATACCATGGCGCAGGCCATTGCTACTGCACTAAGTAGCGTATATGAAGTGACTTTGGTGTACTCTTTTGAAAAAAAGGGCGTGCTCTCGGATATCCATAATAATGACAGTGTAATTCCGATAATTGATCCCCAAAATTATGTTAGTTTAAAAGCCAGTGGACAAATAAATGAAGGAATGATTCCAAAACTAGATAACGCTTTTGAAGCTTTGCAAAATGGCGTAAATAGGGTTATCATTGGAGATGCTTTAGACATCGAAAAATTAATTGCTGGTACATCTGGCACAACCATTCAAAAAAAATAATTTTACTTGGAAGCAAATAAACATACCTACGCAGTAAATGGCATATCCTCTTCTGGTATAATGAGACCTAAAGTTCCTTTTTGTCCCGCTCTTGAAGCCATTTTGTCACCAATTGCCGGCAGGCGTTCTTCGCGAATTC
>CAJBRT010000202.1 GCA_903958045.1 uncultured Bacteroidota bacterium | reverse complement strand
GATAAAATAATAACGGGTGTATTATTTTTAAGATCAACACGTGCTACAACAGCTCTAATGTTTTCACCCTTTTTGAAATAGTCTTGTGGAATTTGTTCCGACTTTGGTAAAATAAGTTCGTTACCTTCTTCGTCTAAAAGAAGTACTTCTTTTTTCCAAACTTGGTATACTTCGGCACTGATGATATCACCAATACGATCGCCATATTTTTTAATAAGGACATTCTTTTTAAGATCGCTAATACGGCTTGCAAGGGTTTGCTTAGCAGCCAAAATAGCTCTTCTTCCAAAGTCAATCATATTAATTTCTTCGTACAAATCTTCACCTACTTCAAAGTCGGGCTCAATTTTGGTTGCATCGCTGTAACCCACTTCAGATAAGGGATCTATCACTTCACCATCTTCAACAATCAGTCGACGACGGATGATTTCTAAGTCACCTTTTTCGGCGTTAACGATAACGTCAAAGTTATCATCACTACCATATTTTTTGCGGAGTAATGTTTTAAATACATCTTCCACCACTTTCATCATCGTGGGGCGATCAATGTTCTCTGCATCTTTAAATTCCTGGAATGCTTCGATAAGGTTAATACTAGCCATAACGCTTTATTTAAAGTTTCAAAAGTTTTAAAATTTAATTTGAACCGTTGTTGATTTTATTGTTGAAAACGGAATCACAAGTTGTTGTGTCACCGCTTTTTTTCCTTTTCCTTCTGTGTGTTCTAGTATCATATCAGCTTCTGCTACTTCTAGTAACAAACCCTCTTTGCTGGTACCATCGTTAAACAATACTTCTACGTTTCTCCCTTTATTTTTTACATACTGACGATGTAATTGTAAAGGTTCATCAATACCCGGAGAAGAAAGTTCTAACGAAAAATCTCCTTCTGGATAATAGCCTTCTTCTTCAATAAGCTTATAGAGTTGCTTATTAAAACGAACACATTTTTCAATAGCAATACCCTGGTCACCGTCCAAATACACTTTAATGTTATTGGTGGGTTTGATACGGACTGAAACCAAAAAATAGGTAGGCTCCTCTTGTAAGAGCTGCGCTATTAAGGCCTCAATTTTTGCTATTTGTAATTCAGTTGACATATTAAAAAAGAAGAAGGGAACGGTAGCCGTTCCCTTCAATTGTTTCATTTTCTAGTGCAAATATAGTGATTTTAGGCCTAAACTTCCAAATTTTGCTTTTGTAGAGTCCTTACCTTTGTATTCAATTACGCTTAACGTTATGATGAAATTTCTTTTTTATGGATTTTTAATCTATGCCCTGTACCGCTTTATCTTTAATGTGGTGGTGCCTGTTAGTAAAGCCAGTTCTCACATAAAGTCGACGCTCAAACAAATGCAGGAGCAACAAGCCGCAGCTGCGCGCGCGCAACAGGAGCAGGCCGCTCAGGCCCAAAGGCAAGCAAATGCAGAGGTGCGCAAACCTGCTGCCAAAGAAGATTACATTGATTTTGAGGAAGTTAAGCCTTAAAGACCCAGGTCTAGAACCGTTACGCCTCCACTTAAAAATATGGTTTGTAGGCCCGCTTTTTGAGCCCCTTCTATGTTTAAAAGGGTGTCATCAATAAATAAAGTTTGCGCAGGATCTAGGTTTGCATCACGAATAACCGCCTCAAAAGCCGCTACTTCTGGCTTTCTTTGCCCTAATGTATGGGAATAATAAGCCGTTGTAAAAAAGTGCTCAAAGTTTATGTCTAGGCCTAATTGAGGGGCAACTTGCTCATATATATGTATAAATGCATTGTAATGAATGGCATTTGTATTAGAAAATAAATATATATTATACTTGTTTTTGATTTGACTGAGCCAGTGTAGGCGCTCAACAGGAAAATCAAGCAACATGGCGTTCCAGGCCGTTTCTATTTGGCGGTTGGTAAGGGTTAATCCGGTGGTTTCTCTGAGGGCCTCGTAAAAAGCCTCCGGTTCAATGGCGCCTACTTCTAACTGCTCAAATAACGGATTGGCGTGATGCTGGGTGTACAAGTCATTGAAGTTTGCAACACCTAAATTTTCAAAAGCTTTTCGCGTTAATTGATAATCTAGGTTTATCAATACGCCACCTAAATCAAAAATGATATTTTTTACAGGAGTAACCATACTGCAAAATTAAGCGTAATAATTTTTACAAATTGATTGTGATTGATGCCATGCATTAGGGCTAAATATTTTACATTTGCCGCTCATGATTATTTGGGCAACCAAATTTTCAGGGCCTATAGCTCAGTTGGTTAGAGCACCTGACTCATAATCAGGGGGTCCCAGGATCATGCCCTGGTGGGCCCACTTGAAAATCAACCACTTATGATTTGTTTCATAGGTGGTTTTTTCTTTTGGGCCAAGTTCTGGCCAGATTTTGTGTTTATAGAAGGAAAACAGGGGTGAATACGAGTGAAGGTGTGGAATTGTTGGAACCTGATTAACTAAAATTTAAATCTTAAATTTGCGTACTCCCCCCAAAAAAAGTATGATAAAATTAATTTTATGAAAAATGTGATCTTCATTTTGGGTATTTTATTTGTAATTAGTTGTACAAAAAAAGAATCAACTTCTACCCCGCCGCCAATTGGCGTAAATGAAGAAACTATTAAATTCAATTTAACGCCAAATAATGATAACGGAACTTACACTGTAAATAAAGATACTTTAAATTTAATAATTACTGTTTCATCGAAAATGCCTGATAATGGAATAAATATCCAGGTAGAATGTACAAGGACATTAGATGATAAAGTTGTCCATAAAATAGATAGTAATTCAAAAGCAAATAAACTTGAATTTTTAATACCTAGTTTTGGAATAAAATCAGACTATACACTAAAAGTCACATTAAGTTCAAAATCAAACACTCAAAATACAAATACAAAGACAATTCAAGTTCTTAGAAATAGAATTATTACAAATTTTTTAAGGCCATCTTATGATTTGTCAAATGTAAAAATTTGGCAAGAGTACCCGCTTGGATATGCAACTGTAGCTCAAGTTGATTATGATAGTGATGGATACGAGGATTTTGTCTGGTTTGAAGGTTATGATGTTAACAAAACCTATCTCTGGCCTGGTCCAAATTTTGAGAAATTTAATGGATCAAAATTTATTAAAGACCAAATTACTTTTCCGGGCAAACAATTATTTGCAGAAAAAATCTTAGTTGGTGACTTCAATAATGACACGTACCCAGACTTATTTTTGGTTTCTCATATTGATGAATGGGCTGGATGTACAAATTGCAAACCAACTCCCATTAATCCTCCGCATATCATTTTTAACTCGCCGACTGGATTTAATAGAGTAAAATCTTTCACAGATATTACAGGTGATTGGACGCCTGGATGCTCTGGTGATATAGATAAAGATGGTGATTTAGACATATTAATTTTTTCTCATCATCAATCCGTTAGTCCTACTTCAAGGGCATTAATTAACAACGGATTTGGTGAATTTACATATGCCGATTTTGGCATCAGCAAAATTGATTGGGCAGATAGAGCTGAATTAGTCGACATGAATAACGATAGTTTCTTAGATCTGATAGTAAATGATGTAGTAAACGAAAATGGATATGCCAATCGATTCAGAGTGCTTTGGGGTAATGGCGGTCCCTTTGTAGAAACAAATAGCATTCGTCTCCCTTATTCAAATAAACTTTATATGATTAGTATATCAGCCGAAGATTTAGATAATGACAATAAGCGTGAAGTGATTACTGTTGGAGGTGATGAAACTGGACGTTGGGAAATTAATATTTTTAAAACTAATGATTTTAAAAATTATCAAGATGTAACTAATTTGTTTATTCAAAATAACAAAAAGACAGCAGTGGATGGAATTATGAATGGAGATGTTAAGGTGCAAGATTTAAATGGAGATGGGAAACTAGATATTTTTGCAGCAGATCGTCGACTGAATTTGATATGGCAGAAGGATCTTGATGGAGTATATAAAAGAAAGCCACTCTAAATTACTATTACTAATTGATTGAATATTACTTAGTCATCTTTTAGCTCCAGAAACCAACTTAAAAAAGGGTAATCATAGATAAAAGAAAAGAATTGATTAAACCTGTTTAAATTAATTATATGAAAAATGTGATCTTGTTTTTGGGGTTGTTATTTGTAATTAGTTGTACAAAAACAGAAACACCTTCTACCCCGCCGCCAGTTACTATTGCCCAAGAAGAGCCCATAAAATTTAGCATTTCGCCAGATATATCATCGAATAACTAC
This sequence comes from uncultured Bacteroidota bacterium, assembly GCA_903958045.1. GTDB lineage: Bacteria > Bacteroidota > Bacteroidia > Chitinophagales > Chitinophagaceae > Sediminibacterium. Next base: position 4,823 of record CAJBRT010000202.1, on the reverse strand, counting down.
TCACTAAATAAAGACACTTTCGATTTAATAATTTTAATAAATTCAAAAATACCTTCTCAAGGGATAATTTATAATGTTCAAGTAATAAGGGCTGATAGTAACCTAGCAGTATTTAAATTAGATACAACATCTAGTCAATCATCGACTAACATCAAAGCAACTGGGTTCAATATCAAGGGAAATTATACTTTAAAAATTACGCTTACTTCAAAATCAACCTCTACAAATACTATTAATCAAAATTATACTTTAAATAGAAATAGGGTTTACAAAAATTACTTGCGTTCTTCATATGATTTATCTAATTATGATATATGGTTTTCTTCAGCTCAACTTTTTAAATCCGATGGAAGCAAATATCTCAATAACCCATTTATAGATGAGCAATCTGCTCAATTAGATATTGACGGCGATGGCTTAGAGGATCTCTTCTATTTCGAATCATATGATTTACAAATTAGTCCTACACCCAATCCACCCCCTTCGATATTTATGAATAATGGAAATATTTTAAAACAATCCATATATTCTGGTTCACAAATAAAAAACCCCCATGGTGTAAAATTATTAATTGGAGATTTTAATAATGATTCGCTACCAGATATATTCTCAAATGTAGCAGTAGATCCCCCTTTTGGAGCATTTCCTTTTTTAAATGACAATTGCCATCTAATTTTAAATTCAAAAAATGGTCTTTCATCTGTAAAAGAATTTCCAGATCAGGGATTTTGGTATACAGGGTGTTCAGGAGATATTGACAATGACGGGGATTTAGATATTATCTCATTTAATTTTCACAACCAAGCTGCAGGTGTAAAAAGTAGAATTATGTGGAATGATGGAAAGGCAAATTTCACCCTTGATTTTAATGGTATCGGAGATATTCCTACTGCATATCAATCTGAATTAGTAGATATAAATAATGACGGTTTTTTAGATCTAGTTGTAACTTTTGTCCCAAATGGACCAACTAGAACAAATGATTTAAGAATATTATGGGGCAATGGAAAAGTTTTTAATTTAAGCAATTCTACTTCCATTAACATTTCACCAGACTGGTACTTAATGAATCTTGACTTTGTTGATATTGATAAAGATGGAACTAAAGAAGTTATACCAAGTGGGAATTATAATCATCCTGCTGGTGGATCTCCAATTTATTTTATTTCTTTTTTTAAATCTGACGATAAAGGCAAAACATATTCCGACAAAACAACACAGTATATCGACAATAATAAAGCAAATAGATTTTATCATATAAGAGTTCAAGACATTGATAAAAATGGAATGTTAGATATTTTTTCAGGCGAAAAAAAGGACAATATAAGATGGGAATGGAACGGGTCTAAATTTTTAAAAAAATAATGAATTTGCAATAAAATCCCGGCCAAGTTCCGGGCCAGGTTTTCACCAAAAACGGGTTAAAAGAGGTGAAATATGAGAAAAACAGATCTATTTCAATCTTGTATCCTATTGATTATCAATAAAAGAAAAGGTATAGAATACCACTTGAAACCCTCATAATCAGGGGGTCCCAGGATCATGCCCTGGTGGGCCCACACTAATAAGATCAAGGGTTTCAGCATTTCAATTGCTGAGACCCTTTTTTATGATTTGCATACAATTTGCATACATTTCGCAAAGTTGCCCTAATAAGTTAGTATGGATTGTTATAATTAAAAGGGTCCTGGTTATGTTACTTGGACCCTTTTTCTATTTAAGTGATAACATTATCTCTTTAAAACTTTCTATTCCAGCCTGAAGATTCTCAATAATTTCTTCTGCTAAGACATCAGGGTCAGGTAGGTTATCTAAGTCTGTTAGACTCTTATCCTTAACCCAAGAAATATCTAAGCTGGTTTTATCTCTTTCAATAATCTCCTGATAGCTGAATTTTCTCCATCTTCCTTCAGGATTGGTGTCGGGGTGGTACGTTTCTTTTCTTTTATTAATGTTATCAGAGTTATAACAGCTAACAAAGTCAGATAAGTCTTCTAATTTAAGTGGATTCTTCTTTAAGGTGAAATGGACATTAGTTCTGAAGTCATAAAACCAAACTTCCTTTGTCCAAGGATCTTTAGATGCAGGTTTGTTGTCAAAAAACAACACATTAGCTTTAACACCTTGCTTGTAAAAAATACCAGTAGGTAGGCGTAATATTGTATGAAGATTTGTGCTCTCAAGTAATTTTTTACGAACTGTTTCTCCAACACCTCCTTCAAACAATACATTATCTGGTAAGACAACAGCACCTTTACCATCTGTCTTAAGCATGGTCAAAATATGCTGCATAAAGTTTAGCTGCTTATTGCTGGTAGTAACATAAAAATCTTGTCTGTTATAAGTTAGATCCTCAGAATCTTGCTCACCTTCTTCATTAGTAACAGTCATGCTACTTTTCTTCCCAAAAGGAGGGTTTGCTAAAACATAATCAACCCTATAACCTGGATCAGATATCAAAGCATCAGCAGGTGAAATATGGCTATCAGTATCAAAGTCACCAATATTGTGAAGAAACAAGTTCATTAACGCCATTCTTCTTGTACTAGCAACTATCTCATTTCCATAAAATGTTTTCATCTTCAGGAATTGCTTCTGCTCTTTATCCAGTGAGTAATTATCAGGATTAGCAATAAAGTCATATGCAGCTAAAAAGAAGCCTCCAGTTCCACAAGATGGATCAGCAATTGTTTTCATTGGTTCTGGTCTAATACATTCAACCATAGCTCTAATTAAAGCTCTTGGCGTAAAGTATTGTCCAGCTCCACTTTTAGTATCTTCGGCATTCTTTTCTAGTAAGCCTTCATAAATCTTACCCTTAATATCAGCACCCATTGTGCTCCACTTCTCCTTATCAATCATGTCCACTAGCTTGTAAAGCTTAGCAGGGTCTTGAATCTTATTTTGGCTCTTAGTAAATATTTGTCCTAAGAATCCCTTAGCATTAGCTAGCTGTCTTAGTGTTTCATTATAGTGAGATTCTAGTTCAGCTCCACGTTTATCAGTTAAAACTTGCCAATCATATCCTTTCGGAATATTTAATGGTCTGTTGTAAGGTGGCTTGCTGAATTCATCAGCCATCTTTAAGAACAATAAATAGGTTAACTGTTCTAGATAATCTCCATAACCCACTCCATCATCTCTCAATACTGTGGCAAAGCTCCATACTTTGCTGATGATACTTGATGTATTATTTGCTTCTGTACTCATATTATGCTTTTACTTTCTTAGTTTTTATTTTCTTCTCTGGTTGTGCTTTTTGACGCTCAGCTTTGATACGCTCTAACAAGACACTTGCTGGTTCATCATTTAGATCTTGTGGCACTAATTTTCCTTCAAAAGCTTTCTTTAAAATACTTTGTCTCAAAGCTTCTGCTTGTTGCAATCCTTGTTCAATACTTTCTTCTATTTTGTCACATACTGATAGGCGTGATTCTATTTCTTGAACTATCAATAATTGATTTTCAATAGAAAAAAGTGGAAATTGTAAAGGATAAATATTTTTATTATTTATTTGAGGTACACTTGATCCATCATAAATTTTACTTAAGTCAAGTTTTAGAAACCAATAATATAAAAAGTACTTATTAATATTTTCATTAGGCAAAACTCCCATTAAATTAAGATCAAAACTTGAAGGTTTTGATAACATTCTTTTTTTATTAGTAAGAATAGCCCCTCCTCTTTTTGGAAAGATTATTGTTCCTTCTGGATATACTTTTAATTTTAATTTTTTTATGTTTTGTTCTGAAATTAAATGATTAGATGACTTCATTTCTACTTTATTGTCCTCTAGGTTCATATCACTAACCTTGTAAAATTGAAATAAACCTGAACCTAAATACTCATTTAAATCTTTTGGTGTGCTTCCACTTACAATATCAACAATCTCTCCTAATTGATAAATTTTAAATTGATTTTTTGAATTTGTGAATTTTCCCTCAAATGCATATTTTAATACTGCTTGTCTGTATACCTTTAATTGTTGTTGTGCTGTTTTTAGAGTTTCAATTCCTTTATCTAATTCACTAAAAAGCTCTTCTATCTTATAAACAATTCTTTGTTGTTCAGCAAATGGGGGAAAGGGAACTAAATAGTCTGTAAAATTTCCCATCCTAATATAGTTAGTTGCAGAACCATATTGTTTATCAGAATTTATATCTTTCCATTTGAACTTTAAATGGTAAAATAAAAATTTAGGGATACATTTAATATCAGAAAGTACATAAGTGCGTTGATATGCGTCAAACTCCCCCTTATAATAGAAAACTTCTCCAACATTTGCACCATTTCCTGGCAATATTATACTTTCACCATTAAAGCGATTTGTATCACAAAACATATATTCATACGCACATGTGTAAAATCTGTACTTTCCATTTTGAGTTGCATGATTTGCATCAAATTTGCCAGTTGCTATTTCACAAATATCCCCTAAAGGAATCTCATCCCAGTTTGTAAATGATTCTATCATGCTACTAACGCCTCATTTATTTCTTCAATAATTGTTTCCATTTCTGCTCCAAAAAGCTGATTCAACTTTCCTCTTCCACCTAAGGAATCAAAAGGAGTGTAATCTAGGTCTTCTAAGTCTAAATGCACACTTGTTGCAATATGATCTCTTATTAAATACAACCAGTTCATCTGCTCTTTTGTAAATTTGAAGGTTGCACCTTGTTGTTTCTTCCAAACCCAGTCAGCAAAGTTCTTATCTACAGTTTTATCAAATGTAGTTAGGCTAGAGTCTAAACCAGCAATTCTTCTAATTAACGAGACAAGTGCAATTAATTCATTTTTAGGCTGTCCAGTTACTGATTCAAGTT
>CAJBRT010000201.1 GCA_903958045.1 uncultured Bacteroidota bacterium | reverse complement strand
GATGCACCGCCCACATGATGGATTGGTTTTTAGCAAAAGCCGGATCTAGAGTTGCAATACCAGTGGCCTCATTGTAACTAAATACATTTTTTGAAGTAGTCGTATTTTGGGAACAGGACGCCAACAAACAAAGGGCTACACCCAATAAAAAAGTGAGTTTAGGCGTTTTAACAGCATTATATAGGGCGCGCTGGTGCATCTTGGCACCGAATATCCTATTTTTAAGCGATCAATAAAGAGGTTCACGTAAAAAAGTAGATAAAATAGTTCATGGGTAGTATTAGAAAACAAACCATCATTTCCAGCATTCTTGTGTATGTTGGGTTTGCTATTGGCTTTGTCAACAACTATTTTTTTACCAGAAACGGTTCTTTCACGCCGGCCGAATATGGACTTACGCGCATCTTTACCGATTTTGCCCAAAACATGTTTGCTTTTGGATCACTTGGTGTGGTACCCATTATTTATAAGTTTTACCCGTATTATAAAGACAACCTTCAAGAAAAAGAAATTGACCTGATTACTTGGTCGTTTTTCTTGTCCATTATTGGATTTGTTTTGGTACTTGCTTGCGGCGTTTATTTTGAACCTTATTTTATTGAAAAATACCAGGTTAAATCGCCACTAATTCTTGATTATTATTTTTGGATGTTCCCGTTTGCGATGGGCATGCTGTTTTTTTGTGTACTTGAAAGTTTTAGTTGGGCACTGAACCTATCAGTCGTTTCAAACTTTTTAAAAGAAACAGGGCTCAGGCTCTTAACCGCTGTTTTAATTGCACTATTCTATTTAAAAATCATCGACTTTAAGGTTTTTATATTCTTGTTTTCTATTCAGTATTTGGTACTGTTTGTTATTTTACTATCCTACTTAATCAAGTCTGGCAAGCTACATTTTCCAACGACCGTTAGCCGCGTTACCAAAAAGTTTTGGAAAAAAATGGTGTCTATTCAGGTACTAGTATTTGGAGGTGCCCTCATTGCAGCCCTTGCTGCCACTATCGATAGCTTTTTAATTGCTGGTATGTTAGGCCTTACCGAAGTAGGTATTTTTGTTTGGGCACAGTATGCAGCAGCACTCATTCAAGTACCACAACGAAGCATCCAAGCGGTTTCAGTAGGTGTATTATCCAAAGCATGGAAGGACAAAAATTTTCCAGAAATCAACCGCATTTATGCGCGCTCCTGTATTAATTTATTAATCATGGCGCTCTTTATTTTTGGCAATATCTGGCTCAATGCCAAAGAAGGCATGATTGCATTACACATTCAAAAAGAATACCTAGATGGCCTTGGTGTCATATTTGTGTTAGGCATGGTGCGCATTATTGATGCAGGCACCGGACTCAATGCCATTGTTATTAATACCTCTACTTTTTGGCGTTTCGATTTTTATAGTGGCGTTGTTTTATTAGGACTCAGACTTCCACTCACTTATTACCTGATTAAAAATTATGGCATTATTGGCTCCGCCTTTGCCGAACTTTTTGCCTACGGTACCTATAATTTTATTAGGTTCGAATTTTTAAGGCGCAAATTTAACATGCAACCTTTTACGCGTAAAACAGCTTATACACTCCTTTTGGGCGCCGCTGCTTACGGCATTACCTATTTTGCTTTTGATGGTATTACGGGCTGGACAGGTATTTTATTAAAGGGCAGCTTGTTTTCGGCGCTCATGATTAGCGGTGTATTTTATTTAGACCTCACACCAGACGCACGCCAATTGTACGAAGGATGGAAACAAAAATGGTTACAAAAATAGTAACTTTGCAAAAATTACTTCAATGAAGGCAGGTATTTTAGGTGGTGGACAACTGGGAAGAATGCTTTTACAAGCAGCAGCAAATTACACGGTAGAAACTTTTGTTTTAGAAAACGATCCGCACTGCCCTGCCGCACATTTATGCCACAACTTTATACAAGGCGATATCACTAGTTTTGATGACGTATATGCGTTTGGTAAAAAAGTAGACGTATTAACCATCGAAATTGAAAATGTAAATATTGAAGCACTAGAAAAATTGGAAGCAGAGGGCGTAAAAGTTATTCCAAAACCAAGTGCCATTAAAATTATCAAAAACAAAATCAAGCAAAAAGGATTTTACCAAGTAAACGAAATCCCTACTTCCGATTTTGTAGTTACCCATACCAAAGAAAGCCTTCCGCATCACCACGCATTTTTACCTGCTGTGCATAAACTTGGCGAAGGTGGATATGATGGTAAAGGCGTTCAAATTATTAGAACCAAAGACGATTTTGAAAAAGGTTTTGACGCACCATCGGTACTAGAAAAAATGGTAGCCATCGATAAAGAGCTTGCCATGATTGTGGCGATTACACAAGACGGTTCTGCAACCTTGTATCCTCCTGCCGAAATGATTTTTGATCCAGTTTTAAACTTGCTCGATTATCAAATTAGCCCAGCTATATTACCTGAAAAGGTTTCTTGGAAAGCAGAAGCCATTGCATTAAAACTTGTCAAAGCATTTAATAGCCCAGGATTATTTGCAGTAGAATTATTTGTTACCAAAGAAGAAGAAGTTTTTGTGAATGAAACAGCGCCTCGTGTGCACAATAGTGGACACCATAGTATTGAAGCAAATTATTCGAGCCAGTACGATATGCTATGGCGCATCATGCTTAATTATCCACTTGGTAATCCGGATGCTATTTTACCTTCTGCCATCGTAAATATTTTAGGTGCTGAGGGTCATAGTGGCGAAGCAGTGTACACCAACCTTGCAGAAGTGCTCAGCATGGACAATGTGTTTGTGCATTTGTATGGTAAATCGCAAACTAAGCCTGGTCGTAAAATGGGTCACGTAACCATTATGCACACCGACTATCAAGACCTTAGGTACAAGGCCAATAAAATAAAGCACACTTTGAAGGTGGAGGCAAAAAAATAATCAGTACAAATTTGGATGACGGAAAAGATTATCTGAATTCTTTTTTAGAACTTCCGTTGGACATTTTTTTGTTGATGGTTAAAGGCCTTGAATAACCAATACCCATCATGCTTTTAATTTGCATACCCGGCGAATTTTTATTCTCTCCAAAAAGTCTTACATCATCATCGTAAATAAGATCTAGGTTATAATTCGCGGAAAAATATTTATTGATTTTAAAGGAGAAAAAATTGGTCATAAACACGTCAATATTTTCTGGCTTATTGGAATAGTTGGAGAATAAATCTAGCCTTCCTCGATAATTGATGTTACGTGCAATTACATTGTTGTGGTTGATGGTAGCAAATAAACCCACATCTTGAATTACATTTTGCCCCTTTGGAACCCCGTATTTACCCTGTGCCGCTAATTTATTGTTGGCTACAATAGTCCAACGTGCGGTAAGTGGCGATAAGAAAATAGATAATTTATCGGAGGTTTTACTATCAAATCCAGCAGATACAAACACATAGGCTGGCGACAAAAAGGAAGACGCAAAATTGGCCACATTGTTAGAGAATGTATACCCATCAAAATATTGAGATCTAAAATTAAAAAGTGCCGACATAAACCACTTTCCGGTACTATCAATTTTATAACCATACTTACTGAGAATATCAAAACGATCATCATTTTTTCTACTTCCTAAACTGGTTGTTTGCACATACCCTAAGTTCATGTCAAAATTATTATCCCAGTTTTGACGTCCTTTTTTATAGTATAAGAAATAATTGAAGTAGCTATTTACAGACAATGAAAAGTTATCACCCCCAGCTGCCCAATTGCTTAGTGAACCCTGAGATAAGTTTGCGTTAAACACACCGCCTCTTTTCCAACGCCAATTAGCCGTGTCGTTATCTTTACGAATGGTACGCGCCGACTCATTTCTAATTTTATTGAGCATTTCCTGCCCAAAAGCTTGACTTCCAATAAAAAAAGCTACCCATAAGGTAAAGCCATACTTCATGCGCGCAAAGTTATAATACTTACAAAACTAATTGATTAACACAATTTTTAGCGTTTTATAGCTGACAAACTGGCACAAATCGGTGATTTTATGTTAATTTTGCCATTAAATTAGATAGTAAGGATGGAAACCCTCGCTTTAGCTGGAAAAGAACACGACGAACTTAGACAAGGAGAAGCTTTCAAACCCTTCTCAAACGATCCCAACACGTATAAGAAAAGCTTCTATATCGAAAGCTATGGCTGTGCCATGAACTTTGCAGACAGCGAAGTGATTGCCTCTATATTAAATAAAGAAGGATACGGTGCTACCAGAAATGTAGAGAATGCCGATCTAATTTTTTTAAACACCTGCTCAATTAGAGAAAAAGCCGAACAAACCGTTCGCAAGCGGCTCACCGAATTTAGAAAGATAAAAGAGCAAAAGCCAGGTACTTTAATTGGGATGCTAGGATGTATGGCGGAAAGGCTTAAATCTAAACTGTTAGAGGAAGAGAAATTAGTGGATATGGTGGTAGGTCCTGATGCATACAGAAGCCTTCCAGGACTTATTGAAGAGGCAGAAACCGGACAAAAAGCAGTAAATGTCCTTTTAAGCAGAGACGAAACATACGCAGATATTGCTCCGGTAAGACTTGATAGCAATGGCATTAGCGCTTTTGTGTCTATCATGCGTGGTTGTAATAATATGTGTAGTTTTTGCGTGGTGCCCTTTACAAGAGGTAGAGAAAGAAGTAGAGACGCGCATTCGATTGTTGCAGAAGCCACCGATTTATTTAACAGAGGATTTAAAGAAGTGACCTTACTTGGTCAAAACGTAGATAGTTACCACTGGATCAATGAGCAAAATAACGAGGCTGTAACTTTTGCTATGTTGCTTGAAAAAGTTGCTTTAATTGACCCAAGCCTTCGTGTAAGGTTTAGTACTTCTCATCCAAAAGATATTACCGACGTAGTACTGCACACCATTAATAAATACGCTAACATTTGTAAATACATTCACTTACCGGTTCAAAGTGGAAGCACTAGACTACTGCAACTCATGAACCGCACATATACACGCGAATGGTATATTGCAAAAGTGAACCGCATTTTTGAACTCATCCCAAACTGCGGTATCAGTTCCGATATTATCGCAGGTTTTTGTACCGAAACCGAAGATGATCATCAAGATACGTTAAGCATCATGGAGCATTGTAAATACGATATGAGCTATATGTATTTTTACAGTGAAAGGCCTGGAACCCTTGCTGCTAAAAGATATACTGATGACATTCCGGAGCCCATTAAAAAAAGAAGGCTTCAAGAAATTGTAGATATGCAAGGCGTACTTTCAACTGCAAGCAATCAAAAAGATGTAGGCGCTGTATTTGAAGTACTGGTAGAAGGCAATAGCCGAAAAAATGAAAACGATTGGACAGGACGTACATCTCAAAATAAAGTATTGGTGTTTCCAAAAACCGCTGGCATAGATTTAAAAGGAAAATATGCGCAGGTAAAAGTAACAGGCTACACCAGAACAACCCTACTTGGACAACAAGTAGATTAGTATTATTTGAACGAATTAATAAGGTCAACTATGGATCTTCAAAGTATAAAAAACAGATTTAACATTATTGGTAATGCCCCTGCATTAAACCATGCACTCAACACAGCCGTGCAAGTAGCTGCCACCGATTTAACAGTGTTAATTGTAGGTGAAAGTGGCGTGGGTAAAGAAGTTTTTTCTCAAATTATTCATGCCTTATCGGCGCGCAAACACAATCCGTTTATTGCGGTAAACTGTGGCGCTATTCCGGAAGGCACCATCGATTCTGAATTATTTGGTCACGAAAAAGGTTCATTTACGGGTGCGGTAGATAGCCGTAAAGGTTATTTTGAAACCGTTAGTGGCGGCACTATTTTTTTAGATGAAATTGGTGAAATGCCCATTGGCACGCAAGCCCGCCTACTGCGCGTTTTAGAAACCGGCGAGTTTATTAGAGTAGGTTCTTCAAAGGTTCAAAAAACAGATGTTCGCGTAATTGCAGCCACCAATAGAGAGCTATTAGAGTTTACACAAAAAGGAAGATTTAGAGAAGATTTATATTACCGTTTAAGTACCGTGCCTATTCGTGTACCATCATTAAGAGACCGTAAAGAAGATGTGAGTTTACTATTCAGAAAATTTGTAGTAGACTTTGCAGAACGTTACAAAACAACACCGGTTCAATTAGATGAAGAAGCCAAAGCCATACTGATCAACCATCCGTGGCAAGGTAATGTGCGTGAACTCAAAAATATTGCGGAGCAAATTTCAGTATTAAGCAATACCAACTTAATCAACGCTTCTACCCTTCAAGGATTTTTACCAGATCAAAGTAAATTTTCTAGAATGCCCGTGCTGGCTGGACAAAACCAAGGAGGTGAGTTTGCCAATGAGCGTGAAATTTTATACAAGCTCTTTTTTGACATGAAAAAAGACGTAACGGAGCTTAAAAAAATGTTTGTAGAAATACTTCAAAACCCTTCATTAGCGGGCGCTGCGGCCAATTTTACCAGAGAATCTATTTTGCAAGATTTTACGGGTCACGAAGTAGACAACAATCCACAACATTTTATTGCACCAACAAGTAATACAACAACTGCGCAACCGGTTCTACTCCAAGACAATGACATGCACCAGCATGAAGAAATTGAAGAGTCTTTAAATATTATTGATAAAGAAAAAGAACTCATTTTAAAAGCGCTCAAAAAACATAAAGGAAAAAGAAGAGATGCTTCTTTGGATTTAGGAATTAGTGAAAGAACCCTGTACAGAAAATTAAAAGAGTACGACATAGAAGATTAGATGTAATGATTAGCACCGAAGATTAAATCACCAAGCATGAGCCACACCAAAAAATATTTTAACCTATTTATTTTAGCTGCCATCCTACTTACAAGTTGTGGTGTTTATAAATTTAACGACGCTAGTATTGACCCAGCCGTTAAAACCATTAAACTTGGTTTTATAGAAAACAGAGCACGCTACGTAAACCCACAATTGAGCCCAAAACTCAATGATAAATGGCAATTAAAAATTGCCAGCCAAACAAAATTGACCAGAACCACAAGTGATGACGCGCACTATGTTATTAGTGGTACCATCACCAATTATGACGCATCACAAACCGTGGGTGTTAGCAATCAACAAGCATCAACCAACCGTTTAACGGTAACCGTTCATATTGTTTTTAGAAACACCCTTTCCAATAAAACCGAGGAGTTTGACGTGAGCAGGAGTTTTGATTTTGACGCCAATTTAACCCTCACCCAGGCCGAGGCTAGACTTTTAGATGAAATGGTAAGATCATTAACGGATGATATGTTTAACCGTATTTTTTCAAACTGGTAATCTATTTGTACATTTAACCCCTAGTATTTTATCATGAGTCATTTCAGTAATTCAGTAGCAAAACACCTAACAGGCAAAGAAAACCTGTCTGCTACCACTGTTGATGCACTCGAAAGCCTACATAAACAATACCCATTTTTTGCCCCAGCCACCGTGCTGGTAGCAGCAAAGTCCCACAATAAAGGCACAGAAACAAGTAAAGCAGCGCTTGCCGTTGGAAATACGGGCTGGTATCAGCACATGTTAACCGCCCCAGTACCCTCTGCTATTAGCAACATTATTAGCAAACAGCTCGCCGATTACAATAAACCGGTTACCCCCGACCAAATTTTGGAGATAGAATCACCGGTTTTATACCATACCATCGATTATTTTGCCTCACAAGGCATCAAAATAGACCTAAATCAGGGTCATCAAGACGAATTGTCTACAAAGCTTAAGAAGTTCACAGATTGGCTAAAAGAGGTCAAACATCCTGCCCCAGAAAGCCAAACAACAGCCGAATTAGAGGCAGATACCCCCTTTTCTAGCGAATCCGACATAGAAAAGGCCGTGGTGACCATTGCCGAAAAATCCAACGAATCTAGGGAGGTTGTAACCGAAACGATGGCAGAAGTGCTTGGTAAACAGGGTCGCCGAGAAAAGGCAATTCAGCTCTACCAAAAATTAAGTTTCATAAATCCTGAAAAATCCGTTTATTTTGCTGCCAAGATTCAACAATTAAAAGGAATATAAGATGACTATTTTGTTTCTAGTTTTGATAGTAGCTGCTTGTGTAGCTTTAGGTTTTGTCGTATTAATCCAAAATCCTAAAGGTGGTGGGTTATCTAGTAATGTGGGTGGTATTAGCAACCAATTTATGGGTGTTAAACAAACCACTGACGTTTTAGAAAAAGGAACCTGGTTGTTTGCAGCCATTATTGCTATTTTGGCTTTACTTTCTACCCTTTTCTTAAAAGGTGGTACAACTGCTGCTCCCGAAGATTCATTACTACAAAAAGTAAATACAAATAGTACAGCCCCTGCAACTCCAGCACCGGCTCCTAATCCGGCAACAACGGCCGATACCACAAAAAGATAAAGTACACTTTTGATATTTAAAACCCTGCCTGTACATACAGTCAGGGTTTTTTGTTTAAATTGAAGTCATGAAAAAAATAGGAACGACCATTCTACTCATTGTATTGATTGCAGGTATTGTTACTGCATGGAGTATTTTTTCTTCCATTACTAATTTTTCAGGTACACAAAAAAGCTTTACCGTAGATCAATCGATTGTAAAAAAGGGCGCTGTTATCAGCTACCTAAGCAACGAAGGTCTCATTTCAAACAGTTTGGGTCTGCACATACTTTCACTCGTTCTTCCTAAATGGGATTTGGTAAGACCTGGCAAATACCAATTAAAAAAAGGTCAAACGGCATGGCAAATAGCAAGGATGCTAAAAAATGGTCGTGTAGCAGAAGTTAAACTGGTGATTAATAAACTTCGCACGAAAGAAGACTTTGCGCAGCTTATTGGCAATCAGTTTTCTACAGATTCTACCACCGTAATGCAGTTTATTACCAACAATGATTCGTTGCAGCCCTTTGGCGTAGACACCAGTACCTTTTACGCAATGATCATACAGGATACCTATCAGTTTTATTGGGATACACCCTTCAAACAAATTTTAACCAAGTTAAAGTCCTACCAAGAAAAGTTTTGGGATACTATTGATCGTCGAAACAAATTGCAAACAAAACATTTAACGGATATTGAAGCCTATACACTCGCTTCCATTGTAGATGAAGAAACCAATGTGGTTTCAGACAAATACAAAATAGCGAGCGTATACATTAACAGGCTCGCTAAAGAAATGCCCCTGCAAGCTTGTCCTACCATCAAATTTGCGCTCAAAGATTTTACCATTACGCGCATTTATGAAAAGTATTTGTCAAGCCCGTCTCCGTATAATACCTACCGCAAAAAAGGATTGCCCCCGGGCCCTATTTGTACTCCATTACCAGCAACCATCGACATTGTGCTTAATGCACCAAACACCAATTACTTATATTTCGTTGCGAAAAGTGATTTTAGTGGTATGCACCATTTTAGTCCAACGTACGAAGAGCATAACAGATATGCCATCCAGTATCAAAAAGCACTTGATATATATATGGCTAAAAAAAATAAAAAGCCTTGATAAAATTACACCGCATCATATTATCATGGCCACCCATCGATTACGTTGTTAAAAAAAGTAAAACGATGGTGATACCTGGCTTTCAGGGTATGCCCGTGTATGATGTAGTGGTATTTTTTTTTAGACAAATCAATAAAGTAGGTTTAAACGAAAGAGCTTCTGCCATTACCTTTAATTTGATCATGGCGCTACCTGCTGCCATGTTATTTTTATTTTCACTCATACCCTATTTCCCTGCATCGTTTAAAGTAGAAGCGCAAATATTAAAACTATTCAAAGACATTACCCCCAATAGCCAAACCTATGCAGTTATTAAAAATCTAATCAACGATTTATTAGAAAAGCACGTGGGTATTTTTTCTTTTGGTTTTCTGTTACTCATCTTTTACGCGTCCAATGCCATGATGGGTATAATCAGAACCTTTGATAGATCTATTCAGGAGCAAAAAGGTTTTTTCATGCACAGACGCTGGCGTGCTATTAGGCTAACAGCTATTTTAATTGTGCTTATTATTGCTTCCTCACTGATACTCATTGGTCAAGAGCAGCTCGCCACACTAGTACGAAGTTTGTTTCAACTCAAAAGAAAAACGACGCTTCCCTATTGGAATGGCGTAAGATGGTCTATCATTATTGGGCTTTTATTTACAGGCATTTCACTGATTTATACCTATGCACCATCCGTTAAAAAGAAATGGCCTTTTGTTTCCGCTGGTTCTTTATTAGCAACCACCCTAACGCTATTAACTACGTTAATTTTTTCTTATTGGGTAGACATGTTTGCGAGTTCTAGTTACAATAAAGTATATGGCTCAATTGGAACCATATTAATTATCATGCTCCTCATGTATTTTAACTCCTTAATTTTATTAATTGGATTTGAATTAAACGTGAGTCTCACTTATTTGACTAAGCAAAAAAATAAGCCGGTAAATAATTAATCTTTAAAAATTAATCGTCAGCGCACCAATTTGCGAGCAACCTTTCTTGACGCTCAATCGTCATGGTTTGTTCGTTGTAATGTCCAGCTTTCATTTTTTGACGATGCGCCTCGTAAATAGATACCGCACATGCCACAGAAATATTAAGGCTTTTTATAAATCCAAGTTGAGGAATAATAAAATTACCATCTGCCAGTTCAATAGATTCTTGACTTACGCCATCATGCTCGTTACCAAACACAAGGGCTACCGAATCCTTAAAATCAATGTCATATAAACTCACCGCATCAGAAGATAAATGCGTGGTATAAATTTTATTGTAGTTTTTTCGAAGCGCATCAAAACATTCTTTAACATTTGTAAACTGATGCACGGTTAGCCATTTAGCGGCACTACTACTGCTTTTAACACCAAAATAATCGTGCTTTGCAATTGTAGTGTTGAGGATATAAATATCCTGAATACCAACCGCATCACAAGTGCGCATCACTGCCGATATATTGTGTGGATCATTTACATTTTCCATCACCACCGTTAAATTGGTTTGTCTATTTTTTATGACCGATAACATTCGGTTGTAGCGCTCTGGTGTCATGTACAGTAATTTAAAGTAGCGTAATGCCTAAACCAGGCTTATCCGTAATATGTACGGTTCCGTTATCAAATGTGATGCCCGTAGCAATATCTTCAGATAGTAGTAACGGCCCATCCATATCTACATGATCTAGTTGCGGCAAAAAATGTGCGATGGCCGCAGAACCAAGCGTAGACTCGTTCATAGAGCCCATCATTACTTTTAAACCAAGTGAGCGGGCTGTTTCAATCATGCGCAGTGCTGGTGTTGGACCGCTACATTTAGTTAGCTTAATATTAATGCCATGAAAATATCCTGCGCATTTTTGTACATCGGATTCCATCACGCAACTTTCATCGGCGTATAAAGGAAGCTCCGATTTTTCATAGAGTATTTTCATGCCTTCCCAGTTGTCTTTGGCAAGTGGTTGTTCAATAAATTCGACGCCCATTTTTGCAAGTAATGGAATTTTTGTGAGCGCTTCCTCGGTGGTCCAACCAGCATTGGCATCTACTCTAAATACTGCTTTTGTAGCTGCCGTTAGGGCTTCCATAATTTCTATATCCTCCGGTGTACCCAGTTTAACTTTATAAACCGGCCAAGGTTTAGCATTCATTTTTTCAACCATTGTAGAAATGGTATCAATACCAATCGTATAATCTGTAATGGGTGTATTTTCCCATTTTGTGTTCCATAATGTATAGAGTGGCTGCCCCTTCATTTTTCCATATAAATCCCAACAGGCCATATCAAGTGCCGAAACTAAAAAGGGATTGTTTGGAAATAAATGATGCAAATAATGCCAATAACGCGCAGGATCAGTCAGTGCAAACTTTTCTACCATCGCTCTTTTTGATTCGAGGTCTTCAATCATTTTTTCGACAGTAATATTGTAATACACAATGGCAGGCGCTTCACCAAAACCGGTAAAATTACCCAGCGATAATGAAACAACAAGAGATGGTTGATGCGTTTTTGTACGTCCATTTGAAATCGTAAATGGATACTCAAATGGTAACGCGATAGATTTATAATTAAGTTGCAATGCTCATTATTTAGGTAGGACAAATATAAAGCAGAAACGATAAACTATGGCTGTGCTTATGCCCTGCCACTCGCTACAATACAGCTATGTAAATCATTATTGAAACTATCTTGTTCCAATAAATTTTCGAGGGTCATATGCATGCGGTACTGCCAGTAATGCGACGGGTTGGCCGGAACATTGATACGCTCGTCGCTCGGGTTTTGTCTGCGCAAATCAGCGTCACTACCTAGTAAATCTTGAAGCTGGAACGTACTCCACATGGCAGGTGCATATAAATGCTGCATCACAATAGCCTTATTGATATCCGCTTCACAAAACTGCGGCGCTTTGCCTGACTGCCCTAAAATTTGATTGTAAAACGCCTGCGTTTGATGCGCATTTTCTTCCCACCAGCCTCTAATGGTACTCATATCATGTGTAGAGGGTGTCACCACGCTTAAATATGGTGCATCTTTTGGATGAAAAAAGGGCGTGTGCGGGTTTTTAGGCATCCGTTGTATTTCGAGGCTTAATAGCCCTAATTGATTCATTACATCTGGTACGCAAGAAGGCACCAAACCAAGGTCTTCGCCACAAACGAGCATATTGGTTACACGCTTAAGGGCAGGTAGTTTATTGAGGGCTTCTTTTTTCCAAAAATCGTCTTGTCTTCTAAAAAAATAATCGACGTATAATTCACGCAATTGATGTTGTGTGGTTCCGTCTAGTGCTTTAAAAGCCGCCGTATTTTCGATACCAAACCTTAAGTGAAAATAATTTTTTCCAGCGTAGGCTTTTTCTTTGGCCTCTATAAATAACACATTGCTTATCAGATTGTACAAGCCCTGTTTTATTTTATGGTTAAAATCATCCTCTGGTAGCGATGCAAAATGTTTTTCAACCAAACGCTGTGTAGCAAAAGCTGGTTGTAAAGTATATTTGCCAAACCCATCATACGTGAGATAGTTTGCTTTTACCACTTCATTATCGTAACCAAAATAATCCCACAAAACTTTATCGGTAATAATAGGCTTAGCATATTCATGCGCACTGATATGAATACCACGCTCCTTTAATTCATTTTCATGAACTGGAATGGCAGGAACAAAATGTCCTAAAATGCCTTCAACAGCGTCCATAGGAATACTCCAAATTCGAAAGAAACCTAAAATATGATCAATTCTAAACGCGTCAAAATACACACTCATTTGTTCGAAGCGCTGCTTCCACCATGCAAAACCATTGGTGGTCATTTCCTCCCAATTATACGTTGGGAAACCCCAGTTCTGACCCGCTACCGCAAAATCATCGGGAGGAGCACCGGCCTGCATATCCATGTGAAATAATCCAGGATGTTGCCATGCATCAACCCCATATCTGTACACCCCAATCGCTATATCTCCTTTTACGATCACACCATTGTCATGCGCATACGCAGTAGCTTCTCTTAATTGAACATCCAGTAGGTACTGAATAAAATAATATTTTTCTACAATGAATTGTACAGATGCACCTGATTCAACCAACAATTTAAAATCTGTTTCAGAATAAGTATTGTGTTTGGGCCATGCATTAAAATCGATGGTACCATACTGATCCCTGCAATAACAAAATGCTGCATAAGATTCGAGCCAGTGCTGGTGCTTTGCATAAAAATCTTTAAACCCTTTACTAGCAAGGGTTGTAGCACCAATTAAAGTATATACTTCATCTAAAATTTCATATTTAATACTAGACACTGCTTCATAATCGACAACATCAAGTGCATTGAGCGTTGATTTTGCTGCTGCAAGTTTTGCAACTAACTTTTTATTGGAAGCAGGTATTATTGAATCAAGATGTATATAAAGTGGATGTAGTGCAAACGCAGAAATAGCTGCATAGGGATACGAATCTTTCCATGAGTGCGTTGCAGTGGTATCGTTAATAGGTAATAATTGTATTTTTTTAAGACCTACTTTTTTTGCCCAGTCTACTAGTAATTTAATATCTCCAAATTCTCCAACCCCTAATCCATTATTGGATCGTAAACTAAATACTGGAATAGCAACCCCTGCTCCTTTCCATGTATCGTTAGGAAGGAATGTAAATCCATCATTTACGATGGTAAGTTTACTTTCGCTAGGTGCATCATGTAAAACACGGTTGTTTCCGTTTTCAAAAGCTACAAATGATTTTTTAGCAACGTCATATATTCCGTATTTATAAGCAATCGGAAATTTGGCTTTTGCTAAATCAAGTGATACCGAAAAATAATCTTCACCCTCATGTCGGGAAAGTAAGATTGGATTTTTTGCATCCCAGGCTTGTAAATGTGCACTGTCTCCTAGCAAACAAATGGTTTGTGTAGGGGTTAATAATGGACTTTTTACTTTTAATTGATGCGTAACAATTTTTGGTGTTGGCACATCAATACTTGCAAAACTATTTTTTAAAAGCACATTTTTAAATGGCTCTGTATAAAATGCATTTTCAAAATAACCAGCGGCATTCCAACTATCTACAAATAAAACCGACTCCGATTTAATGGCAGAGGGGTTAAATGTTTTATCGTTACCCCAATCATAACTAATAGTGCCATCTGCATTTTTAATAAAGTATTGATAGCTAATGCTTTCATCCACAATATCTTTTGCGCCAAATGGTATAGTGAGATTCCAGTAATTTTCGTTGAAATATGTAAGCGGAACCGCTTTTTCGATGTCGTTGTTTCCTAAAAGTGAATGATTACCAACAACATAAATCATTTGACCAAACTGGGTTGTAAACCGTAATTGAAATACCAACGTAAAGCCAATAGCCTTCTTTGAAACAAGGCTATACGTAGATGTTGCATCTACCTTTTTATGCATAAGGGTATCCAAATTCTTTTCCTTGGCCAACACAATCGTTTTATT
>CAJBRT010000200.1 GCA_903958045.1 uncultured Bacteroidota bacterium | reverse complement strand
TATTTGTGTTGAAACGTTTCTAAAATTATTATGCTGCTGCTTCTTCTTCAGTGAAGATTTTAGCAGTTGCTTCTGTGATGACTAATACGTCAGCATTCATGATTTCGTAAGTGTTGATGTCAGCTAATAAACTGCTAGCAACATTAGGAACGTTACGTGTGCTTAAGTATAAATTATCATTGTATTCTGGTAAAACAAACAAAGACTTTTTGTTAGAAAGGTTTAAGTTTTTCATTACCTCTACTAATTGTTTTGTTTTAGGAACATCCATTGTGATGTCTTCAACAACAACGATTGCATTTTCTTTTGCTTTGTAACTTAAAGCAGAAAGTTTAGCAAGGTCTTTTACTTTACGATTTAATTTGAAATCGTAAGAGTGTGGTTTTGGACCAAAAATGGTACCACCACCCTTGTATAATGGGTTACGGATATTACCCTTACGAGCACCACCCGTTCCTTTTTGCTTGTGTAACTTACGGCTAGCACCTTGTACTTCAGCACGTGTTTTTACTTTGTGCGTACCAGTACGGCCCGCAGCCAAATATTGTTTTACAGCCAGGTAGATCACGTGATCATTTGGCTCGATACCGAAAATCTCAGCTGGTAATTCTACCGTTCTGCCGGTTTTCTGTCCTTTTATATTTAATACATCTACTTGCATGGTAATTTTGAATTAGGCGTTATTACTTCTGGATTAAAACGATAGAACCATTGTGACCAGGTACTGAACCAGTAACTAGGATATAATTCTTTTCAGGGAAAATTTTAACCACTTTAAGACCTTTCATTTTAACACGGTCTCCACCCATACGGCCGGCCATTCTCATGCCCTTAAATACGCGTGCTGGATAAGAAGAACCACCGATAGATCCTGGTGCGCGTTGACGATCGTGCTGACCGTGTGATGCTTCACCAACACCAGAAAATCCATGGCGCTTTACAACACCTTGGAAACCTTTACCCTTAGTGGTACCAACTATTTCAACTTCGTCACCTTCAGAAAAAATATCTAAAGTAACGGTCTCGCCTAGTTGCTTTTCTATAGAATAATTACGGAATTCTTTAACGAATTTCTTAGCTGAAGTTTGGGCTTTTGCGTAGTGATTAAGCTCGGCTTTAGTAGCGTGCTTGTCTTTTTTGTCGCCAAATGCTAATTGAAGTGCAGTGTAACCATCAGTCTCCTGGGTTTTCACTTGAGTTACGGTACAAGGACCAGCTTCAATGATGGTACAAGCAGTTTGCTTGCCATCTTCTTGGAAGATGCTGGTCATCCCGATTTTTTTACCAATAATACCTTTCATCGTGTTGCGGTTTATGCCCCGCAAAGGTTATAGAGGACATCCTGCCGATGAAAGCGGGATTCAATCCTTGTTTGCCACCGACCTTTTCCTTTGTTTTCAATTTGTTGTTAAACCCATTGAAGTGGAAGTACCGGTAGTAAACAAACCTCGAAGGGCCTGTTTATATGTATGATTTACGCGCATTGTGCGTGCAAACCTTTTTATTTTTTATCAGAGCTGTTTTCCAATAACGAATAATGAATTACTAGCTATTGTTGACAGTTGACGAATTTATAAGAACTCTTGTTGATGGTTTGTCTTAGGCGGCTGGCCGTCCAAGACCGCTTATCAGGCTTTGATCTCTACTTCAACACCAGAAGGCAAGTCTAATTTACTTAGCGCATCTACTGTTTTTGAAGAAGACGTGTAAATATCCAACAAACGCTTGTGCGTTGCAAGTTGGAATTGCTCACGGCTTTTCTTGTTTACGTGTGGTGAACGAAGAACAGTAAAGATTCTTTTGTGTGTTGGCAAAGGAATAGGACCTGTTACTACGGCACCTGTGCTGCGTACAGTTTTTACGATTTTTTCTGCAGATTTATCTACTAGATTGTGATCGTAAGATTGTAATTTGATTCTGATTCGTTGAGACATAGTCGAAACCCAATTTTCTTATTGGGGTTGCAAAGGTAAGGGACTGTAATCAGATGGTCAAGAAAAAAACAATAATTTTTAAGAAAAAAGCAGTTTTTTTTCAAAATACTTAAAAAAACAAGCCCCACTCCGATTTGGAGCAGGGCCTGAGCTTTAAAACACTTATAAATCAATAAGATAGTTGCCTTAATCTTCGATTTTAACTTTACCCTTGTTTTTCGCCATTACCTCTTCAGCAACGTTGTTTGGTGCTGGGTTGTAATGAGAGAATTCCATGGTTGAAGTAGCACGACCAGAAGACAATGAACGAAGTTGGGTTACATAACCAAACATTTCGCTAAGTGGAACTTTTGCCTTGATAACCTGTAAGTTAGCACGACTATCCATACCTTCTAGCATACCACGACGACGGTTTAAGTCACCGGTAACGTCTCCCATGTACTGATCTGGGGTTAATACCTCTACTTTCATGATTGGCTCAAGTAAAGTTGGTTTTGCTTTACGACCCGCTTCACGGAATGCAGCTTTAGCACACAATTCGAAAGACATTGCATCAGAATCCACATCGTGGTAAGAACCATCAAATACACGCACTTTCATGTTGTTAACAGGGTAACCTGCTAAAACACCTGTACCCATTGAAGTTTCAAAACCTTTTTGGATCGCTGGAACAAATTCTTTAGGGATGGATCCACCAAATAAATCGTTTACGAATTGGAAATGCTTGCCTTCGTTTTCTTTTAGCCACTCTTCATCAGCAGGACCAAAAGCAAATTGAATATCAGCAAATTTACCACGACCACCTGATTGCTTCTTAAGCACTTCACGGTGTTCGACAGTGATTCCAAATGATTCTTTGTAAGCAACCTGTGGCGCACCTTGGTTTACTTCCACTTTGAATTCACGACGCATACGGTCAATGATGATTTCTAAGTGTAATTCACCCATACCTCTTAAGATGGTTTGACCTGTATCTTCGTCTGTGTTTACACGAAGTGTTGGATCTTCTTCCACTAATTTAGCAATGGCCATACCCATTTTATCAACGTCTGCTTGCGTTTTAGGCTCAACAGCTACCGCGATAACGGGCTCAGGAATAAACATATTTTCGAGGGTGATTGGATGATTCTCATCACATAAAGTATCCCCTGTTTTGATTTCTTTAAACCCTACTGCTGCTGCGATATCACCTGCTTCAATAAAGTCTACTGGGTTTTGTTTGTTCGCAAACATTTTCATGATACGAGAGATACGCTCTTTTTTACCACTACGTACGTTGAGTACATAAGAGCCCGCATCTAAGTGACCAGAATAACATCTGAAGAACGCTAAACGTCCAACGAAAGGATCGGTCATGATTTTAAATGCAAGTGCAGCAAATGGTTCTTTAGCATCCGGCTTACGCGTGATGATCGCACCTGTATCAGGATCTGTACCTTGTGTGTCTTCTACATCTACCGGAGAAGGCAAGTAACGACAAACCGCATCAAGCGCAGTTTGTACCCCTTTATTTTTGAATGAAGATCCGCACATCATTGGAACGATACTTAAATCGATACAAGCTTTACGGATCGCTTCATGCACTTCGTCTTCAGAAATAGAATCTGGATTTTCGAAGAATTTCTCCATTAATTTGTCGTCGTATTCTGCAACGGCTTCAATTAAATTCTGTCTCCAGAATTCAACGTCTTCTTTCATATCAGCAGGTACATCAATTTCATCAAATGTCATACCTTCTGTTTCCATATGCCAGATGATACCTTTCATTTTGATTAAATCCACAACACCTGTGAAATTATCTTCGGCACCAATTGGTAATTGAAGAGGTACCGCTTTAGCGCCCAACATTTCTTTTACTTGGTTTACTACCATTAAAAAGTCTGCACCAGCACGGTCCATTTTGTTAACGAAACCAATACGTGGAACTTTATAACGGTTTGCTTGACGCCATACTGTTTCTGATTGTGGTTCTACCCCATCAACCGCAGAAAAAAGTGCAATCAAACCATCTAATACACGCATAGAACGCTCTACCTCTACGGTAAAATCCACGTGACCCGGAGTATCGATGATATTGAAATAATAACTTTTTGTATTAGCATCCGCCTTACCTTTTACAGTAGGAAAATTCCATTGGCAGCTAACCGCAGCAGAAGTAATGGTAATACCTCTTTCTTTTTCTTGCTCCATCCAATCGGTAGTAGCAGCACCATCGTGCACTTCACCAATTTTATGAATCATACCTGTGTAGCGCAAGATACGCTCTGTTGTTGTGGTTTTACCAGCATCAATGTGTGCGGCGATACCAAAGTTTCTTTGAAATTTCAAGTCAGCCATAATAGTGCTTGTTTTTTAAGTTTTGCTTGAGAAAACAGTTCCTCAATTTTCGAGGCGGCAAAGGTAATAATTATACCAATTGGAAAAAGGTTTCCGGTGTAATTTATTAATTAATTATGCACAAAAAAAGCCCCAAACCTAAGTTTGGGGCTTGTATAAGCAGTTTGTTTAAGATTAAACTTTAAAGTGAGAGAACGCTTTGTTCGCCTCAGCCATACGGTGTGTGTCTTCTTTCTTTTTGAAAGCAGCACCTTCACCCTTACTAGCCGCTAACATTTCGTTCGCTAGCTTATCGGCCATGGTACGACCATTTCTTTCACGGCTGTAACGGATTAACCATTTCATACTCAATGAAATTTTACGATCAGCACGCACTTCTGAAGGAATTTGAAAAGTAGCACCACCGATACGACGACTACGTACTTCAACAGCAGGCGTTACATTGGCAACGGCTCTTTTCCATACTTCATATCCATCTTCACCGGTCATTTTAGTAACCTTATCTACTGCATCATAGAATATGTTGATCGCAGTACTTTTTTTACCCTGCCACATTAAATTGTTAATGAAACGAGTAACCAATTTATCATTGAAACGTCCATCAGGAGCTAGGGGTAATTTTTTGGCTTGTGCTTTACGCATGTGATCTACTTATTAGCTTTTTTGTAATAATTTTTTTAGAGACTATTTTTTAGCCTTTTCTTTTTTAGTACCGTACTTAGAACGAGACTGCTTACGGTCTTTAACACCGGCAGTATCGAGGCTACCACGAACAATGTGGTAACGTACCCCTGGTAAGTCTTTAACACGACCACCACGGATTAATACGATTGAGTGTTCTTGTAAGTTATGACCTTCACCTGGGATGTAGGCAATAACCTCAATCTTGTTTGTCAAACGCACTTTCGCTACTTTACGTAGGGCAGAGTTTGGCTTTTTAGGCGTTGTCGTATACACCCTGGTACATACACCACGACGTTGCGGACAAGCATCTAAAGCCCTAGACTTACTTTTAGCCCTGATTATTTCACGACCTTTTCTAACTAATTGCTGTATTGTAGGCATTCTAAACCGTTTAAAATTTCGGACGGCAAAGGTAATGGCTGGAACTGAAAAATCAAAAAGTTTTAAAAAGTTTTCTTAAACTAGACGTAAAATACTGGTTTTCAGTACAAATACGAAGACCCAAAAGGAGTAAATACTTGATTTAGCGGGCAAATATAACAATCCTATCTTATTGATTTAGATTGGCTAGCCAATTTCAAGGGCCCTTTTTATGCTTATTTCCATTTTTTGTTCGTTTCGGTTCATAAAGACTTTTGTGCAACCCTTTGCTTTGGCATCTTTTTTACTGCTTTTCTCCTTCCCTGCCGTTTTTGCACAAATTTCAACTACCCCCAGTAGTTACCCCTACCCGGCTGTAAACTTTGTTTACAGCCAAAACTTTTCCAATTTACCTGCGGCTAGCGGTTATGTTAGCGGCATATCTGGCAAGGGGCCCTATTATTTGGGAAGCCTACATGCAGGACTATCTGGTTTATTTATTGCGCAATCAAGTGGTAGTAATGCAGTACTCAATTTTGCCACCAGTTCTGGATCCAATGCAACCAGTGGAATTTTTAGTTATGGACCTTCAAATACTGCCACAAACGCTGCTACCAGAGGGCTTGGTAGCCTTGCAAGCAGTGCGGGCAGCTATGTTTTTGGCATGGTATTCACCAATACTTCCAACGTAGTAATTGAACAGTTTGAAATAGAAATTACAGCCGCACAGTGGCGCAAAGGCGGCAGTGGCAGAGCGAACGAATGGACTTTTATGTACCATACATCTAGCGCAAATAATGTGTTAGACACCCTCACTAAAAAAGATACGACACTCAATTTTACATCGTTACAAACAAGCACAGGCACTATTGCAATGAATGGACTTTTAACCATGAATCAGCTAAAGAAAAAAGACACACTTTTTAATTTAAATTGGCAACCTGGCCATCAACTTATTTTAAAATGGCAAGACAAAGATGATGTAGGAAATGACGATGGTATGTCGCTTCAACAATTAGTTTGTAAAGCGCTAGCTATCCCTGATCATACTGCCCCTACTGTGTTTGAGGTCATACCGCCCACCCCAAAAACCTACACTACCGGAGATACACTCACCGCTAAAATTATTTTTTCGGAGCCATGTTTTTTAAACAGTCGCTCTTTTCTTCCCTACCTAGTTGTGACTGTTTCAGATAGCGCAAAAAACATGTTGTACACCAAAGGATCGGGCACCAACGAATGGCATTTTTCGTACATCATTACAAAAGGAGATCTTGTAAAAAATGGATTCAATATATATCCTAGAATTAACAGTGACACGGGCGCTATTAGAGACGCCGCACAAAATCATTACAACGGAATGATAACAAGCAACACCCGTTTTTTACAAGTCAAAATTGACGCTGTTGCACCGACATGTATAGACACTAGTACACTGCGCCTGAATAGCTGCAAACGCACAGTGGGCATTGTTCCTGCTGCATTAGGGGTGGTTCAAACAGATAGTAGCGAAACCATATTTTGGAAGCTACAAATAGCTCCTACGCAGGGGGAAATTTTGGGCCTACCGTTTTCGAAGAAAACGGTAGGCGATAGCTCCTTTCCAAGAACACTACTGTTTATTCCAACCAATGCATATGCAGGAACGGATAGTGCTGTTATTGAAATTTCGGACGGGATCAATAGCAGTTTTAAAAAAATATTATTTCAATTAGATAGCATGATTGTAAACAATACAATTATGGAAAATCAAATTATTTGCAAAGGTTTTGCGCCCCTATTATTTAGGGGTAGCAACTCAGCAAACACAAGCTATGAGTGGATTTACAAAGAAGATACTGCTAGATTATTTAAAACAGCTACTGGCATTGGCAATGCCCACAATTATCAATCTGGCACATTGCAAAGTAGCACTTTGTTTAAAAGAATTGCCACCCGTTTTTCATGTACCGATACCAGTCAATTGATTAGGATTGAAGTAAAAAACAATGGTATATGGATGGGCGCCCATAATGCGTTATGGCAACTAGGCAGTAATTGGTGCGGAGGCATCGTTCCAGATAGCAGCACGCATGTTTTGGTGCAACAAGGAAGTCAAATTATGATTCGTGATGCATTTTCAAATCAAACGGCTACGGCCAAAACCATAACACTAGACTCAACCGCTCATATTGTTGTAAACGGCGCGTTATATTGGCCCAACACATTATTGGGCGCAGGTACCATCGATGCTTCACATGGAACGATCTACATAGAAAAAGATAGCGCCATCATTCGTCCAAATGTTTTTAAAAATAAACGCATTCATACCCTACACATTGATACAAAAAATAAAGTACAATTTTTAGATTCGCTCATTATAGAAAATAGCATCACCCTATTCAATGGCAGCTTACATACGAGGCATGTTACACTCTTACACGCTGCACAAATAAACCCCTCAGGTAATCACACAAAAATGATTGGACCGGCCACCATTCATAAAATGTATCATTTACGAGAAGGTCAAACAAAATTATTATCCTTTCCATTTATGAATTCGCCAAGTTTACTAGACTTTAAAAAAAGCATACGAATAACGGGCAATAGTGGCCCCAGTAGTGGTTTTGATAGTGCAATTCATGAGCACCCTTCTGCGTATTATTTAGATACCAACTCCAACAATAAACCACCATTATCATTTCAACCCTTTACAAAAATGGACAGCAGTTACCTAAAACAAAACAGCGCAATAAAAATTTGGTTGTACCCAGGTAATGCAACCTATACAACCGAAACGCCTTTTGTTGAAACAAAGAAACACGATTCATGGGTGAATGTTTGGATACATGGCATACCACAACATGGACCCCTAGAAATTAGCTTTCCTTCCGACTCCATAACACGCTATTATTTAACGGGCAACCCATACCCTGCTGCCATTGATATGCGTAAAATAACGAGTAGCAGTAGCATTGGAAAGTATTACTGGTTCTGGGATGCAGGCCTTGGTGCCACTGGAAATTATACCGCTAGTCCATTTAGACATCCAAAGATTGTTCAAAAACTAGAAGGCTATATCATTAAAAATACAGCAGGCAATGCGGGATATTTATTTTATGAAGAACGGACTAAAGTCCATCCCAATGAACCACCAGACACCATCCGCTACAAAAATGAATACGCACATATAAGCCTTGCACTTATGCAAGAAAATAACTTATTGGATAGACTCGAAATTTTGGGGATTGACAGCGCAAGTAGCCGGTTTGAAAAATGGGACGCCGAAAAAATAAACGAAAACAAAATATCTCTTTATTCCATTTCGAGAGATAGCATCCCGCTTTGTATAGATGCAAGACCCTTTACCAACAACCTTTTTGTTCCACTAGGTATAGAGTCTAACAAACCTGGAACCTACACACTGGTATGCACCGCTTTTGTAATTGCAAATGACATGGTCGCTTATCTACATGACAAATTATTGAACAAATATCAAAAAATAATTCAGGATAGTAGCTATGCTTTTGAGATTGGCACCGACAGCACCACGGCAGGAGAAAAGCGTTTTGAAATTACGGGACCCCCACCACCACCAAGGCAAGAAGATCCAATTATAGCAACTATTACACCCAATCCGGTGCAAAATCAATTAGGCATTCGTTATTCATTTAGAGAAATACTAGCGTACCAAATATCCATACACAGTATTGATGGAACACTATTACAAAATAAAATATTTACCGCAAGTAAAAACGGTTTTGCAAGTATGGAAGTACCGCACTTAAATGCAGGTACTTACGTTGCAGTCATTAAAGCAGGAAAAAACTATTTACTAAAACAGTTCATTAAACTTTAAATAACCAGTGGTGCGTATCCGGAGCAGTCGCATACCTAATTGCAGTAAGCCTGTCTTTTAATTCTTTGGCAACACCTGCCTTATCCGTATCAAAATGCATGCTATAATCTTTATAGCGTAGTTCTTTAATTTTTGAAATAGTAGCAGCCGTTCCAGTACCAAACACTTCATGTAATAGGCCCTGTTTTTGAGAAGCGATTAATTCATCAATGGTTATTTTAGTCTCTTGCACTTCCATACCCATCTCTTTTAAAACCGTGATAGCACTGTCTCTTGTTACACCTTCCAAAATAGTTCCTTCTGTTAATTCAGGCGTTATCACTTTGTTACCAACAACAAAAAACACATTCATAGTACCTACTTCTTGCAAGTACTTATGCTCAAAAGCATCGGTCCACAATACTTGATCGTACCCTGCTTCTTTTGCTTTTTGTGTAGCCATCATACTAGCTGCATAATTTCCCGCATTTTTTGCAAAACCAACCCCACCCGGTGCAGCTCTCGTGTAGGTTTCTTCTACATAAATTTTCATGGGTGTGCTGTAGTAAGGTCCAGTAGGACTTAACAAAATCATAAATTTATAATGATCAGAAGGTTTTACGCCAATAACTGGATCGGTCGCAAACATAAAGGGTCTGATGTATAAAGAGTGATCCGCCATTGCAGGCACCCAGTCTCTATCCATATCAATGAGAAGGCGCATACCCTCCATAAATATCGCTTCTGGGATTTCAGGCATGCACATACGGGCTGCAGAAATATTGAATCTTCTAAAATTATCTTGAGGTCTAAAAATATGCACTTCGCCCGCACTACTCTTATAGGCCTTAACGCCTTCAAAAATGGATTGCCCATAATGAAGCGCAGCTAAAGAAGGGTCAAATTGCAGTGGCTGGTAGGGTCTAATAACTACATTTGTCCAAGCACCATCTATATAGTCAGCCTCTAACATATGATCTGTAAAAACACGACCAAAAGGAATATTTTCGAGC
This sequence comes from uncultured Bacteroidota bacterium, assembly GCA_903958045.1. Lineage (GTDB taxonomy): Bacteria > Bacteroidota > Bacteroidia > Chitinophagales > Chitinophagaceae > Sediminibacterium. The sequence goes on along the minus strand of CAJBRT010000200.1, from coordinate 10,608 downwards.
GTGGTATTTGCTAACCTACTGTGCTGAACTTTTTCAATCTTTACGTCAAGTGCTGCTCCCATAGTTTTATATTTGATGCAAAGAAACAAAAAAAATGAAAACTAACAATCGTTAATATTGTAAAACTGCCATGAATTCTGAAAATAATTTGCTTCCGCCCTTTGTTATAGCCTCTTTGTATAAAGATGACCTTGTTTTAGTGGATGCCAAAGTGAATAGCAAACGCCCTACAACCACTGAAACTAAAAAGACCGCGACTATTGCACCTGCTGCCGAAGAAGTGCCACCAATAAAACCCATTAGCTTTTTAGGGGACAATCAAAAAAAGATAACCATCTTGTTAAAAGACAGTTCAGCCGTTCATGTTGCAGACGAATCCTTGCAATTTTTAACAGCCATTCTTGCTGCGTGTAAACTTAACATGGGCGACGTTGCCATTGTAAATACGGCCAATCAGACCGTTCAATACACGCAAATAAAAATAGAACTACAACCTACTACTTTACTCCTATTTGACATCAATGCAGCAAGCATTGCACTTCCTTTTGAAGTACCGCAGTATCAAGTGCAGCAATACGACAATTGCACCCTTTTATTTTCTGCACCATTACAAGCCATGCTTGTAAAAACAGATGCAGCAAAATTAGAGAAAGGAAAACTTTGGAATGCACTTAAAAAAACATTTAATATCCAGTAGTTGATGAAAATTATTTTTGCAACAAATAATAAAAATAAGGTAGAGGAGATTAAACACCTTAGCCATCAAAAATTTCAAATTTTTACCTTGCAAGAAGTGGGTATTGATATTGACATTCCAGAACCACATGATACACTAGAAGCCAATGCCACAGAAAAATCTTCTACCATTTATAAGCTCACTAACGAAGCGGTGTTTAGTGAAGATACAGGACTAGAAGTAGAGGCACTAGGCGGGGCACCCGGTGTCAAGTCGGCGAGGTATGCAGGAGAAGGACGTAACATGCAGGACAATATTGATAAATTATTAGCAGCACTAAAAGACAAACCAACAAGAGCCGCAAGGTTTAGAACCGTGGTTTCACTCATTATTGGTGGAAAAGAATATCAATTTGAAGGAATTTGCAAAGGCCAAATAACCACCACACAAGATGGTACCAAAGGATTTGGATACGACCCCATATTTATTCCAGATGGAAGTAACACCACTTTTGCTAATATGGACATTTCAGAAAAAAATACATTTAGCCACAGAAAAAAAGCAGTACAAAAACTCATCAATTTTTTAAACGACTACGAAGCCTAAACATGAACACAATAACTATAACTACCCGCAAAATTTTTACTCGATTTGTATACGTGATTTTAATACAAATCATTGTTACATCAACCGTTGATGCGCAAACCATCCCTCTCTACAAAAATAGTAGAGCACCCATCAACGAAAGAGTCAAAGATTTGCTGGACAGAATGACGCCTACCGAAAAATTTTGGCAGCTATTTATGATACCTGGCGACATCAAACCAGGAGATGCCCCAAAATATAAAGACGGACTGTTTGGATTTCAAGTAAGTGCTGCATCTGCAGGTGGAGAAGGCGCACAACAAATGCTACAATACAATGCAACAGAAACTGCTGTAAGCCTTGCTAAAAAAGTGAATACCATACAGCGGTTTTTTATGGACAGCACTAGACTTGGTATTCCCATGCTACCTTTTGACGAAGCGCTACACGGCCTAGTAAGACAGGGTTCCACCATATTCCCGCAAAGCATTGGACTCGCCGCTACCTTTAAAACAAGCACCATGGAAGCTGTTGCTGGCGCCATTGCTAAGGAATCAAAAATTAGAGGCATTAGACAAATACTTTCTCCGGTTATTAATATTGCAACAGATGTTAGATGGGGACGCACCGAAGAAACCTATGGAGAAGATCCATTCTTGAGTAGCAAAATGGGCGTGGCTTACATGAAAACACTAGAAGACGAAAATATCATTGCTACACCCAAACATTTTGTTGCCAATGTGGGCGATGGCGGAAGAGATAGCTATCCTATTGACATGAATGAAAGATACTTATCTGAAATCCACTACCCTCCTTTTAAAGATGCGGTGCAAAAAGCTGGCGCTAGATCTATCATGACATCTTACAATTCTGTAAATGGAAGCCCAGCAACCGCAAACGATTATTTATTAAATGATCTACTAAAAAAACAATGGGGCTTTAATGGATTTGTGATTTCAGATGCTGGCGCCGTAGGCGGCGCCAATGTTTTACATTATACAGCAAAAGATTATCCAGATGCAGGAAGAAATGCTGTCAATTATGGACTTGACGTTTTATTTCAAACAGCTCAAGAGCATTATAAACTATTTATCCCTCCATTTTTAAATGGACAAATCAATTCCGAAAGACTTGATGATGCAGTTAGTCGTGTACTGAGAGCAAAGTTTGAACTGGGTTTATTTGAAACACCATACCTCGATATCAAAGCAACTGAATCTGCAAATTATGAAGCAGCGCATAAAAAAATTGCACACCAAGCAGCACTAGAATCGGTTGTTTTATTACAAAACAAAAATGGATTATTACCCCTCTCCACTGCTACTGAAAGCATTGCCCTGATTGGCACAGACGCCACAGAGGCAAGACTTGGTGGATATAGTGGGCCGGGTACCAAAAAAGTAAGCATACTAGATGGCATGAGGCTTAAATATGGCGCTAGTAAAATCATAACCGCAGCTGGTCCCGGTCGAGAAAGTAAAAACTGGAACATCATACCAAGTAAATATTTATGGACTACGCAAGGTAACCAAACACAGGAAGGACTTACTGCACAATATTTTAATGGTATAGAATTTGGAAACAATCCGACCCTACAAAGAATTGACAAAACCATTAATTTTCATTGGACCATCTCTACGCCCGACCCATCTATCACACCAGAATTTTTCTGCGCTAAATGGACCGGCAATATCAAAGCACCTAAAACAGGCACTTACAAAATAGGTTTGTCCGGAAATGATGGCTTCAAATTATACATCAATAACCAACTCATCATTAACAACTGGGATAAGCAAAGCTTTCATACAAGCCTAGTTGATTACAATTTTACAGCAGGAAATAATTATCCCATTCGAGTTGAATTTAAAGAGCCCAATGGCAATTCAACCATCAAATTAATTTGGAATGTAGATGTCGTAAATACAATTGAAGAAAAAATAAATGAAGCGGTTGCTATTGCACAAAAATCAAAAGTAGCAGTGGTAGTAGTAGGACTTGAGGAAGGTGAATTTAGAGATAGAGCTTCTTTACAATTACCCGGAGAACAAGAACAGCTCATTCAAAGAGTAGTAGCTACTGGAACACCAACCGTTGTGGTGATTGTTGGCGGAAGCGCCGTAACCATGGGTAATTGGATAGATAAAGTAAGTAGCATTGTAGACGTTTGGTACCCTGGTGAAGAAGGCGGACATGCAGTGGCAGCAGTACTTTCAGGCGAATACAACCCAGGCGCTAAACTACCCATCACATTCCCTGTAAGTGAAGCGCAACTCCCACTTGTATACAACCACAAACCAACCGGACGTGGTGATGATTATGAAAACCTTACGGGTCTTCCTTTATTTCCTTTTGGATATGGACTTAGTTATACCACATTTGAATACAGCAATTTGATCATTGAAAAACCCATTGCAAAAAAAGGGGATGCCATACATGTTTCCTTCGTTGTAACAAATACTGGTAAAGTGGCTGGTGATGAAGTTGCACAATTATACCTAAGGGATCAAATTGCTTCTGTGGCAAGACCTGTTCAAGCATTAAAAGGATTTGAAAGAATTCATTTAGCAGCAGGTGCATCTAAAACCATACAACTTACACTTCTTCCCGAAGACTTTGAAATGCTAAATGAAAAAATGCAGACGGTTATAGAGCCCGGAGATTTTATGATTATGATTGGAAGTTCTTCTAGGGATATCAGGCTTAAAAAAACAGTAACGCTTCAATAAAATTAGCTGTTCCAAATACGCCAAGATTGTTCGGCCTGTTCAACAAACATTTGTTGACCATTTTGAATGGTAGCGCCCATAGCCTTCCCTTTGGCTAAAAATGTGGACTCAGCTGGGTTGTAGGTTAAATCAAACAAGTGATGCGCAGGCGTTAATAATTCGTAAGGAATAGCTGGACAATCTTCTATATTGGGAAACATACCAAGTGGCGTGGTATTTATAATGAGCGTGTGCGCTGCCATAATAGAGGCATCTAAATGATCATAGGCAAACTGATCACTACTCGCAGTGCGCGAAACATAAGTAAAATCAATTCCTAGTTTTTGAAGCACATACACAATGGCAAGTGCAGCGCCTCCTGTTCCTAAAACGAGTGCCTGATTATGGCTAGGTTTTAAAAAAGGAACCAACGAATTTTCAAATCCAATAACATCGGTATTGTAACCAATTAGTTTACCATCTTCAATTTTTACGCAGTTACAAGCCCCTACTTCTTCAACAGCCTTAGAACGCTCTGTTAAAAAAGTGAGCACTTCTTTTTTATAAGGAATGGTAATATTAAACCCACACAAATCAGGATGGGATTGTAAGATTTCATGCAAATCAGCAATAGAAGGAATCGAAAATCTTTCGTAGATACAATCTTCAATTCCTTCTTCAATAAACTTATTGGTAAAATATTGCCCGGACAATGAATGCGTTAACGGAAAACCAATGAGTCCATAACGTTTCATAACTCGATTACTTATTTAAGTACAATTCGAAAGTGTCGCCTCTAAGTCCAATGCGCATAGCTTCTAGGGCAATGATCTCATGAGGTGGAATATTGCCGAGGTTCACATTGCACCCAATCAATTCAAGAAAATACAATTGCTGTGCTTTTTGAGGTGCTTCCCAGATTATTTTTTCTTCTGGAATTTGTGTTAAAATTTCTTGCACCAAACCTTCGCGCACTTCTCCACTTCCTCTGTAAATACCAACATTACCTGCTTCACGTGCTTCTGCAATAACATAGGTAGCACCCGCTTCAAGCTCTGCTCGCATCAGTTCGATCCATTTGTAAGGTGGAATGATATGAGCAGCATCTTTACTGCCTACTTCACTTAAAATGGTAAAGTGCTTGGCTAACTTTTCAATTAAACCACATTTTTCGGTGTGCGGAATGCTGATAGATCCATCACTCACTTCCATATAGGTAATGCCGTAATCTTTGCAAACACTTATATAGTCATCTAACTGACCACGCACTAAAAAGGCTTCAAATAAAGTACCGCCAAAATAGAGGGGAATATTGTAAGACTGATAGGCTTCAATTTTTTGCTTGAGATTTGGGGTAACAAAAGATGTTCCAAATCCCAATTTAATAACATCAGAATGTGGACCACCCACACTCATGAAATTGTGCACTTCATTAATGCTTAACCCCTTATCCATAATCATGGTTAAACCTGACGTTCTAGGCTGTGAGGTTCGCACTGGAATCTGTGATAAATTAAAATTCATAGTTCTAATTTTAACTGAAATGCAAAAATAAGTTAAACAAATGACTTTTTAGGGCTGAATAATGGGGCTAGGCTTTGATTGTACTATATTTTTCTGCGACGTTTAAAACGGGCAATAACATCCACCACTTGCGCATTTTGAAGAATGGAAGGCCTAATATCGATGAATTTTTTTAATAGCTTGGGGGCAGCCAACATAGCCTGCTCTAACATGAGCAACCCTTCTTTTGATTTGCCTGTAATAAATAAAATAGCGCTTTGGTAAAACAAAAAAATGGGCTTATGATCTGTTGCAATAATTGCATTCTTACTTTGCAGAAGGGCTTCATCAAAATACCCTGCGGTCAGTAAACAATTGATCAATGCCTCCCATCCCGAAACATTTTTAGGTTTGTGCTTTACTACAACTCCAAAATAATGAACGGCTTCTTTTAATTCTCCAAGGTTAGATTTACATTCTCCCATGGCCAAATTGTATTCTGTAATCGCACGGTGCATGCGCATTGCATTTTCAAGTTGCTTCACAGCAGGTCTCCATTGCTTTTCCAGCATATACGTTACAGCAATTTTATAATAAAGCTTACTGTCGTCGGGATTTAAGTGAACCGCTTTTTTATAATAAAATCTAGCTTGTGCAATTTTTCCCATTTTATGATAACAATGACCAATAGCTTCGTATATCACGTCTTCGGGCCTTGACAGCGCTACTACTTTTTCAAGTACTTCAACCGCTTCCTTGTATTTACGAAGGCGCAAATAGGCGTCGCCCATATTACGGTAAGCATAGTCAAATTTATCATCAATCGCTACCGCATATTGATAAGCATCAATAGATTTTTCGTAGAGTTTTAATCCTTGATATGCAGCGGCCAAATTAAACCACGCCAACTCACTATACGGAAGTTGATCAATTATTTTTTGATGCAATTTTATACTCTCTTCGTTACGACCTGTATAATCGGTCCAAAAACAAATTTTATACAGCGCTTCTTCGTTAGCAGGCTCTTGTTCTAAAATAAGTACTAAACAATCAAAAACTTTTTCGAAAGATTCATAGTCATCGTAAACATCTGCTAACTCAAAAAGAAGATCCACTTTTTCATCCCCCTCAAATTTATGAATTGCTGCTTCCAAAAGCTCTGCGGCTTTTTCTGGTTGATCCAGTGCTAAATAAGCGTCTGTTTTTAAAATATATAAATCAATATCGGAATTGTCGTAGAGTTCTGAGGTTTCTAAAATATCTAGCGCCTCTAAGTAACGTTTATCAACAATGAGCAAATCGGCCTTTTTAATCATAAGTGCCGAGGCAAAAGGGAATTGAGACAATCCTATTTCAACAGCCTCCAAAGCTTCTTTTACATTGTCTTTTTCGTCGAAGTAGTCAATAATGCGTAAAAATGCGTCCTCCTCCAAAAATCGGTGTTGGCGGCCAAGCTTGAGATTCCGGTACTGCTGAAGCAGTTCTTTAAGGGATTCCCGGTCTTCTTGGTATCGATTTTGGCTCATTTATGAAAGGAATTAACCTAAAATAGACCAAAAATCAAGTTTTTCCAACAATCCTCGCAACAATTTATGAACATATCTGTTCTATTAAGGATTTGATAATTGTGAAATAATTAAGATTACATACCTTTATAGTAATGAACCGCAGTAAACTCATACTCACTTTAACCCTAGCTGTAACCCTACTTGTAGGGGTGCAAACTGGTCATGCTGCGTTTACTTTAAGTGGAGTAACCACCGATAAAAGAGGTAAGCAATCAAAGTTTACACTCAAAAATCTAAACTTACTCAATTCCAAAAGCTTATCGTATAGTTCCCTTAGGTCAACAATGCAATACAAAAGTATTCAAACATTAGGTTTTCAATTAAAGGGAAACAACAATACTGAAATGAATTCAATGCTTCGTTTTGATAACGGAAACAGTTCATTTGTATTTCCTTACAAGTTTAAAGTTAAAGTGCCTAAGTTTAAGACACCTAGCCCATCTAACAACTAATCGCTTTAATGCGCTAGCCTTTTCATCTATCTTATGCTAGACGCTTCCATTTCAATCACACGGTATTCTTTTGTGGGTATATCAAATCTTGATGCAGCTACTGGATTGTATAAATTAATTTGAGTAGCGCTAAACATGGTTTTTTTACCATCTCCATCTTTCATTTCATACCATAGTACAAAACCAGGAATATCTTTAAACATATACTCATATTCTCTTACCGAAGGAATGATGGCTGGCGTAAAAAATACAATTACCTGAGTTCCATCTTTTAGTTGCAACACCGCTTTTTTACAGGTGTAATCTAAAATAGAAATAGAGTCCCCAGTAATTTGTATTTGAATACTATCTAGCCCTGCATTTACTTTTCGCCACTGCTGTGCATTTAATGGAGTCATGTATTTGTCTTCTCCAAAAGAACGAAGTACAGTAGCAGTAGCCGTTGTTTTATTATAAATAGTTGATTGTGCATACGCAGGAGCCACAAGATCTATACGCGCATTGTTACTTTTGATATATACCGTTTTGGTTGCTTTTAGCTGCACACTTGCATCAGACGGGTCTTGTGATTCTACTTTATACACCACTGTGCACTCCGCCACTATTCGCTGCTGCGCAAATGCCAACTGAAAAGACAAAAAACAAACCAATATAGATACAATTACTTTCAAACTATACAATTTAAAAAAAGCCCTACTTACAACAGCAGGGCTTTTCATTTATTTTTTCTTTGCCGTCCTATCTTTCAAGTCTTGCAATTTTTTCTGACTGTCTTGCATTTGTTCAAAACGAGTCTGCCATTTGCTTTTTGCTTTTGGCGTTTTTCGCTTTTCATCCATTTGTGCTAAAATTTTATCGTGGTTGATGATATAATTTTGTATCACAAATTGAAGCCCAAGGGTAACAATATTTGAAACGGTATAGTACCATGTTAATGCCGATGGCAATCTATTAAAGATAAACAATAGCATGAAAGGGAAAATATAAGGCATGTACTTAAGCGCAGGATTATCCTGCGTTGGCGTCATGCTCATATTGTAAATTGAAATAAGGAAACTCGTAACAACAGCTGTAATGGTAAATAAACTGATGTGGTCTCCAAATCCTAGTGGAACACTAAACGGAAGCGTTGCAATAACGTCATAGCTCGATAAATCTTTACTCCATAAAAAGGCCTGTCCGCGAAGCGCGATATGGGAATTAAAGAAACTGTAAAGTGCAAAGAAAATAGGGATTTGTAAAAGTGCTGGAATACAACCTCCAAGTGGATTTACACCCGCCTCTCTAAACAATTTCATTTGCTCCATGGCAAATCCTTGCTGATCATCTCCAAATTTTTTCTTAATGGTATCAAGCTCTGGCTTTAACACCTTCATTTTAGCCCCACTTAAATAGCTACTATACGTTAAAGGAGAAGTAACAAGTCGAATAAATAAGGTAAGCAACAATACCACCCAACCATAATTTGAAACAAAGCCAGCAAAGAAATCAAATACTGGCATGATAATGTATTTGTTAATTGGGCGCACAAAAGAATACATGTCTCTTCCTAAATTCACAATGCGATCCATTTCTGGAGCTTGCTTTTTTAGAATTTCAAAATCAGAAGGACCTGAAAATAATTGTAAAGCCACTTTACTAGTTGCTGCTTGTGGCAATTTGATTTGTAAATTGGTTTCTGTTTTAGCAAGCTTTTTAGAGCTATCTGTATAGCGAGACCAGTTTACAGCACCCGAATTAAAGCTGTTTTTTGCAATAAGCGTGGTATTAAAAAACTGTTGCACCACACTCACCCACTGTACCGGCTTTTCAAATGTTTTTTCATTGTTCGCAGAAATATAATCAAACTCGTTTCCTTCTGAAAAACAAATGTTAGACATCTGTCTTTCATATTCAGCAGTCCTTTCAAGTTGACTGGTTTCTGACAACCACTTAAAATTAAGTACCCCAGCCGTTAATAACTGATTGGCCCCCACTAACTCAATATCCCAGTCTAACGAATAGGAATTTGGGCGAAGCGTGTAGGTATGAATAATGGATGTGCCAGTAGCAGATGCAATAACAAATTTGATAGAAGAAGATCCATCTGATGCGTTAGTGATGGCAGATGGTGTGAAAAATAAATCAGAAGTAAGTGCTGTTTTATTAACGGCAGTATTTACTGCGTAACCCATTTGGTTTTGTTGACCAAGTACAACAGACGCACTATCGGAAGTGGTATATTTTTTTAAAGTAACATTTTTAACCTGACCCCCTCTGTTTGTTAATACAACACGGATCAAATCATTTTCTAGTGTTACAGTGGTGTCTTTACCAAGTGCAGCCTGAGCGAAGTTTCCCGCAGTCGCTATTTTAGCAATTGAATCTCTTTGTAAAGAATCAATTTTAGCAGCTACAACATCTTGCGGCTTTACAAGTTTGGCTTGAGCTTTGGCAATAGAATCTTCTTGTTGTTTTTTGAAGGCTACCAAAGCTGTTTGTTGCTGATTGGTATACCAGAAATAGGAAAAAAACAAGATACCTAACAAAACAAATCCTATGAGCGAATTCTTATCAGACTTCATACGTGTATTTATTGAAGGTCAAAGGTACTAGTTGAAACCTAGAATCATAGACCCACGTTTTAAAAATTAAGGTTATTTAACTGCTTTTGAGGCTTGATAGTGCTTTGCAGCCGCTAAAAAGCTAACAAAAAGAGGTGCTGGTACTTCTGCGGTACTCTTTAATTCGGGGTGATACTGCACACCAATAAAGAATGGATGATTGGGAAGCTCCACTATTTCAACCAAACCGGTTTCAGGATTTTTACCACTCGCTACAAGTCCGGCCTTTATAAAGGCATCGTAATAATCATTGTTAAATTCATAACGGTGACGGTGGCGCTCGGTAATTGAAGTAGCTCCATAAATTTTATGCGCAAGTGTGCCCGGTGTAATTTCACAAGGGTAAGCGCCTAATCGCATGGTTCCACCCATCATTTTAATTTTCTTTTGCTCCTCCATCATATTGATAACAGGATTCGCTGTTGTTGCATCCATTTCGGTAGAGTGTGCATCGGTTAAACCAAGTACATTTCTTGCATATTCAATGACAGACATTTGCATGCCTAAACAAATACC
>CAJBRT010000199.1 GCA_903958045.1 uncultured Bacteroidota bacterium | reverse complement strand
GTGCATCCCACTGGTCGGGATGGGCTTTCATGTCCCATGCTGCTTTAATTTCGTTTCCAACGCTATAGCGCGCTACTGCTAATTTTTTATAGGTTTTAGTTTGAGGATTGTAGTAAAAAACAAGAATGGTTCTTCTTCTTGCGCTAATCCATGTGGCCGGTAACATGGTTTTTACAATCGGATCTTCGTTATATTCTCGCGTGATAAGCACCCACATATCTATGCCATTCTTTTCCATCAGTAACGGTAGTAGATTATTGAGTCGATCAGATAGAACTTCATCAATTACGGCAGCTTGCTGACGCAGTGTAAGTACTTGCGCGTTTAACCCCACGCATAAAAATAGTAGACCGGTAAATATCAACTTTTTCATAAGAGATCGTTTGATTGTAATATATACAAAATTTTATAACCCTATTTTTTTAAGAGGTACGCCAAATATTTTAAGCGTAATGGCGTTTAAGTCCGCTTCGCTACCTTTTAGGTGTATCGTTTTTTGAACATGTGTTTGCGAACTGCCAGGTAAGAGTGCCATTGCTGGCGATGACCCCTCTAATTCATAAAACTTACCCATTTGTTTACCATTTACAGGACCATCGGTATATGCATTTAATGCATCGCCTTTATAAGGCTCATCTTGAATTTGCCAAAGTGAATTCACATAATCGGTGTTATTACTTGGTAGGGTAAACTGTACAATAGTAAGTACTTTATTAGCTGCATCATAACTTGCTGCCATAGGTAAAGCCCTTAATGGTGAAATACCAATTTTACTTCTTTGTTTGGCGTCGGCTTTAAATAAAAGGTATCCATCTTTTACGCTTAATCTTGAACTATCTAATTTCCCAAAATAATCGTCGGTTACAATTTTGCCAAGTGTAGTGGCATCTCCTTTTTTAAAGGGCACAAACACTGTTGTATGATCATTGGCTTGTAGCATGCTTAACACCCAAATAGATAAAAGTCCTGTATTTTTTGTCCAAGCGACCTTGCCAATATTTTTTACGTTGTTTTCTGATTCAAATCCAACAGTTTTTATGGAGGCTCCTATATGTACGCCTAATGTTTGCGTAATATTTTGTGTACTTAATAGTTTTATTTTTCGCTTTACTTCTAAATCAAAATTTGTACCGGAATAGTTTAGCAAATGAATTTTTTTATTAAATAAAGCTTCGGTATTCGTTGTAGAAACAATATCAAAGCCTTCGGTGTCAAGGCTTGGTGGCACATACCAGTTCTCAAAAGTAAATGGAGTACCAGGCTTAAAGTAAATTGAAAATTGTCCACCTTCTGGCCCAAGCCAAAAGCGCTCTTCGCCTCCAAAGGCATTAAAATGTGGGGTTTGTTGCCCACTTGCAATTAAATCATGATTGATCCATCCAAAACTAAATCCTTTATCACCTTCGGCGGTACTAGTCATTACGCGGCCTTGATAATTAGGTAAAACAATTAATGAAGCGTCTCCATTTTTTAATTGAATGGCATTGCTATGAAATTTTTTTAGAAAAGCTGCATCATATCCAAATGATCCTTTTTGATGGGTATTAGAAGTTCCAACATTTAATTGATTGCTTGGTTTATTTAAATAAAAATAAGCGGTAGAGGAAACTTCATCTGTTCGGTAAAAATTCATTCCAAAATTACTGCTATCAAAAAACGAGTTGTTGATACCGTCAACAAAATTTGTATCCAATAAACCATAGGTAATAGGAGGGTTCCCCTTTAAATTTAAAATATCATTACCACTTCCTTGTTTGATAAAAAATACGGGCTTGATATTAGCGCCTTTTTTTAGTAGGGATCTAATATTTTCTGGGGAGCTATTGCCTATTTGTTGCAGCGTAACTTTACACTGGTTCTGAAAATATATAGGATCGGGAACATGATACCTATAAAAGCAGTAAACCCCGTTTTTGTCATCAGAAATTAAAGATCCTTGGTATTGGTCTTGATATTCTCCCTGTCCCCATCCTGATCCAATATAGTCTTCGGTACCAGTTCCTGACAAAGTGGGTAATTTTTTGTCTCCATCTAAATATACTTTCACTTCGCCTTCTCCAAACCAAGTATATCGTAAAATACTATCGCTGATAACTGAAATATTGCTTCCAATAAATCGGCCCTTGCCATTTATGGTAGGTAAAATTTCATAATCGGAACCAAGAGTTGTTTTGGGTGTATGATTCCAATAGGCATGAAAATACATAGCGTCTTCAGGCACTTTTTCTAGGGTAAAATTAATATCGTACCAGATGAGTGCGTGTGAACTAGATCCATTCACCAATACAATTCTAGCCGATTTTTTAAACGGCATGGGTATGGTAAAATTAAAAGAGCGGCCCTCTGGATTTGAAAACAATGCATTTGTATAGGCTTTAGATTTACCCAATCCTAAACCAAAAAAATCGCCAATTGGAGCAGATACAGCAGGCGTTTTACTACCATCCCAATACATTTCTATGCGCACATGTTGCATTTGTTCTGCTGATCTTGGAATGGTTCCGCTTAACCACATACGTCTTACAATGCCTGAACC
>CAJBRT010000198.1 GCA_903958045.1 uncultured Bacteroidota bacterium | reverse complement strand
TTTCTTTGTGTTTTGCAAATCAGCAACTTGACTGTTAAGATTATTAATTTTATTATTCTGATTTCGAATTGTAATAAAGCCATAAACTCCTAGACCAATACTAATCAATATAAATATAATGGCAACTATCATCCAGACGTTTAAAGATTTTTTTGGCATAGCATTTCCCATACTTGGGTTTGGTGTATTTGATATCTCTTCCATTATATTTTCTCTGCGTTTTCAAAAGCTTTTACTAAGGCTGCTTTTTGAGTATTCTGCAAATTAATTGTTGCTTGGTTTGATGAGCAGCTAGATTGTGGTGGTGCATAGCCAAGCACAAAACCGCTTAAAGTTTTTTGTTGAGTTGGGCCTGCTTCTGATGCATTAGCAAATTTAGTTACAGCACCTAGAGGAAGAGAGCCTAGGCTACAGTACTTAGCAGCATCATTGTCAGCTGATGGCCAGGCACTGCTTTGCAAACTAGATGTTGAAAAGAAGGCGGTTTTGTCATTAACAAAATACTGAAGATCCTTAATGCTATCTGTTAATGGTAGCTTAAATCCAAGCTCCTTTACTTCTAGGTAATTACCGGTAACTGCTTTTGTAACTGCGGTGGCTGCCGCTGCTGCAGCGTCTTCAAGTGTTTTTTTCTTATTTTGCAGATCATCGATTTGAGCTTGTTGATCTTTTATCTTTTTATTATCGCTTTGGATTTTTGTATATCCATAAACACCAAGACCTATAAGTGCCAAAAGTGTAATAACAAATAAAACTATCCAAACTTTCTTGGATTTGTCTTTTTTGGGCAGCGACATACTGTGTTCTGAGCTCGACATACTTGCCATAGCATCCTTAACTTCTTCGTCTTTTTTAGGTTTTTTGTCTTCAGGCATAGTTACTCCTTTATTATTGCTTATATAAAATTATAGCATAAGAGTAATTAAAGTATTATTCCACCACCCACAACCAAATCGTCGCTGTAAAAAACTGCTGATTGGCCAGGAGTGATTGCGCGCTCTTTTTTATTTAACTTTACTAAATATTTACTATCTTTCGACTTTTGTAATTTACATTCAATTGCTTCGGATCGGTAGCGAACTTTTACTTTCAAATCAAGGCTTTCGGGGTTTTGCCACCATATACAATCATCGATTTCAAATTCGGATTTATTCAATAGCTCTGATTCATCATTGGTAGTAACAAACACAATATTCTTTTTGGTATCGATTTTATAAACAAAATATGGCTTTCCCCCGCCGATGTTTAAGCCATGACGCTGTCCAATAGTATATGCAAATGCACCTTCATGATTACCAACATGATTGCCAGCATCGTCAATAATTTCGCCTTTTTCAGACTTTATAAATTCTCCCAAAAAATCCTTCATCGGCACATTACCTACAAAACAAAGACCCATAGAGTCAGGGCGCGAGGCCGTTGGCAAGTTGTGTTTTTTAGCAAGTTCTCGGACTTCGGATTTTTTATATTTTCCAAGCGGAAAAATAACTTTTGATGCAACCTTAGGATTCATTCTGTATAAGAAGTAAGTCTGGTCTTTACTAGGATCGGCTGCAATTTTCATTTCCCCACTGTCCATAACTGCGTAGTGGCCAGTAGCTATAGCCCCCGCACCTTCATCTAGACATTTTTCTAAAAACACTTTGAATTTAATCTCTTGATTGCACATTACATCAGGGTTTGGAGTGATGCCCTTTTTATATGCGTCGATCATGTAATTCGTGACGGACTCATAATATTGCTTTTCAAAGTCATAAACCTTTAATGGTATTTTCAAATGTGCGGCTACACTACGCGCACTAGCCAGGTCTTCCTTCCATGGACAATTGTGGCCTGCGACACTTTTGCTCCAATTTTTCATATACACACCAACC
>CAJBRT010000197.1 GCA_903958045.1 uncultured Bacteroidota bacterium | reverse complement strand
CCCCCCCCATCACTCCACAAACACATTATAAATCCCGGTATCATTCCGCCTAATTTTCCGTGATTTAAACCCAATATTCTTATCATTTACAAGCTCTACCAGGCAAAAGTCTGTCCAATCTTTGGGTATAGCCGGAAATATCAGCGTAAAGCGTTTAACCTGTCCTTGCTGGGCAAAGTGAAACTTTTTAGGTGCAACGGGTATATTAACGGCCTGTATCATTTCTAGGTCATCTAAAAATTTACCCGATCCTGATAGGTAGGTAGTAGGCCAAATGTTAATCCATCCGCCGTTTATGTATTTGTTTTTGGCTGCATATACGCAGTGTAGATAGGTATAGCCTGATTCGTTGGCATTAGCCGAGAGGTTTTTAATTAATAGGTTGCTAATGGGTTCAATTAAGTTAACGTTAGTAGGCTTATGTTTTTCCATGGGTGTTGTATTGAAAGTCAAAAGTAAAAACCCATACCGCAGTCTATTGGAGGACTGGTAAGGATAGTATCTTTTTTTACCCCTCCAATACACGGAGGTCATGACTGGTATGTTTGTGTTATAAATAGAAAAGATGATACAAATTTTACCCGTTGCAGACATTTACAAAGAGGAAATTATAGTGGATGATAATTTTGTCCAGCGGCAAGAGGGGTGGGAAACGGTGGAGAGTGATACCGAGTCTGCGTTTTTTAAGATGGGCCGTTATATAATGGAAAACAAAACCGATAGTAGATGGAACTATTACCACAAGGCTTTACCTGATAACCTAGCAGATAATTTTATTATTAAGGCCCAAATTGAAGTAGTTGAAAACCACAAGGGCTATGGCCAATACGGGCTAGTATGGGGCTTTG
The DNA here is from genome assembly GCA_903958045.1 of uncultured Bacteroidota bacterium. GTDB lineage: Bacteria > Bacteroidota > Bacteroidia > Chitinophagales > Chitinophagaceae > Sediminibacterium. The sequence goes on along the minus strand of CAJBRT010000197.1, from coordinate 16,097 downwards.
AGGAAGATGGCGATTATTTAAACAAGTTTGTAGCTAGTTCCGAGGAGTCGTCTTTTGTGGTGTCTAGTTTTGAGCGTAACCATAATGTGCACAAGCACCGTTTTAGTGAACTCTTTTTTAATTATAATACCAGTGGTAAAAAGCAGTTTTTTTCTATTCTAAAACTTGACGGGTACTATTACTTTTTTTTAAACAAGTATGACCGACCTAATTATGTGGTGCATGCATCGCACCTGCCTATGTTTGGTGACAGGTTTGGGTTTTATATAGAGCCAGGGCTTAAAATGGTTTGCGAGAGTATTACCGTTAAAAACCTATACATCAATCCAAAATTTGATGGCCATATCTGGATGCCAGTAGGGGAAGATCTAATGCCAATGGGGTCTGTGCTGCTTAGAGGTAATTAGCACCCATATTATCTATGGCTGATTTAATTGTTTTTTTAAGGCTTGCCGGCTTGTTTACAACACAAAAAGATCCCATGCCTAATAGCTTAAACGTAAACTCTTCGTTGAGTAAAACTTTAAGGCTTATTTGTACACTATCACCTTTTTCTTTGATTACTTTTTGCGAGTGATGCACTGGTTCTAATAGTATTAGATCACTAATGGGTTTTGTAATGGTAAGTAATACTTCTTGGGGCTTGGCTTTACTTTCCATTATGCCAGTGCTGTGTTGGAAAAAGGTAGAAGCATTAAAATCTGAACGTCTTTTGTAAGTAGTGTCTTCTGTTTCTACACCAGACATTCTGTCTAGGGCGTAAGTGGTGTATTTTTCTTTTTCGGTACTCCAGCCTATTACGTACCATCTGTTGCGGTGCTCTTTAATTAAGTAGGGGATAAGGCTGGTAGCACTTGTTTTGTTTTTATAGATGTTGCGGTAACTGAAACTGATACCCTGCTTGCTTTTGATAGCTTTATAAATGAATTCTATAAATTCCAAACCGTTGGCATGAACGGCTTGTTCAAACTGCACTACTTGGTCAATTAGTTTTTCACTTCCATCTATACCTAACGAAAACCTAGTATTGATACGCTCAATAGCATTTTTAAAATTGCTAAATACGGGCACTTCTTTATATTGGTATAATAGCTCGGCTGCAAATTGAAGGGCAGTCCATTCTTCTTCGTTGAGATTAAGTTCGGCAATAGAAAAGCCTACCTCGCTGTATACATAACCGCCCTCTAATTTAGAATACACAATGGGGGCGCTATAGCCCTTGGGAGCTTGCTCGCGCATGGCTCTAATATCTTTTTCTATGGTAGAAGTAGATACATCGGAACCTAGTATTGCTGTGCATTTAGCCGCTAACTGCTCTAGAGTAGGATAGGGCCTTCGTTTATTGGTAAGCATCTGGTCGATAATGCGGTATCTAATTACGGCTGATTTGTTTTTGGGCATGCATCTTGTATTTGCCCTCTCAAATTAGTGAAAATAAAAGGTAAGTCCTCCAATAGAGAGCGGTTTACTCCGTTATTTTTATATAAATATTTAATTATGGAAAACGGATTTATTGTAGACATAACTAACAATACAAGCACGGAAAAGGAAGTTAAATTATTTACTAACTCTTTACCAGAAGGAGTATCAGTAAATACAATGGATAAGGCTTATGATTTTGATGATCTACAAAAAATAGCTCAAAAAAATGTTTTTATAGGTAATTCAATTACTACTGGTTTTGCGGAAGGTTTGCAAATTGAAATTGCAAGTAAAGGGAAGGTAGAAAAAATCACACTCACTGGCAGATACGAATCGCCAGAAATTAGCATAAATGGATTTGATGAATACGTTGTAGTGACATGCCCTGCAAATTCAAATTTTTATATTAGGCTGGCTACATTATCCTAGAAATTATTGTTAAATATTGGCGACTCCTCCAATTGAGGGCGGTTTGCTTCGTTATTTTTACTTAAATCATTGAATATGAAAAAAACTATTTTTATGTTGATTTTATTTGCTAGTAGCTTTTCAATAAAAGCCCAAGTTATTGCAGTTAAAACAAAAACATTTTATTGGGGCAATTCAGAAAAGGTATTTTATGATGAACTTACTGATTCAGGTAAATCATTACTCGATTCATGCTTAAAAATCGTTCATTTTGACTCTACTAATTGTATTAAATTAACATCAGAAGATCAACTTAAATACACAAGTAGAGAATATTTGTCAAAACATAATTACCAATATCTAACAATATACAGGCATGGTGAAAATGTATCTATTCGACAATACAATAATGTAGTGTATAGTGAAAGTAATGAAAGAAAAAAAGTGTTATTGAAATATTCCAAAGATTTTAATAATGAAATAGATAGAGTATCTGTTCATATCATTGATTAAAATAAATCTTTCTACCTTCGCCCTATCATCAAGAACCCTTAACTGGGTACCAACCGAGAGCAACACTCCGCGGTGGTAATACGATGAGGACTTACAGTGACAATAACACGGTCGTAAGCTTATAAAAATTCAGAATCCATTTTTGAAAAAATAATGGATCTATTTTATTTCAACTAAATCTCTATCTAAATCCACCTTCTTAACCTCCCCATTTCCTCCATGTATATAATAATGCTTAGCTAGATTATCACCAATAGCTTTTACAAAAGCTGTCTTTATTTTTGATATTTTTTCAGCGCTTGAATTTTTGGTAACATTTACGATGTCATCTATTCTGACTTTCATTTCATTTAGTGCGCCTAAACTTGATAATTTTGTATAAATTTCATACAATTCTTCTTTATGGTCACATAAAAAACTTAAACCAATTCCTTCGGGATGGTCAAGGTATAATCGGTACAATGCCTTTTCTAATGGTCTTAGTTTAATTTCAATATTGCCAAAATCAGGCAGAAATATTCTGTTATTATCGTCTATTATGAGTTTGCTTAAGATTACATTTTGCCTCAAATTTTGGGAAAATAGCATCTTCACCCTTAACGAGTCCATAATATTTAATGCATGCTGGATTTCCGCAATTGAAAGTTTATCTTTTAACTTATTCATGCAGTCTTGACATACATCTGCTGTTCTTAATTTAAGTATGATATTCTTTTTTTCGAGACAAAGGTCGTTCACACATCCAATTGGCTCAATGTGTACGGAGATTCTAGCCTCATTATAGTCAATAAACATATGCTTTTGTAAAACCAGGGCTATTACTTCGTATGCAATAGGGAAGGAGTCTTGACACTTTATAAAATGATTCCAATCAGCAGTATGAATAAATCCGTTAAATGGCATTTTTTCATCTAATGAGGCAAACCAGTTATTTGTATTGGATACTTCTGTTAAAAGAATTACAAATTCATTTTCAGGAATATTATTTTTATTTCTATAATGGTTGCATTTATTAAAGATAGTGGTCCATTTAGTGGTTTTTCTAAATAGCGGGAAAGTGAAATTTTTGAACGGACGAAATTCAAATTCAATTTCTTTTGAGGGTCTCATATTTGCATAAATCCTTTCTTCTGGCGGTATTGCTTTTTCAAATTTTTTCTGTTCAAGAACTTGACTGTCTTCTACATCATCTTCTGTAAAATCTATTGTGTTGTTGATGTCATATAAAAACTCAATTGGACCATTAATGGATTGCAATAAATCAACTACTTCAGAAAATACATCTTTTCCTACCTCACTATCTTTAATTAAATGGACTTTCATAGTTAATCTTCAAAAAAGTTATTCAAATTTCTGTTTTGACTCTTTTTGGTAAAGTAGCTACTTACAGATTTGTTTAGTTTATCCCAAACTTCAGATTTCATTGCAGTTTTTTCAAATGAAAAGCTATTTTGGCTTTTTATAGACATAGAAGCCGCTACGTCAACTGCATCTAGTGTCGCTCCAATAAAGCTAAAGGTCCATTTACCTGTTTCCTCTAATTTGGATATCATATTACGAATATCTACTAAGTTATACTTTTTAGATGCATTTTCATAGCCATCTGTAAGAATTACTACAATAACAGTTGTTGGAATGAGACTTGTACTTATTTGTCGTTCAATTTCTTTAATAGATTCACCAACTGCGTCTAATAGAGCAGTGCCTCCACTGGGCCTATAATTCTCATAGTTTAACAACACCATTTCTTTGGGGTTTTGCTGAAAATATACATGCTTTACACTATCGTTAAAAGTGGTTAACCCCATGCTAATATCTTCTTCTGCAAATTCTAGGGCTTTGTCTTTTATCCTGTTTACTTGCTCATTAAATCCATTTATAGTGCTGTCTACGCAGTCCATCATTGAGCCGCTTTTGTCTACGATTAAGTGGTAGATTGTTTTTCTAGTTTTCATTTTATTTGTTGTTTAATTGTTTGATATAAATTGTTTGTGGATACGTTCCTTCAAAAACGTATTCGGTTACAGGGCAAAGCCAGAGTTGATGGTTTATGGCTACTCCTTTAAACCTTTCTACGTGGTAATAGGCGCCATAGTCCACTTTGGCATGCCCTATTTGATCTAGTAGGCCTTGGTTTAGGCCAAACCCTATTTTGTTTAGGACAGCATCTGAACCTTCAAATGGATTTGTGCTAATTTTTAAAGTGGCACGGTTTTGGTTATTAGATACGTAATCTAAAAATGTGTCGGCGCCATCAACCATCATTAAGTTTGCCTTTGAGCCTAGTCCTGCATCTAAAAAGGCGGGTAGGTCAGCAAACCAAATACCATTTTCTTTGTAGAAGGAGAGTGTTTTTGTAATTGTAACATTGTGCGTTTGTGTAAGCATATTTATTGATTTAGGATACAAAAGTACCCTGCCAATATGCTTCAATTTTTTCTCTACAAGCTTGTAATTGATTGTTGATTATGTTGGTAATCTATTGATAATCATATACTTGTAGAATGCCTGATTATCTGTATAAATTATTTGCTTCAATAAGCCTTTCATTTATTTGGTTAGCAAGCAATAACGGCTCAACTACTTTAACATTATTTGCATAAGAAAGAATAAGTCTTTCAAATTCATAATTTATAATTAAATCAAGTTTCACTTCTAGTGTTTCATTGCTGATCCAATTTGATTTTTGTGAACCATGAATTGGCTTCGTTTCCATATACTTCCCTGTTTTACCATAAAAATGAAGTATTATTTTTTCAGATTTAGCCTCGGTTGGTTTTGTAACTCCAATAAAATCTTCAAAATATTCTGCCCAATCTATTCTACTAGTTTTAAATTTGTTGTTTAGTTCTGATATGTTTTTTATTCTATCAATTGCTAGATTCCAGTCTTCTTTTTCGTTTTCATCGTTCAGCCCAAATAAAAACCATCTGTTATTATATTGTTTTAAATAATGCGGGTGTATTGTAAAATTTAACGGAGAATCGCTTTCGAATGGTTGGTATTCGATAAGTAGTACTTTTTTATAATGAATAGCGTTATAAAGCTGTCCTATATAGTCGATGCCTTTAAGGTATTCATTATTATCAAATTCAATAATTGTGTCTTTTTTTTGAGTTAAACCTTGTTGAAGTTTTGGGACTAATTCATTTAGCCACTTAAACTGTGGCATGCCTTTAAATTGAGTTAGTATATCAACTGCCTCCATAATATGCTGCATCTCTATTTCGTTTAATGGCATATTATTAATCGAAAAGGCTGGATCTACGTATCTATAATACATTTTTCTCCCAACTCTATTTTCTTCAATTTCTATTGACCATCCCTCCGGGCTTTTCATAAATGCTATATCTTCCCTAATTTGTCTAAGGCTAATTCCCGATGAATTTGGGTCTAATTCCAAAATAACATTTTCACATTCCTTTATTAGGTCTTCAATAAAGTATCTTTTGCCTGTATTTCTAAAACATTTGTCAAGAATTTTATAGCGAATTAAGGGGTATTTAGTTATAGCCATTTTGTAGAAGTTTAATTAGTTCTTTATAACAGTTTTATTATATTTATTCAAAGGTATATATAAAGACTCAACTGTGCACCAAATCTGCACAGTTAGCCTATTATTTTGCTCTTGTTCTTTGATAGCCTGCTGCAACATATTGATTTGTGCCAACTGGAAATATCTTTATTGATGTTTCAGATCGGTTGGTGTTCCGAAGTTATTCGGGATGAATGTTTCTCGGTAATCGCTTAATTACATTAACTAATTTGTTCTACGAACAAATTACTAACTGTAATAAAGTAGTTATTAGTATTAATTTACCCCTGATTTGATAGTTTTAAGTTAGTGGATAAACAAAGAATAAAGCAGCAGGCTTCAATGAACATATTATTTGAATCATGAAATTGGAACAATCCCATATCGACAAAATAAAGACTGCCTTTGAAAAAATGCAGAATAGAGAAGATTTTCTTCAACTTTTAAATGAAGCTAAATTGTTTATCTATGGCGAAAATGCTGTACCGTTTGAATTAAGGCAGCTAACCTGGTATGCCAATCCTAAACTTGGCAAAAATCGATATAAGGAATTTAATATAAAGAAAAAATCAGGAACACTGCGTACAATACATGCGCCCATTAAAGGACTAAAGTCGTTACAAAAAACATTGAGTTTTGTATTGCAATGTGTTTACGAACCTCACATTGCAGCTATGGGCTTTGTAAGAGACAAGTCAATAGTTGATAACGCTAAATTACATGTTGGGAGTAATTATGTGTATAATATTGATCTTAAAGACTTTTTTCCATCTGTTGATCAGGCAAGAGTTTGGAAGTGCTTGCAATTGAAACCATTTTCATTGAATATGGAGAGCTCCGTTGAGCCTCAATACATGAAGTGGGAGGATTTTAAGAAGGAGTATTTGAAAACAGATAAACCAGTCCAATTTTTGAAGGGTAAAGGAAGAATGTTTACTAATACAGAGTATGGTCCAATTTTTGTTGCCAATAGTTTTGACATTACTAAGGATATGTACATTTTGCTTGGAAGTAATAATCTGAAAACGATTAAAGGAAAATCGTTAGAGGGATCACTATGGCTTGTTAATAAAATTCCTAATACATCTAGGCTAGATATAGCAAATATAATTGCATCGTTGTGTTGTACTGAAATGGAAGTAGAACGCAAAAACGAATCTGGAGATTGGGAAAAAGTAAAACTGAATGTATTACCACAAGGTGCTCCAACTTCTCCTGTAATTACAAACATGGTATGTCAAAAACTAGACTATTTATTGACCGGAGTGGCAAAGCGATTTGGTTTAAAATACAGTCGTTATGCAGATGACATCACTTTTAGTTCTATGCACAACGTATATAAACCGGAGAGTGAGTTTTTGCGTGAACTTCATAGAATAATTGCTAATCAAAACTTTCATATCAAAGAAAGTAAAACCCGACTTCAAAAAGATGGTTACAGAAAAGAAGTAACTGGATTGTTGGTGAATGAAAAGGTAAATGTGCAACAGAGGTACATAAAGCAATTACGCATGTGGCTATATTATTGGGAAAGGTATGGTTATGAAAGAGCTTCTGAATTTTTTTTAAAGCAATATATATCTGATAAGGGCCATGTAAAAAGTCGTAAACCAGATATGGAGAATATAATTTCCGGAAAACTTGATTACCTTAAGATGGTTAAGGGTGAGAATAATGATCTGTATTTGAAGTTGAATGATCGATTTAAAAAACAGATTTTACCGTATAATAACCTCGATAAGTTGTTAAATATATGGGAAAGTGATGGCATCAGTGATGCGATGAAATTTCACTATAAAAATAAATAAGCAGATGAATAAATATGAATTCATAGCAGATTTACTTGAAAATAATAAATTAGATAATTCTCAAAGAGAGAAAGTATTTAAGCTTATTGCAAATGAATTAAAAATTGAGGGAAATACTCAGATTCAAATAGAAAATAGGATTAGAAAAATAGAGGATAAAATAAGAGATAGTCAAAATTTAAAGCATCAAAAAATTTTAAGTGTCAATGAAACTTTACAAGTAGATATGCCAGGATATATTGATCCGATTCATTTATCTAATTTTTTAATTGCTTATAATAAAGATCCAATTTTGAAATATACTTGTCATGAAATAGATGAAGATGGACTTATGAGTATTATGGAAATATGTGAAATGGAAGAGTTTGAATTAGAAAAATACCATATGAAAATGGCTAGTCTATTTAAAGAGTTATCTAACGAACATACAATTCCCAAAAATATTTGGACATTAATTAATTCCTATTTGAATGGCGGAAAAGACTGGTCTTCCGATAAAGTTAAATTAAATTGGCAATCACATGAATTGTTGGAGTGGGGCAAAAGAAACATAGGATTTGTTCCCAATCCTGATAATAGTTTAATCTACAGCACTAATAATATCGGATTTGATTTTCTACCTTTTAAATCAAAGGTATTTGATACCACTATCGGTTCTTTTTCTAATTTGGTAATTCATTTCAAAAACCTATTTCATATAAGGGCAGACAATTCATTAAAAAAAATGATTGAAATTGTAAATGTTGGGAACGGGTGGGATAGTAAAATTGAGTTTAGAGTCTCAATGTTTAGAGACAATGTTGAATTTTTTACTGATGTTGATAAATTATTGCAATCGTATAAAAAAATTATTTCAATAATTATTCATGTATCTGATGTGCATGGTCTAGGCAGACCAATTGTAGAGCTTTCGTTAAATGAAGTTAATAACAAGGTACTTTTTTCTATACTTCATAAGAATGCAACGTATAAAAAAACTATTAAAAATACTTTAGAACGAATAGGGCAAAAGCACTCAGAGCTTATAAAGAACCAAATTAATGGCCTCTGTAACTTATATATTCAAGCTGATTTTGATAATAATGAATTTGCAAGAATTAATTTATGGGATGGTAAAGGTCGAAGTGCTGAAATTATAGATAAGGTTACTGGGGTAGATTATCAATTAATATTTAATTAGTATGATTTATATTTTCGATGATAAAAAAAACAGGCAAGTAAGCTATGGATGGACAGAAGAAAAATTCAGCACATATAATGAATTTATTACAATTATACATAAATACGAAGACGTACGAGATGATCTTTCAAGAAAAAAAATATTTTCTCACGAAAATTTAATTTTATTTCATGAATCTTTTTTTGATGCAGATTTTAATAAGCACTATAAAGAGACAATCGATATTAGGAGAGAGTTATACGAATTTGCCCAAGATACCCCTACCTTCTCAGTTGTCTTTTTTAGTGGGAGTAAGAGTAGTAGAATACTAAATACGAATATTGCATATCTTCCTGTCTCTATATTGTATCAAAACTTGGAAATCTTTTTAGATAATACGATAAATGGAGTTTTTGATCTAAAATATTTGCTTTATGGTAATAGTCCTAACATAGAAAAAAGTCTTGTCGAGAAATTACTTTCTTCTAATTCTTCGCTTCTGAATTCACATTCGCCATTTAGTATAACTGATAATTTAAAAGTATTAATTGCAACTACCGCAAGTAGTAATCGTCTGCCTAGAATAGTTATAGGTGCAGATTATAAAATGAATTTGAGTGGAGAAAGAGATCTTGATTTACATAATTTAATTATATCAAATCTACTTGATCAGGAATACGATAAAATTTTTATCCCTCTTTGTTTCGGATATTCTTTGTCTGATTTCAATGGATTAAGATTAGCAGCGCATATTCGTTGCACTAGTTCAATTAATCAATGTAAGCCAATATTTATTTATAGTTTTAACAAGATAGAAGAAATTTTAAATCACGATTATTTTAATGTATTAAAAACTGAAAATATCAAATTAATTGATTATTCTATCGAAGCTTTTAATGAAGCTATTTATTCAAAAACCATACAACTAAATTCCAATAAACTATCATCAGAAATGTCTAAGCTTGATTTGCAGGTTCCCAAAGACTATGAAGACAATCATAGTGTTGCAAACGAATGGGGGATTTATCAAATGGCTCGAAATGCAAATATTGATATTTCCGAAGTTTCAGGATTTGAGAGAGATAAGCTTACAAGTTTGTACTTTAAGTGGCTAATTACTAAAAATAGACTTGATTTACCAATTTCTAGCGAACAACAAAAAATTCAAAAAACTTATGCTGAATTATTGCCAGGTCTTAAAGTTCTTGGTAAAATTGATTTATCAAAATTTACAAAATGAGATACCTACTTATAGATGACATGGCTCATCATGGATGGAAAAGTATTTTAGAGATGGCTGTAATTAAAGAGTCTAATTGTCTAGATGTTGCTGTCAATTATGAAGAAGCAGTTGAGAAAATTAAATCTGTATGGGACATCATCTTTCTTGATATGCGTTTTTCTGAATCTGATTTTAGTGTCGATAATTTCAATAACTATTCTGGCTTTCGACTTTTGAAAGAAATCCGAAAAAACTTTGATTCAATTAATTTTTGTACCCCCATTATTTTAATTACTGCTTCAAATAAAATTTGGAATATTGACGCGTTTCAAGAAAATGGAATAGATGGGTTTTATATTAAGGAGCATCCTGATTATAGATTTGATAAGCAAACTTCTAGAAATAATTTAGAAAATTTACAAAACGTTTTCAAGACCTTAATTATTAAAGGTCAAAATAAAAGAGAAGTTTGGACTTTGTGTAATTCAATTATTCAAAAAGTACATGCAAGTTCTTACTTTAAAACCCAAGAAAAAACATATGTAAACATTAAAAATCGAATTATTGACAAGATTAAGCTAGGGTATTATCAATTGTTTCAAAATCAAACAATTCTTGAAAAGGATATATTGCTTTCTTATAATGAGTCACTTTCCTTTATAATCTTTTGGAGTATACTAGAGGAGATTTCAAAAGGTTTTACAAAAATTAGTGAGACTTGGGATTCTAAATTTGAAAGAAATTCAAATTGGAAATTTAAAAACGGGGATTATTTTATTTTATTTGAAAATAATGAAATTCGAATAAATTATGGTAAAAATGATAATGGGGATTATATTAAAAAGTCATTTGTTTTTTCTGTTGAATCTAGTGAGTATAAGAAATATTCTAAAAGTTCAATCATCAATTTAAGTGATCAAATTTATTCATTGTTATCAGCTTACAGTAAAAACAATGATGAATTTAGACAGATTTCGAATCAATTTAAAGCACTTAATCGATATCGTAACGAAACCGATTTTATTCATGGTTCAGTTATTAATATTTTAACAAAAGACTTATTATCACATCATGCAGTTAAATTAGCTTTCTTAAAAAATATTGAACTATTAAAATTCCTTGACACAATTTTAAACTTTAATACAAAATAATTATGCAACTCACAGCCAAGCTTATACAACTCCTTCCATTACAAACCGGGACAGGTAAAAATGGTGAGTGGAAAAAACAAGATATAATTGTAGAAACGGATAGTCAATATCCTAAAAAAATTTGCATTTCAATTTGGGGAGACAAGATCAATCTTGAACAATTGCAAATTGGTAATATTTTCAATATTGACTTCGATATTGAAAGTCGAGAATATAATGGTAAATGGTATACTGATGTAAAGGCATGGAAATTGGGGTTGTCAGGTACTAAATCTGATAGTTCTCTCGGTTTGAATGCTAGTGAGGCAGAAGAAGTTGTATATGTTCCGGATGTTCAAGATGAAGAAAGTCCATTTTAATTTCTTACAGTGCACTTTGTCTGCACAATAAGAAACAACATTTGCATAGAAATTAAAACTATGAGCATATTTAATCACTTTAAGCAATTAAACCTAAGTCAGGGCCAGGAAGCTGCTCTGACAAAATTGGAGGCTTTTTTAGACAGTCCGGTGCAGGTTTTCATGCTAAAAGGTTATGCTGGAAGTGGTAAAACAACAATCCTGAAAGGTTTAGTAGAATATCTCAATGCTGTTAATAAGGATTTTGCCTTGATGGCTCCAACGGGTAGGGCAGCCAAAGTTATTAGAGAAAAAACCGGACAAGAAGCATTTACTATTCATAAGTCTATTTATAGCTATGAAGATTTGGTGGAGATAGAGGAAGGTGATTCTTTTTATTACTATTATAAAATCAGGAATAATGTAGATGTGGTTGGCAAGATATTCATAGTTGATGAAGCGTCCATGTTATCTGACGCCAAAAGCGAAGGTGAGTTTTTCAGATTTGGATCAAGCCGCTTATTGTCTGATTTAATTAGCTATACACGAGTTCAACAACCTAACGTAAATTCTAAAATCATCTTCCTTGGAGACCCTTGTCAGTTACCTCCGGTGGGTGATAATAGTTCAAAGGCTTTTGAAGCCAACTATCTTAAAGCCCATTTCAATATTTCTTGTGAAGAAACCGAAATGAAAGAAGTAAAAAGGCAAGGTGGTGATAGTGGCGTATTTAGAGCAGCAGCAAAAATACGCAAAAGTATTTCAACCCGTTTCTTTAACAACTTTGATTTGCGTCCTAATGGAAAGGATATTATAAATCCTACGTATGAAACTTTCCTTGACACCTGGCAAGAAGCAGCAAGTCCAAAAATTATCATTGCAAGTAAAAACAAAACCTGTCTGGATCTCAATTTGCAAATAAGAGAACGTAGATTCAGCAATCCTGATTTACCAGTTCAGAAAAGTGATATTGTAATAATGGGTAGTAACAATTATCGAAAAGGTATTTTTAATGGTGAGTTTGCAGTTGTTAATGAGGTAGGTGATGTAACAGAGAGGACAATTTCATTAAGAGGTAAACCTCCCGTAACACTTTATTGGCGTGATATAGAATTAGTTTTCCCTGATACCGAAATTGAAAATAAAATCGTGAAAGGTAAGATGCTTGAAAATTTCTTGTTTGGAGATAATTTTTTGAGACCCGAAGAAACCCAAGCATTGTATGTCGATTTTACTAATCGGCATAAAGAGTTAAAGCCTAAAACCGAAGAGTTTAAGGAGGCAATTATGCAAGATGAATATTTTAATTGTCTCTTGATGAAGTATGGTTATGCTGTTACTTGTCATAAAGCTCAAGGTGGAGAATGGGATAACGTTTTTACAATTTGGGATAATGATAATATGCAAGGCTTCAACTGCTTAATTGATGCACAACGGAGAGAAGGTAAAACAAATATAAATTTTTATCGATGGGCATACACGGCAATTACAAGAGCCTCAAAAACCTTATATACGCTAAACCCGCCTTTTTTTAATTATTACTCAAATATGTCATTGCTGGATTTGAATGTTGTTAATTCTTTAAATGAATTATCCAAAACGCAGATTCAAACAGAAAAAGTTGAAATAGATAGCGAATTGCTGCAAAAGTTATCTAGCTATAATCTTTTTGATCAGCCTATTCAACTGCAAGATCATTTTATTCAGGTTAACAATGCAGTGAGAAAACAAAATATTGAAATTATTGGTTGGCAAAGAATAGGGTATGAGATAAGATTTACGTTTATGTTGGGCCAGGACAGAGCTGTTTTCAAAACGCATGTTAATGGTAAAAATGAGTTTAAAAGTAAATTTGCAATCATTTCAAAACATCCTAACGGTAATCAATTTATTAATTTGCTTACCGGAATATTAAATTGTTTACCAACTGTAATAATTAATAGAGCAGGAGTAAGGGATGAAATTAATATAATTGAATTCGATCAATCGGTAGAAGAAGCATTTCCTTTTACTAAATCCTTGTTTGATGATTTGGTATCGATTTTAAATGAAATAAATATCAAAGAGATTCAGCATAAACAGTATAAGGAACGATATTTCTTTATTCGGAAAGAGGAGTCAGCTGTAATTGATTTTGAATATAATTCGAATGGATTTTTTGGAAGAGTAATTCCCATCCAAAATACGACAAATAGTCAAATATTGATATCTGACATTTATTCAATTTTAACTGTTTTAAAAAATCAAGAATATGCCAGCTAAAGAAATTAAAGAACTTCGCCAGGCGGGAAATTTAGAAGCAGCTTTAATGCTGGCAAAATCTGAATTACAATCAGAACCTGAAAATTTATGGGCAAAACGTAATATTTGTTGGGTGTATTATGATTATATTAAAGAACATAGTGCCTATGAAAAATATGATTTATTTGTCTCGTGGTTAGAAGAAATCAGAAACTTAGAATTACCGGAAGGTGAAAAATTATTTTTTGATCAATTAGCCTGGCAAGTAGGTAAAATGGTATTTAGTATCTTTAAAACTGCCCCACAGGATATAGGTAAAATTGTAGTTGTGTTTAGGGTGGTACAAAGTTTTAATTTTTCTAAATTTTCAGCTGGGTATACCTTTTTATATAAAGCGTTTCATAAAGGATTAAAGGACACAGATGTATTTTTAGAATTTGCTGATTGGTGGGATTTAAAAAGTTTTTTACCTGAAGATTTCCAAAAAGAAAAGCTTCCAAACGGTAAAGAAATAATGTCGATAGCTGAACAAGCATATATTTCTTATGCAAAAAATTTGCTGCCTAAGTATTCAAATAATGGTGAATTAATTTTTAATAAACAAAAAGCCGAAGAATTTTTACCAATTCTTTCAAAAATAGTTGAAGATTATCCACATTTTCAATATCCTGCATATTTTAATGCTAAGCTATTATTGGCGTTGGGAAATAAGGATAATGTGCTAGAATCATTACTTCCTTTTGCAAAAAAGAAGCGAAATGATTTTTGGGTTTGGGAAATTTTAGCAGAAGCTTTTTCTGATGATAGTGAAAAGATTTTTGCATGCTATTGTAAAGCCCTAACCTGCAAAAGCCCAGAAGAAATGCTTGTGGGGTTAAGACAAAAAATGGCAAGAATTCTGATATCTAGACAAATGTTCAATGAAGCTAAAACAGAAATTGAAATATTGGTCCAAGTAAGATTAAACCATGAATTTAAGATTCCTTCAGAAGTATCCATTTGGCAAGCTACTGATTGGTATAAATCAGCTATTAAGTTTAAATCAAATTCTGAATTATATAATAGTAACTTATTTATAGCTGATTCTCTTTTATTTAGTGATACAAAAGAGGAATTGATTATTGTTGAGTTTGTTAACAGCGATAAAAAGATAATAAACTTCATAAATTCTGAAATGAAATATGGCTTTTTAAAATATGTTCGATTTTTTTCAAAACTGGAAATAGGCGATGTTTTAAATGTTAGATTTCAAGGAGGAATTAAAGAGGGATTAAATATGCTTCAGACTGCAACAAAAGTTACGGATGAGGAATTTAAAAAACAATTTTTTAAAAAAATGGAGGGTGTAGCAGTAGTCCCTTTCGGAAAAAAATTCGGATTTCTTGAAGATGTTTATATTCATCCATCAATTATTGCCAAATACAATATAACTGATGGCGTTCATATTTCTGGTGAAGTTATAAAGACCTTCAATCAAGAAAAAATGAAGTGGGGTTGGAAATTGATTTCAGTTAATATTATTTAAAACTTAAGATTATGCCTTGTTATTTTTTCAGAAATCAGCAAAATGGATTTTTGGTAACGGACCACAAAGTAACGCATAATGCATTGCTACAATATTTGGTTTCGCCCACATTAATTTGGCGCGAGAAAGAAGTAGTTTTGAATGGGATTAAGAAAAATATGAAGTGGAAGTCAGAAATAAAAATTGGTTTTGTTCCAGTTGACAAACCCGAAGAGTTAGGATATCAATTTGGTGATGAATTACCATTTTCAATTTCAGATACTTTGATTACAACAACCCATGATTCTATGGCTGATTCAGGTAATCAAATAAAAATATATTTTGTAGATTTCGATGATGAAAAGTAATAATTTTTTTGTGCTCATAATTCGTAATTATATATATTATGCTTATAACTTCCTTTGACAAGCCTTTAGTATTTCGAGTGACTGAGCAATTCAGTCATTCTACGGAGTTAACAATCCGTAAATGGTTAGAAATAGACAATAGTAAAAGGGTTCGGAATCAGTATTATTTGGATGAATTTTATGCAACTGCATTTCCACTTCATTGGCCAACTCTTTACATTGTTTGTATAAAGTGGTCATCACCATGTCAAGTTCTCAATACATTTAATGAGATAAAGAAAGATTATAATTGGATCTCAATAGATAATGAACAAAACTTAGTGGATTTTGATGCAATATTACGCCTTCAATATAGGTCATCATTGAATAATCAAATTGTGGAGGATGCGGAATTAGTTAAAGGTCAATTATTGGCTGGTATAGAAGAT
>CAJBRT010000196.1 GCA_903958045.1 uncultured Bacteroidota bacterium | reverse complement strand
CAAATTCTTTTGTAATATTTTTTGCAGCGAGTTTAGTAAACAGCGCTGGTGTAAAATGTAAACCAGCGGTAGGTGCTGCTACAGAGCCTTCTGCGGCTGCGTATACGGTTTGGTAACGCTCTTTATCATTGGCTTCTACTGCTCTATTAAAATAGGGAGGGAGTGGAATATTACCTGCTGCTTCTAATACTTCTGCAAAAGTTTGCGCTTCGTTATCCCATTCAAACGCTATCAAATAACTATCGGCAAGTGTGGTATGTTTTGTTGCAGTAAGTGTATGATTGTTGCCGTACTTAATTTGTAATGATCCTTCTTTCCATTTTTTTGCACCACCAATTAAACAACCCCACAACACTTGTTTTTTTGCAAGCATCGCAGTGGTAATGTCTTTATAAATGCTTGCGGGTTCCAAACAAAAAATTTCAATCGTTGATCCGTTTTCTTTTTCAAAAAATAAACGCGCTGCAACAACTTTGGTATCGTTATGTACGAGTAATGTATTGCTCGGTAATACTTCGTCTAGATTAGCATAGGTTGTTTCCGCGATTTGCACCGCGCCAAATGGCCCCGGCTCGCCCGCCCCATATACCAAAAGCTTACTCGCATCCCGCTGTTCGAGCGGGTAACTGGCTATTTTACTAACTGGCAAATCGTAGGTAAAATCTACTATCGAGAGGTCTTTTGGGTGCATTTGGGTGCAAATTTGCATCATTTTAAGCTACTATCCACACAAAACGAAGGTTATCCACAGTTATTAACATCAATTTTAACTAAAAACACGCCCTAAAACCCTACAAATCAATCATAGCAAACCCTTTGCCGCTGTATAATTCTGTGGATTAATTGTGCGTTTTTGCTTTTGGGTTGAAAGTGGGAAAAAGTGTTATTTTGTGTCAACAAGTGGTAATCATAAACCAAAGTTATTAACCAATGAACGGATTTCACGGAGAATATGAAGCAACGGTCGACGCAAAGGGTCGTTTCCTAATTCCGGGTGGGCTAAAAAAACAGCTACCGGAAGGGGAGGGTCGCTTTATTTTAAGTCGTGGCTTTGAAAAATGTCTCACGTTATATCCGTTGGCAAGTTGGGAAAAGATTGTGGCCAAGATTAGCCAGTTGAATGATTTCGACCCTAAAGTACGTCAGTTTCGCAGACAGTTTTTGGGTGGTGCAACAGAAATAGAGCTAGACAATGCTGGCCGTATGTTGCTTCCTCCATCACTTCGCGAATTTGCCGGGCTCGCTAAAGACATTGTTTTAGCAGCTGCACTTGACCGTTTCGAGATCTGGGATGCTAGTAAGTACAAACAGCTCTTTGAGGATTTCTCTCCTGAGGCCTTTAGTGAATTGGCCCATGAAGTGATGACCAGTAACGACAAAAAAGATTAAGGATTTATGGAACAAGGACATACCAATCAAGGTTACCATATTCCTGTCCTTTTTCATGAAACCCTACATGGCTTACACATTAAGCCAGATGGAATTTATGTCGACTGCACTTTTGGGGGTGGGGGTCATAGCGCAGGTATTTTATCTCAACTCAATGAGAAAGGTAAATTATTTGCTTTTGATCAGGACACCGATGCAAAACGCAACGTTATGGATGACGCGCGCGTTGTTTTCATTCCAGAAAACTTTAGTAACCTTCAACGCTTTTTGCGTTTACACAAAGTAACAGGGGTTGATGGCATTTTAGCCGATTTAGGCGTGAGTAGCCATCAATTTGATAAAGGTGATCGTGGATTTTCTATTCGCTTTTCTGGTCCGCTAGATATGCGCATGGATCAACGACAAACTTTATCTGCCGAGGACGTTGTTCGAAATTATACCGCTGCTCAACTACATAAAATATTTGAGCAATACGGTGAAGTCACCAATTCAAAAACACTTGCAGCGCATATTGTATCCGCTCGTGCACATGTATCGGTAACAACCATCGAACAATTTAAATCGCTGATTGCTCCAGTGGTAAAGGGAAATCCCAATAAGTATTTGGCTCAAGTT
>CAJBRT010000195.1 GCA_903958045.1 uncultured Bacteroidota bacterium | reverse complement strand
TTATATAATTTATAGATACATTAAATTATATTTAATAATTTGGCATTATTATAACATATTTTGTATTTACATATGTATCAGAAAAAGCTAAACGTCTATAATGTTGCCCCCTTTTTAGTGTTATTAATAGTAGCTATTCTAGCTGTATTTGCACCCCCCGAAATAAGTTTTGAAGACAAGTCAGGCGTATACAATGCAGCGGATATTGCCTGGATTTTGATGGCAACAGCCCTTGTTTTTTTAATGACGCCAGGACTTGCGTTTTTTTACGGCGGCATGGTGCACCGTAAAAATGTGATTTCAACCATGATCAAAAGTGTGGTGGCAACAGGCGTTGTTACCATTATTTGGGTTACGATAGGATATAGTTTATGCTTTGGTGATTCTATACATGGATGGATTGGAAACCCAACCACGCATTTATTTATGAAAGGTGTAATGAGTGGAGCGCCATGGAGTTTAGCGCCTACCATCCCACTTGGTTTGTTTGCTTTGTTTCAACTCATGTTTGCAATTATCACACCCGGGCTTGTTGTAGGCGCTGTTGCAGAAAGAGTAAAGTTTACATCCTATATTTTATTCATTGTTTTATTTAGCCTTTTCGTGTACGCTCCTATTGCACATTGGACTTGGCACCCACAAGGATTTTTATTTACAATGGGCGCCCTAGATTTTGCTGGCGGCACAGTGGTTCATATATCGGCAGGTTGTGCTGCACTAGCAGGTGCACTTGTTTTAAAACGTCGAAAAGCCCATGTAGAACAAAGGGAAATTCCACCTGCAAATATTCCTTATGTGCTAATTGGAACGGGCTTATTGTGGTTTGGATGGTTTGGCTTTAATGGAGGCTCGGCACTTGGCGCAAATCAACTCGCTGTCACCGCTTTTGTAACAACCAATACCGCTGCTGCTGCTGCCGGATTATCTTGGATGTTTTTTGATGTAATGAGAGGCAAAAAACCATCGGTACTTGGTTTTTGTATTGGTGCAGTTGTAGGCTTAGTGGCCATTACACCATCTGCAGGATTTGTGGCCGTACCACAAAGTATTTTTATTGGATTCATTACAGCGATCATTTCAAACTTAGCAGTCTACTACAAATCAAAATCTAAATTGGATGATACACTCGATGTATTTCCATGTCATGGCGTTGGGGGTATGGTTGGCATGATTATGACTGGAATTTTTGCAACAAAATCAGTGAATGGCGCTGGGGCAGATGGCTTACTCTACGGCAACACCGCATTTTTTCTAACGCAATTAAAAGCACTATTGATTGTAGTAGCGTATAGCTTTATCGTATCCCTAGGCATTTTTAAAGTGATTAGCCTCATGCTTCCTTTACGCGTAAGCCAAGAAGAAGAAGAAATTGGTTTAGACGCCACCCAACACGACGAAAAATATGGCAGGAATCCCCATAAAATATAATTGGGAAAGCAAAAATCAATGCTTATGTTAGCACCCATGAAATGGGGGATTCGCATTATCAGATATATCTACAGCCTTTACGCACTTATTACTTTTGTTTTTGTAATGCTATGTGTAATGCCTTTTGTTTTTTTAGCGCTTCCATTTGGAAGGGTAAAAGGGGGCAATTTTATTTATCATTTATGTAAAATATGGGCCGGTGTTTGGTATGTTTTTTTAGGTGTTAGGCACCAAGAAATTCATGAGATAGAACATGAAAAAAGCAGACAATATATTTTTATTGCCAACCACAATTCATACATGGATATCCCGCCCATTGTATTAATTGCACACAGCCCACTGCGTATACTCGGCAAATATGAATCCTCAAAAATTCCGGTGTTTGGATGGATATATAGTAAAGCGGTCATTCTTGTTGACAGAAGTAATGCCGAAAGAAGATCCCAAAGCGTTAGGGCATTAAAGCAGGCTATTGAGGATGGTCTATCCATTTTTTTATTTCCAGAAGGTACCTTTAATGAATCGGCACAGCCCCTTAAATCCTTTTTTGATGGTGCCTTCCGAATAGCGATTGAAACACAAACACCTATCAAGCCGCTCCTATTTATAGATACCATGGAGCGCATGCATTTTAGTACGGTTTTTTCAATTACCCCAGGCAAAAGCAGGGTGGTTTATTTAGCGGATATTCCAGTAGAAGGTTTAACCATGGAAGACCTGCCAGCACTAAAAGCAAAAGCCTACCAATTAATGGAAGAAGGCCTTAAAAGATACCGCAAATACCCAACCGTTTTAAGCGTATTTTAGCAAAAAATTGGGCCCTTGTTTGCAGAAATTATTATACCACTTGCCTTACCAAAAAACTATACATGGGCTATCCCTGCTAGGTTTCAGGCACTCGTGAGCCCCGGTATTAGAGTGGAAGTATTACTTGGACGCAACAAAAAATATGCAGGTATCATTAAAAAACTTACCCTCGAAAAGCCTGCCGCTTTTGAACCCAAAGAAATCTTACAGGTCATAGACGAAACGCCCATCCTACACCCTACACAACTAGAATTTTGGGAATGGATTGCGGCCTATTATATGTGTACCGAAGGGGAAGTGATGCAAGCCGCTGTGCCCGCCAATTTAAAATTAACCAGCGAAAGTATTTTAATTTGGAACGAAGACCGTACCCTCGATTTTTCTGATTTAACCGACAACGAATATGTTGTAGCCGAAGCACTGCACATTAAAAAAGAGTTAAGACTTTCGGAAGTGCAACAATTGGTGGACAGTTCACATGTGTATCCGCTCATTAAAAAACTTATTGAAAAAGAGGTATGCTTTATTTGGGAAGCCTTAAAAGATAAATACAAAGCAAAAAGAGAAACCTTTATCCGGTTATCAGAAACGTATAATAGCGAAGCAAGCATCGAAACGCTTTTAAACAACTGGACAAAAGCACCCAAACAAATGGAACTGCTACTTGCATTTATCCATTTGCAAAAAACGCAGGATACTGTTATTCAATCAGACCTATTAAAAAAAGCAAGTGCAAGTGCAGCACAATTAAAAGGACTTATCGAAAAAGGGATTTTAATTGCTGAAAAAAAAGCAGTAGACCGTTTTAATTACGGAATCAATAATGCCGAATTAGAAAACACCTATGCCCTATCGGAAGCACAAACAAATGCTTACGATAGCCTCGTTACCTTATTTGATACAAAACCTGTTTGCCTACTGCATGGCGTAACAGCTAGTGGTAAAACGCAGATCTATATTAAACTCATAGAATCCTTTATAGCAAAGGATCAGCAGGCATTGTACATGCTTCCCGAAATTGCATTAACGGCGCAAATGATACGCCGTTTACAGTATTATTTTGGCGATAAAATTGCTATTTACCATTCTAAATTTAATGCCAACGAACGCGTTGAAATTTGGAATAAAGTAAATTCGGGACAAATAAAAATTGTACTAGGCGCCAGGTCATCTCTTTTATTACCTTTTAAAAATTTAGGACTCATTATTGCCGACGAAGAACATGACCCTTCTTACAAGCAACAAGACCCAGCACCTCGTTACCATGCAAGAGACGCTGCTATTTATTATGCAACCCTCTTTAATGCCAAAGTATTACTCGGTAGCGCTACACCTTCTATCGAATCGTATTACAATGCGCTTCAACAAAAATTTGGACTCGTAAGTTTACAAGAACGTTTTGGAGCAGCAACGCTTCCAACCATCGATATTATCAATGTTCAAAAATTACCTAAAAAAGGAAAAGTAGCACTTACCGAACCACTTATTGCTGCCATTCAAGAAACCCTTGCAAAAAATAAACAAGTCATCTTATTTCAGAATAGAAGAGGTTATGCACCTTATATGATTTGTGATACCTGCGGATGGATTCCGCAGTGCAAACAGTGTGACGTAACCCTCACCTACCATAAAGCAAAAAACACGTTAACCTGCCATTACTGCGGTAGCAACTACCCAGTTGTGCATCAGTGCGCCGCTTGCGGTAGCAACCAGTTTACACAAAAGAATTTTGGCACCGAGCAAATACAAGAACTCTTATCGGAACTATTACCAGATGCGCGCATTGCCCGTATGGATCATGATAGTGTGAAAGGAAAAAATGAACACGACGCCCTCATTAAATTATTTGAACAACGCGCCATTGATATTTTAGTAGGCACGCAAATGGTGGTTAAAGGACTCGATTTTGAACACGTAAATTTAGTAGGCATTATTGATGCCGATGGCATTTTAAGCTTCACAGATTTTAGGGTCAATGAAAAAGCCTATCAACTGATGGAGCAAGTAAGCGGCCGCGCCGGTCGTAAAGATGATCAAGGAAAAGTACTGATTCAGGTAAGCCAGGCCAACCATCCGGTATTACAATTTGTGCAAGGGCACAATTATCCAGCACTCTTTGATTTTGAAATTCATAACAGGCAAGCGTTTAATTATCCTCCGTTTTCAAGAATCATACTAATTACCTGTAAGCATGTAGATAAAAACATTGCACAGGAGGCCGCTAATATATTAATGCGTGGTTTAAGTAGTTCGTATGCGAAATATATTACCGGGCCAGCACAACCCCTTGTTGATAGAATTAGAAACCAATATTTATGGGAGCTGCTTTGTAAGATTCCAAAACAACAAGTAAGTATTGGAACTTTTAAAACGAAATTACAGCAACAAATTTTGATCCTGCAAACCAATAAGCGTTACCGCTCGGTGAGCATAGTTATCAATGTAGACCCGCTGTAAATGTGAAGCTGCGCTTGATGTGTATGCGCACATCATACTTAAACGATCATTCATTTGCCACTGAACTGAAAATTTTTGACAAAAAAAAACAGCTGCCGTAAGGCAGCTGTTTAATATCGAGTTCAATTACGTATTAGTAATTTAATTTTAATTCTACTCTTCTGTTAGCGTTGCGACCTTTTACTTTATTGTTGTCTGCAATTGGTTGCTTTGAACCAAATCCAACTACCATAATTTTAGCAGCATCAACCTTACCTTTTGTAGTTAAGTAAGTTTGAACAGATTTAGCACGATTTTCAGATAAAGGATCATTGATTTCATCAGTACCAGTGTTATCACAATGGCCTTCAACCGTTAATTTTAAATTTGCATCTTCGTTTAACGCTTTAGCAATTTTAGCTAATGCTTTAAAAGAAACTGGCATTAATTTAGCACTACCTGTTGCAAATAATATTTTCTTAGCGCCATCTGTAACAGTTTTTGCTACTTCTTGCTTGATTGCAGGGCAACCATTGTTTTCTCTAACACCAGCAAGTGATGGACACTTATCTTCTTCGTCATTTACACCATCACCATCGCTATCAGGAACAGGACAACCTTGGTAACGAGCTACACCAGATACAGTAGGGCATTTGTCTTCTTCATCATTCACACCATCTTTATCAGTGTCAGGAATAGGACAACCTTGATATTTAGCTAAACCTCTTACAGTTGGGCATTTATCATTTTCATCATTTACACCGTCACCATCTGTATCAGGAACAGGGCAACCATCATATTTTGCAACACCAGGGACAGTAGGACATTTGTCTTTGCTGTCAACCAATCCATCATTGTCGCTATCTTTTTCAGGAGCTGGTGGTGGAGGTGGAGGTGTAACTTTTACTGGCTCTGGTCTATCCTTAAATGGAGAAACGATACCAATGTTATACGTAAAATGATTGGTTGCTAAATTTGACATTGCAGTTCTGTGCACAAAATTTGTGGTTAAGAAATTATCATTTCCTAATCTAACTTGCAAGCCAACTCCAATTGGAGCATAGGTTGCAAAATAAGTTCCACCGTACATAGATGCACCAGCACCAATTGTAAAATAAGGAACAACAAGATATTTATCTGTCAACATTTTAACGTTAACAGCAACATCTGTTTCGATTAATAAACGTTTTGCTGATGGAACAGCTATACCAGATTTTGCTCTGAATGGATATCTTACAGAAGCAGCTCCAACGCTCACTTGTAAATCAACATAGTCAGAAAGACCTTCTACATACTGAAACGACATTCCCGGATCTAAATCTTTAATTTTAGTCCACTGGTTGTTGGTGATAACAGATGATGGAGAACCAGCACCAATTAAAGCTGGAGTTGTTACATCTTGCAATTGAAAATGGAATCCAATTGATGGTCTTTTTTTATAACTGATTGGGGTAGTTTGCGCAGTTGCAGAAACAGCCATTCCAATCACGATTAAAGAAAAGAGTAATTTCTTCATAAACAGTTTTTTATTAATTATTGCAAAAATACAAGGTGAAACTGATTTTGAGAAAAATTTAATCAAAAACTAGGGTATTAATTTACCCCAAATGGTGTAAAAACTACTTATTGCCCTGTTTTTCTACCTTTTGCACCAAAACCTTCCCAATTCCGTGGCTAAATATGCCAATTTCTTTGGCTGCCAGCCTTGTCAAATCAACGATTCTACCCTTTTTGGACATAGATTTAGCCATACGGTCATTGATCTTAACAACAACAAATTGATCATTTTTAGGATTGACAACCCTAACATAGATCCCTAATGGATAATGATTGCTTGC
Organism: uncultured Bacteroidota bacterium; assembly: GCA_903958045.1. Classification (GTDB taxonomy): domain Bacteria; phylum Bacteroidota; class Bacteroidia; order Chitinophagales; family Chitinophagaceae; genus Sediminibacterium. The sequence continues at coordinate 11,096 of CAJBRT010000195.1, read as the reverse complement.
TGCTGTATATTTTGCGTGTTTGAAAATGGCACCAGTTGCTGTTTTTCTACCTTCAAATTTTAAACTATAAAAACTAGCGGTCCCTTTTTTAATGGGGCCAACTGTTGTATAAGTAACCTCCTGAAAAACAAAACTTGTCAATGTATCATTGACAGGTTGTTCTTGCGCCTGCACAACTACACATGGTATGGTTATTAGTAACAAGAAAAAGTATTTTAAGATACTGGGCATATACTTAAAGTTACAATAAATAACACGGATAGGTAAAATAATAGAAAAAAAGGAACCTCAATGACTTAACTAAAAATTGAGTTATGATTTACAATATATTGTAAATCAAATATTTAGACAGGTTCAATATGAACGATGGCTGATAAATTAATGGGGCCGTGAATATGTGGGAAAACCTCATTGATAGAGGTTGCCAATTCAAATATAAGGGGGCTTGTAACTTTCGATTTGTCTATTGTAAGCTTCACTAAACCCGTTTGACCCTTATAATAACGGTCTAATACACCCGCCACCTGATCGGCGGTACTGCAATGAATAAACCCTTCAATGGCTAAACTATCGGCGGTATAAGCACCCTCTGCCTGTGCCTTTTCCCAAGCCGCAGCCGTTGTAATATGATAAATGTAACTAGATTCCATAATGAACATTTAATCCTTGATAATCAAGGGCATTTGCTGCGCGCGAAGCATTAAATCTACCAAAACCATGGCAGTAACAGCTTCTAAAACAACCGGTACACGAAGTGCAATACACAAATCATGCCTTCCTTTAACGGAGAAAGGTTCTACTATATTGCGCTCCCAGTTCCAGCTTTGCTGTTCTTTGGGTGTTGAAGCCGTTGGTTTTATAGCAATTTTAAAATAGAGGTCATTTGAATTGGTGATCCCTCCTACAATTCCGCCAGCATGATTGGTGCTTGTTTTACCCGAAGCGTCCAAAATAGCGTCGTTATGGTCCACCCCAAACATTTTTGCTGCGGCAAAGCCTGTTCCAAACTCGATACCTCTAACGGCAGGGATAGAAAATACAGCGTGCGATAACATAGATTCTACCGAATCAAAAAAATGTTCTCCTAAACCAACTGGTAAATTAGAAGCGGTGCAATCTACTATGCCGCCAATGCTATCTTTTGCATCAATGGCAACTTGTAAACCTTTTTCCAAATCGGTGTGGCCACCAATTTCTAAAATTGTAGAATGCACTTGTATGCCTCCGGTTTTTGCCAATAATTTCTTTGCAATGACACCCGCTGCAACTAAGCATACTGTTAACCGTCCGCTAAAATGTCCGCCTCCTCTATAATCTTCGAAGCCACCATACTTTGCATGCGCTGTAAAATCGGCGTGACCTGGACGTGGAACTTCTCGGTGCTTATCGTAATCTTCGGATCTGGTATTGTTGTTTTCAAATAAAATAGTGATGGGTGCGCCTGTTGTATAACCTTTAAAAATGCCTGATTTAAAAATTGGCAAGTCATCTTCTTTACGCGGTGTTGTACCTTTTTGAACACCGCCTTTTCTTCTTTCGGTATCTTCTATAAAATCTGATTCCTGTAATGGCAATCCAGCAGGACATCCATCAATAGTAATTCCCACGCAGGCACCATGCGATTCGCCAAAAATATGTACTCGAAATAAATGTCCAAATGTATTCATGGGTATATAATTTATGGATGCCGTTTACTTGTATTCAACTACGGCATTAAGATACGAAAGGTCTTTGAAAAAATGCGGGTAGGATTTATTGATCGCATCGGCCTCTTCAATTTCAACAACGCCATCTGCTTTTAAAGCAGCCACAGCACAGGCCATGGCAATGCGGTGATCATGTCTCGAATGAACGGCACCAGCATGAACCCCCTTACCTCCTTCAATAATCATTAAATCATCTTGAAGGGTTATTGATACGCCAAGTTTTCCAAACTCTTGTTGTAATGTAAGTGCTCTATCACTTTCTTTATGGGCAAGTCTACTCACCCCTTCTATCACTGTTTTGCCTGTACAATAAGATGCAAGGGCAACAAGTGGTGGAAATAAATCGGGACAATCGGTAGCATTAAAATGAAATGCTTTTAATGGAAGTGGTGCAATTTCAATTTTATTTGGCTGTATAGAAATTTGACAACCAGCGTCAATTAATGCTTGTAAAACAGCTTTATCCGCTTGCGTAGAAAATGGATCTAACCCTTCTACTACAATGCCTCCCGCAATAGCTCCTGCCACGAGTAAAAATGAAGCGCCACTCCAATCTCCTTCTACCTGATAGGTAACAGTGGTATTGTCAAGCGAATTACTCGGTGCATTAAAAACAAACTGCTCATGATGGATACATGTTACACTCCAACCAAAATGCTGCATCACCGCAAGTGTAAGATCGATATAGGGTTTACTTTTTAAATGGGTCACTGTAATGGTACAATCTTTTGCACCAGCACCACCATACGCCATTAATAATCCCGTCAAAAATTGAGAACTAAGTGAACCATCAACCGTAATATTTTGAGGCTTAATAGGCCCTTGTATGTGTAGTGGTAATTTACCAGAGTCTGAAACGATGGACACCCCTACTTGAGGTAATATCTCATCAAAAAAATGCATGGGCCTAGTTGTTAAACTTCCCATACCCATTATTGCAATAGGGTTGTCACTTAACGCAGCAATGGGTGTAAACATGCGAATACCAAGTCCACTCTCTCCACAATTAATTGTATTACTTGCTGGGTTTACGCCGCCAGAAACGATATGTAAATCTCCGTTTTCTAATTTGGTAACAACAGCGCCTAGCTTTTGAATAACATCTAGTGCTGCCAAATCATCATTACTAACACCCGGATTTTTAATGATTGTTTTTCCTCTTCTAATTAATGAAGCGGCACATGCACGCTGCATACTGCTTTTACTAGCAGGTGCTACAATGTTTCCAGTAATGGTTGATGGAAATACGCGTGCTTTCATATTTATTTAAACGCTTTAAATATTTTCGCTAGTGTTGCAAATGGAATGGTATGAATAACACCTTTGCCCATTTTTTCTAACAAAATATAATGCACTGCATCTTTTGTTTTTTTCTTATCCTTTTGCAAAATAGAAATAGCCTTAGCCGTATTAAATGAAGCATAGGTTGGTAAACCATACTTTTCTAAAAGTGAAACAAGCGCGTGCCTATTTTTAAAAGCTACTATTTGTTCTGAAATAACGGCCGCATAGGTCATACCAATACTTATGGCCTGACCATGACTTAGCTCGTAAGAATTTTCTAAGGCATGACCAAGGGTATGACCAAAGTTTAAAAGTATACGATCAGCCTTTTCAAACTCATCTGCAAGTACCACTTTGGTTTTGATCATTACATTGCGCTCTACCAGCTTTGCCGTTAAAGACAAATCTTTTTTATAAGTAGCCAGTGTATGTGACTCTAATTGTTTAAAAAGTGGAGCATCTTTAATCGCAGCTTGTTTAATGATTTCTGCAAAACCATTTTGCCACTCAGACAATGGTAAAGATTTTAAAAAGCTGGTATCGTAAAGTAAAAAATTAGGTTGGCGAATAATGCCCACCATATTTTTATAGACACCCACATCAATTCCATTTTTACCGCCTATAGAAGCATCTACCATGGCAAGTAAAGAAGTAGGCACAAAACCTACCGCTATACCGCGCATGTAAATACTAGCTACATAACCCGTAATATCTGTAATAACACCGCCGCCTACACCAACTAAAGTGGTTTGACGATCGGCACCAAATTCAATGAGCTGATCAATAATAACATCTACTGTTTGCTGAACTTTATATTGCTCACCGGGTTTTAATACAATGGTAGACCAACCTTTAAACTTTTTTTTATGTGCTTCAAAAACATTTTCATCTGTAATGATTACAGCCGACTCAACAGGCACTAACTTTTTTAATGCATCAAATGAAGCATCAAAATAATAGTTAACCGGTTTATCAGAAAAATGAAAAGTTCTTTTTTTCATCAGAAAAATATTATGCAAGCGCTCCTGATTAGGAGTTCATGATTTTATTTTGATGGTTGATACTTTCCATATGCACCGCATCAAAATATTTGGTAATAAATTCTTGACTTAATCCAAGCTTATCGCCTCTTTGGTATGCGCGCTCCAAAATAGCATTCCATCTATTGGTTTGTAAAATAGTAATGTTATTGTCTTTTTTATACTGACCAATTTTATCGGCCACTTTCATACGCTGACCAATGAGTTGCAACAATTCATCATCGAGCTGGTTAATTTGCTGACGCATTTTTTCCATTACCGCATGCAGTTCTTCGGAATCAATTTCTTCTGTTCTCCAAATAATAGAACCAATCATTTCACCTAAACGCTCTGGTGTTACTTGTTGCTTTGCATCGCTCCAAGCATTGTCCGGATCAATATGGCTTTCAATAATTAAACCATCAAAGTCTAGGTCAATTGCTTTTTGAGCAACGTCCATTAAAATATCTCTTCTACCACAAATATGTGAAGGGTCATTAATCAGTAACATGCCTGGATTACGGCGTTTCATTTCGATGGCTAAATGCCACATCGGCGCATTTCTGTATTCGGTATTACCATAAGAACTAAAACCTCTATGGATCAACCCAATATTTTTTATGCCCGCATTTGCAACGCGCTCCACAGCACCAATCCATAATTCTAAATCTGGATTGATAGGGTTTTTTATTAACACGGGAACATCAGCCCCTTTTAGCGCATCAGCAACATCTTGCACACTAAAAGGATTTACGGTAGTTCTTGCACCAATCCATAAAACATCGACACCAAAATGAAGCGCATCTTCTACTTGTTTAGCTGTAGCCACCTCAACTGCCACAGGCAGTCCAGATTCTTTTTTAGCTTGCTGTAACCAAGGCAACCCTTTGGTGCCAATACCTTCAAAACTACCAGGACGTGTACGCGGCTTCCAAATACCAGCTCGTAAAATATCTACTTTGCCAGTTGCAGCAAGTCTGGTTGCCGTTTGCACCACTTGTTCCTCTGTTTCTGCACTGCATGGTCCAGAGATAATTAAAGGTCTTTTTTGTAGAAGCGCTTCCACTCCTTTTTTTGTTTCGATTGCTTGTTCCATAAAAATATTTAACCAAAATAAAAATTACTCACCTTTTCTTGGTCTGCGCTCACCACCACTATCGGCATCATTCATACGAATGCGTCTGCCATTGTAGCTTTTACCATCAAGTGCATTCACCATTTGCTTAGCAGCACCTTTTTCAATTTCAATCCAAGAGTTCATGTCTTTCATATCAATTCTACCTAGTGCGTCTTTTTTAAGATCACTCATGTCCAGAATATATTGTAAAAAACTTGCTTTATAAAAACCGTCTTTGGTACCTAAGTTTACAAAAAGTCGACTATAACCACCCCCTCTTGCAAATTCCTTTCTATTATCGCCTCTCCCACCATCACGTTCTCTTCCACCATCACGACCTCTTCCACCATCGCGGTCTCTACCATCTCTGCGTCTTGCTTGATCTGGCGCATCACTTTGTTCGCGTCTACCTTTGTCTCTATGGTTAAGGTCTTCTGCGTTTTCGTAATATTTAAGGAAACGATCAAACTCCATAGCAGCCACACGCTTTAACACATCTTCTTTGCTTACATCAGCAAATTTTTCTGCAAGCATAGGTACATAGGTTTCATAATCACCGTGGCTAATATCTGCTGACAATAATTTTTCCATGAAAAAGAAAAATTGTTTGCGGCAAACATCTTTACCACTTGGAATATCTAGTTTAGAAAACTTAGAATTGTTGATGCGTTCAATTTGCTTGAACTTGTACATCTCTTTGGAGTGTACAATTGAAATACAAATACCTTGAAGGCCCGCACGTCCAGTTCTACCACTGCGGTGCGTGTATACTTCTACATCATCTGGTAATTCGTAATTGATAACGTGTGTGATACCTTGTACATCAATCCCTCTCGCAGCAACGTCTGTGGCAATAAGAAGTTGTAAAGTTTTATCTCTAAACTGTCCCATTACTTTATCACGCTGGCCTTGTGTAAGGTCGCCGTGTAATGCGTCAATATCATATCCTTCGCGGGTTAAACGCTCAGAAATTTCTTGCGCATCAATTTTAGTTCTGGTAAATATGATACCATAAATACCCGGGTTAAAATCAATGATTCTTTTAAGGGTTTGGTAACGGTGTTGCGCCGATGTAACATAATACTGGTGATCAATACTTTTGTTAGACGTATTGACCTTACCTACGGTTACTTCCACAGGATCTTTCATGTAACGCTTGCTCACCTTTCTAATTTCTGGTGGCATGGTGGCACTAAATAACCAAGTGCTTTCGCGCTGTGGTGTATTTTTTAAGATGAATTCGATATCATCCTGAAAGCCCATGTTTAGCATTTCATCTGCTTCATCTAAAACAACGTATTGTATTTGTTCTAGGTTGATTGCTTTACGCTCAATTAAATCAATTAAACGACCAGGGGTTGCCACAATAATTTGCACCCCTCTTTTCAAGTCTCTAATTTGTAAACCAATAGAGGTACCGCCATAAACGGCTACCACAGAAATACCGGTCATGTATTTCTTAAATATTTCGATTTCCTTTACAATTTGCATGCAAAGTTCTCGTGTAGGACAAACAACTAGTGCTTGCGGGTATTTTGCCTTTTCATCTATAATATGTAATAGAGGTAGTCCAAAAGCGGCTGTTTTTCCTGTTCCTGTTTGCGCCAAGCCAATAAAATCCTTGGTTCCACTTAGTAAAACCGGGATTGCTTGTTCTTGGATTGCTGTGGGGTTCACGTACCCTAATTCTGTGGTTGACTGAATCAATCTTGCATCAATTCCCAACGCTTCAAATGTCGTCATGTAGTAAAAATTTTGCGGCAAAGGTACTTATAAGGTAGGGTTTTGCCTGTTTTTTATTTATTGTAAGCCTGTTTTTAACAAAGCGGGCCTATTTTAAAATCCGCTTTATCCCATTGGCTTTCTCAATTAATTCAAGCAAATAATCGGGATCTTCCTTTTCTAAGCTTGCCTTAAATTTTCTTAATTGAGAGATATGCTCATTAAGAACGTCTAAAACGTTCTCTTTATTCTGCATGAGAATAGGAACCCACATGCTTGGATTACTCTTTGCAAGGCGTACCGTACTCTCAAAACCACCACTTGCCAGTTCAAAAATGGCATCTTCTTCCCTTTCCTTCTCCAAAACAGTGTTGGCAAGGGCAAAAGATGTTATATGTGAAATATGACTAATATATGCAACGTGTACATCATGGGCAGCCGCCTCCATGTATAAAAGGTGCATACCCAGGGTCTGATACACCTGTTCCACCAGGGCAGCAGCGTCTGGGTCGCTGGCTTCTTTAGAACAAATTACCGTAGCCTTGTCGGTAAAGGCATTTTTAACAGCGGCTTCCGGTCCACTGTATTCGGTACCCCACATGGGGTGCGTTGCCACAAAACGGCCCCTTTTTGGATGTGCCTCCACAATCTTACAAATATTGTTTTTGGTAGAACCCACATCCATCACTACTTGACTCGTTGCGATATCAAGTATTTGAGGCAATATATTTTCGGCGGCATTAATGGGTGTCGCAATAATGATTAAATCAGATTGCGATACTGCATTTTGTAAAGTATGCGCTTCGTCAATAATACCAAGTGCCAGCGCCTGGGTCAAATGCTGCTCACTCGCATCTACCCCCATCACTTTTGTAGCAAAGCCCTTCTCTTTTAAAGTAAGCGCCATGGAACCACCAATTAAACCCGTACCAATTATTGTTACAATCATTGTTCTACCATTTATAATGCAATACCTGCATGTTTAACCCTTTCGATAGCTAATTCAAAACGCTCTACGGGCGCACATAAACTAATTCTAATAAAGCCATTTCCGCCCGTTCCAAAAATGCCCCCAGGTGTTATAAAAACATTGGCGTCATAGAGCACTTTGTCACTTAACGCAAAACCATCGGCGTAACCACTTGGTATACTAGCCCATACAAACATGCCTACCTGCGTTTTTGAATAGGTGCAGTTTAATAAGTCCAGTAATTCAAAAACTTTTTCTCTACGAGTTTTGTAAATAACATTGATGCTATCATACCAATCTTTACCAAGGCTTAGCGCCTTTGCAGCAGCCAACTGTATAGGTAAATACATCCCACTATCCATATTGGATTTAAAACGCAACACTTCTTCGATGCGTTCTTTTTTTCCGGCCAACATACCCACTCTCCAGCCAGCCATGTTGGAACTTTTGCTTAAAGAGTTTAATTCCACCACCACTTCTTTGGCGCCTTTTACCGCAAGCAAACTTTTAGGTGTTTCATTTAAAATAAAACTATACGGATTGTCGTGACAAATTAATATTTGATGTTTCGTTGCAAATGCAATAAGAGATTCAAAAAATTGATCAGAAGGAAGTTGCCCCGTTGGCATATGCGGATAATTCACCCACATTAATTTGACTTTGGATAAATCTGTTTTTTCGAGCGCTGCTAAATCTGGCTCCCAATTTCCAGCAAGGGTTAAATCGTAATACACGGGGTCACCTCCTGCTAATTTAACTGCACTGCTATAGGTTGGATATCCAGGATTAGGAATTAAAGCCTGATCACCAGCGTTTAAATACGTCATACAAATATGCATGATGCCTTCTTTACTACCAATGAGTGGTAGTACTTCCGTGTCAGGATCTAACGTAACACCATACCATGTTTGATAAAATGCAGCAATGGCGTTTCGTAAAATTGGAACACCTTTATAAGATTGATAGGCATGCACATTATCCGGAGCAGCCGCTTCTTGCAACGCCTTTATCACAAGGGGGTGTGGCGCCAAATCAGGACTACCAATACCCAGGTTTATAATTTGTTTACCCGCTTTATTGAGCTGTTCTATTTCGCGGAGTTTTTGTGAAAAATAATATTCACCAATCCCATCAAGTCTTGACGCTAATTGCATTTCCATAACTACCCTTTTTTCATGCTGCCTTTTTGATAGACACCAAATATTTTAATATTATTTGTTAACTCCTTTATTGAATCAAGTACTTGATCGAGTTTTTTACGCTTGTCAAATTCCATGTCTGCAAAAAAACCATATTTGAAATTACTTCCTGGAATAGGCATGCTTTGCAACTTGGTTAAGTTTACATCATGCTTTGCAATTTGCGTAAGCACTTTGGCGAGCACCCCTTTGGTATGGTTGGTTTGAAAATAAATAGACGCTTTATTCGCTTGCAAATCCTCTACTACATCTACCGCTCTTTCCAATACCAAAAAACGCGTATAATTATTTTTTTGTGTTTGAATATCAGGGCCAATGATATCCAAATTAAATAGCTCTGCGGCTAATTTACTGGCCACTGCCGCCACATGCTTAGAGCGGTGCTGCTGCAAATGTTTTGCACTCAGCGCCGTGTCTTCCGACTCTACTAATTTCCAATTGTTTTTTTCGAGGTAATCTAAACATTGAAGTAGTGCCATGGGATGACTATGCACTTCTTTAATATCTGATAATTTCACACCCCTATTAACAAGTAAATTTTGACTAATTGATAAATAAACTTCGCCAGTAACTTTTAATGTAGAGCGGAGCAGTAAATTATAGTTGGGCAAAATACTACCCGCAATAGAATTTTCGATCGCCATCATGGCACCTGCCGATTCTTTTTTATTTTCTGCTTTTTTAATGAGTGCACTAAATGTAGCACAGGGCACCACAGCCACCTCTTTACCAAAAATAGTACGCGCTGCTACCTGATGGAAACTCCCTTCGTAACCCTGAATAGCTATACCCAGTTCGTTTACAGGCTTTCTTGTTATTTTATTTTTTGTTGGCATATGCTTAAAAAAAATCCCGGCCAGTTGGCCGGGATTGTATGTAAAAATTTTTATTACGCTAATACATATAATACCCGGCTCCTTTTTGGAAAGAAGTAATAGTAATAGAAACTAAACCAAGTATTTAAAATTAATGTGCTCATCTCTTTTCAAATATACGTAAAAAAACGCTTGATTAAAAAAGGGATCAAAAAAATTATGCTAACAAACTTTAGTTATTATAGGCTTTTGCGATTAGATCACACAAAAAACCAAAATTACTACTTATAAAAAATAAGCCCTCTTGTAGAAACAAGAAGGCTATTTACGATTGCTTGCCATATGAAAATCTTGAAGATTGTTAAAACCGGCAAGCTAGTTTTGGCCGTTTAGGGCCTAAACAATCTAGCGAATGTTTTTACTAATTAGTGCTTAGTTGTATCAACAGCAGCAGCAGTTGTGTCAACAGCAGTGGTATCCATAGATACAGTTGCAGTTGTGTCAACAGCAGTTGTGTCAGCAGTTGCTTCTTTGTTTTCACCTGAATTACATGCTACGAAAGCTACTACAGCTAAAATTGCGAATACTTTTTTCATTTTTTTGGGTTTTTGTTTGAATGAATGTGCCTATTGATACCGGAAGGGGTAAAAAGGTAACCCACGAAACCTCCTTTTTTTTTGAAAAAAAAGATTTCGGGCTATATTGGGTTACTTTTATGCCCTAACGCGTATTAAAAGCAGTATTTAGTGAAAGCTACGAGTAACGAACAAGCATTATTAAGGGGGCTAGCCAGCAATGACTCAGCCGTTATTGAACAACTCTACAAAGAGAACTTCAGTACCATCCAGGCCTTTATTTTGGCCAATAATGGCTCTTACGACGATGCACGGGACGTTTTTCAGGAAGCAATGATTGCCCTATATGAAAAAGCACAATCAGGGTCTTTTGTATTAACCTGTCAAATTAAAACCTACGTTTACTCCGTTTGCCGCAGGCTTTGGCTCAAAAAATTGCAACAAATGGGGCGTTTCTCGCAACCGGTTGATAATTTGGAAGAAACCATTTCTGTGGAGGATGACCTTGAACAGCACGCTAAGCACGACGCCGCCTTCGACATTATGGACCGGGCGCTGAAAAGCTTAGGAGAACCTTGTAAAAGTCTATTAGAAGGCTACTACCTTCAAAAAATGGACATGCAAGCTTTGGCATCGGAATTTGGTTATACCAATGCCGACAACGCCAAAAACCAGAAATACAAATGTTT